>NZ_CAJQZB010000009.1:0-157292 GCF_907164545.1 Paraburkholderia gardini | reverse complement strand
CGACGGTACATATGCTGCGGCGGGGCGGGCCCCCCCCCGCGCCCGCCCCGCCGCCAGCTTCAGGAAATTGTCATGAAGTATCACTTTGAGCAGTTGCGCCTCGATTCGGTGTGCCGCAGCTTCACGAACGCCGAGGGTCACGCGGTTGCTGCGTTGCAGGGGCTCGACCTGAACATCCAGCGTGGCGAATTCATCGCGCTGCTCGGGCCTTCCGGTTGCGGCAAATCCACCGCGCTCAATTGCATCGCCGGGCTTCAACCGCTGACGGCCGGCGGCATCTGGCTCGACGACCGGCGCATCGACGTGTTGCCGCCCGAAAAGCGCGGCTTCGGCATGGTGTTCCAGAACTACGCGCTCTTTCCGCATATGTCGGTGCTGGAGAACGTGGGCTTCGGTCTGAAGATGCGCGGCGTCGCGAAGAGCGAAGCCGTGCGACGGGCGCGCGAAGCGCTGCAACTCGTGCAGCTGGTCGGCCATGAGCGCAAGCTTCCCGGACAGCTTTCCGGCGGCCAGCAGCAACGTGTGGCGATTGCGCGGGCGATCGTAATCGAGCCGCCGCTCATTCTGATGGATGAACCGCTGTCGAATCTCGACACCAAACTGCGCATCGAGATGCGTGCTGAAATCCGCCGCATTCACAGCCAGCTCGAACGCGCGACGATTTACGTCACGCACGATCAGGACGAAGCGCTTTCGATGGCCGACCGGATTGTCGTGATGAGAGAAGGCATCGTGCAGCAGGTCGCCACGCCGAAGGAAGTCTACGGACGGCCGAAGAATCTGCATGTCGCGCGCTTCATGGGTTATCGCAATGTTGCGGAGTTCACGCTGGAAGGCATGGAGGGCGAAGGCGTCGCGATGACGGCGAACGGCGTGCGGCTCATCGGCACGCCGATGGAAGCGTTCAACAGCAAGCGCGTGAGCGTCGCGCTGCGTCCGGAGGATATGGAGCGCGCCGCGCCCGGCACGCCGAACGCGTTCGACGCCGACGTGCTGACCGTCGAATACGGCGGCCGCGATTCGCTGATCCGTGTGAAGACGGTGTTCGGTGAACTGTGGGCGCGACTCGCAGGTGAGTTCACCGAAGGCGAGCGCATCAGCCTGTGTGTGCCGCCCTCGCGAACGCTCGTGTATGACGGAGCGGTGCAATGAACGCGGTCACGCTCTCACCGCCACCCGCGCCGCGCGATACCCGCGCGTGGCTCGTCACGCCCGCGCTGATATTCATTCTCGCGCTCTTCATCTATCCGTTCGCGTACGGTCTGGTGCTGTCGTTCCAGCCGACGAACGGCGGCAGCATGTGGGCCAATTACACGACGTTCTTCACCGACACGTCGATGTGGCCGACGATCATCGTCACGCTGAAGCTCGCGGTGCCCGCGACGCTGATCAACGTCGGCGCGTCGATTCCGGTCGCGTTCGCGTTGCGTCGCGATTCGCGCTACCAGAAGTTCGTCACGACACTGCTGGTGATTCCGGTCACGCTCGGCACGGTCCTGATCGCCGACGGCATGCTGACGTATTTCGGCCCGAACGGCTGGTTCCCGCAGGCGTTGCAGGGCATGCATCTGTATTCCGACGAAGTGCGGCTCACGCATAACTACTGGGGCGTGCTGATTTCGCTGATCGTATCGGGCTTTCCGTTCGCGTTTCTGCTCACACTGTCATACGTCACAGGTATCGATCCGCGGCTCGCGAGCGCCGCGGCCACGCTCGGCGCGAGTCCGTGGCAGCAGTTTCGCCAGATCTATCTGCCTTTGCTGGTGCCGGGCCTCACGATGGCCGCGTGTCTGTCGTTCGTGCAGGCGTTTTCGGTGTTTCCGTCGGCGGTGCTGCTGGGTGCGCCCGCGGGGCCCACGCGCGTGATGTCGATTGCCGCGGCCGAAGCGGCGTTCGAAAGCTATGACTATTCGCTTGCCTCCACCATCGCGATGGTGATGGGTTTCGTGCAGCTGCTGGTGGTCGCGGGGATGCTCGGTGCGCGCCGCTTCTTCTACAGCGGACCGGTGACGGGAGGGAAGGGCTGATGACGACCGATCACCACGCCACGCATCCGTGGCCCGCTGATGGCAACCGCAAGAGCGGCAACGACGGCACGCAGCGTTCGGGCCGGCAGCGCACGAGTCTGCCCGATCGTCTGTGGAAAGTGCTCGTATGGGGCGCGATGGTGTTCTTCCTGCTGAACGTCGTGCTGCTGATCGCGACGGTCGCGGTCAACTCGATCGCCACGCGCTGGTTCGGCACGCCGCTGCCGCAGGGTTTCACGCTGCACTGGTACGCGCAGGCGTGGAGCGATTTCCAGCTCGCCAACGTGTTGTGGGTGACCGTCGAGGTCGTGGGCGCAGTGGTGCTGCTGTCGGTCGCGCTCGGCGTCCCGGCGGCCTATGCGCTCGCTCGCGTCCAGTTCCCCGGCAAGCGGGTTGCGATGCTGATCTTCCTGCTGCCGCTGATGGTGCCGCCCGTGACGTACGGCATTCCGATGGCGACCGTGATGTACAAGGTCGGTCTGGCCGGTACGCTCTCCGGTGTGATTCTCGCGAATCTGGTGCCGGCGCTGCCGTTCGTGATTCTCGTGATGACGCCGTTCATCGAGCAGATCGATCCGAACCTCGAATCGGCGGCGCGCATCTTTGGCGCGAACACGTTCCGCTACTTCCGCTACGTGCTGCTGCCGCTGCTGGTGCCCGGCATGCTGGCCGCCGGGCTGCTCGTGCTGGTGCGCACCATCGGCATGTTCGAGCTGACGTTCTTTACAGCGGGGCCCGCCACGCAGACGCTTGTCGTCGCGTTGTATTACGCTGTGTTCTCGACGGGCGTTCGCGCGCCGCAATCGATCGATGCGATGGCGATGATCTACATGGCGATCACGCTGATCTGGGTACTGATCGCATTGCAGTTCGTGAGCCCGACGCAGATCGTGTCGCGTGGGAAGCAGCAGAAGGCCTGACGGCCGCTCCAGCACGCGCCGCGCCGTACGTAGTCAGGACGTTGCTGGAGAGAGCGTGGCCAGACGAAAGACACCTGAAGAACTGCGCAGCCACCGCTGGTATGGCGTGAACGACCTGCGGTCGTTCGGCCATCGTTCGCGCACGGCGCAGATGGGCTTCAGCCGCGAGGAATACGCCGGCAAGCCGGTGATCGCGATCCTCAACACGTGGAGCGAAATGAACGCGTGCCACACGCATTTCAAACAGCGTGTGGAAGAGGTGAAACGCGGCATCTGGCAGGCCGGCGGCTTTCCCATCGAGTTACCGGTGCAGACGCTCGCCGAGCCGTTCCAGAAGCCGACCACGATGCTCTATCGTAACTTCCTCGCGATGGAAGCCGAAGAGACGTTGCGCTCGTACCCCGCCGACGGCGTCGTCCTGATGGGCGGATGCGACAAAACCACGCCCGCGCTCCTGATGGGGGCGATCTCGATGGACCTGCCCGCCATCTACCTGCCCGCCGGCCCGATGCTGCGCGGCAACTGGAACGGCGCGACGCTCGGCTCGGGCTCCGACACGTGGAAATACTGGGCCGACCTGCGCGCGGGCAAGATCACCGAAGAAGACTGGCAGGGCGTGGAAGGCGGCATCGCACGCTCGCCGGGCCACTGCATGACGATGGGCACGGCATCGACGATGACGAGCGCCGCCGAGGCGCTGGGCTTCACGTTGCCGGGTTTCGCGTCGATTCCCGCGCCGGACTCCCGTCATGCGCAGATGTCGGCGAAGACCGGCATGCGGATCGTCGAGATGGTGTGGGAAGACCTGAAGCCGTCGGACATTCTCACGACCGGTTCGATCGACAACGCGGTGACGACGTGTCTCGCGCTATCCGGCTCGACGAACGCGATCGTCCACATGATCGCGGTGGCGCGACGCGCGGGCATCGAACTCACGCTCGAGCGCTACGACGACATCTCGCGCCGCACGCCGGTGCTCGCGAACATCCGTCCGACCGGCGCGTACCTGATGGAAGACTTCTTCTACGCGGGCGGCCTGCCGGCGATGCTCAGCGAACTCGGCGACCTGATCGACGGCTCGCAGAAAACCGTCAATGGCCGCACGATCGGCGAGAACATCGCGGACGCGAAAATTTTCAACGAAGACGTGATCCGCAGTCGCGCCGCGCCGCTTCTGCCCGGCAACGGCCTTGCCGTCCTGCGCGGCAACATCGCACCCGACGGTGCGGTGATCAAACCGGGTGCGGCCGATCCGAAGCTGCTCGTGCACACCGGCCGCGCGGTCGTGTTCCGCGACTATAACGACATGGCGGCGCGCATCGACGACGACGCGCTCGATATCGACGAAAACAGCGTGATCGTGTTGCAGCACGCGGGGCCGGTCGGCGCACCGGGCATGCCGGAGTGGGGCCAGTTGCCGATCCCGAGGAAGCTGCTGGAGAAAGGCGTGCGCGACATGGTGCGCATCTCCGACGCGCGGATGAGCGGCACCAGCTATGGCGCATGTGTGCTGCACGTCGCGCCGGAGTCGTTCATCGGTGGACCGTTCGCGCTGGTCCAGACCGGCGACCTGATCGAACTCGACGTGCCGCAACGCAAGCTGAACGTGCTCGTGCCGGACGATGAACTCGCGCGCCGCAAGGCCGCGTGGGTCCAGCCGGCGCCGCGCTTCGAGCGGGGTTACGGAGCGATGCATCAGGTTCATGTGCTGCAGGCGGACAAGGGCTGCGACTTCGACTTCCTGCAACGCGGCGGCGCGAAGCCCAATGGCGAGCCGGAGATTCACTGAGCGCCGTTCACGCGATGCACGGCTACGCGAGACGACCGTCGCATCCCTCATGGGAATACGACCGCCGTCTCGTGAACTACATGACTAAAAACGCGCGACGTCACGCCGCGCCGGTTCAGTAGCCGACGCGATAAATCTGCCCGGTCTGCGCACCTTCGACGCTACGCAGATAGGCCTGCGCCGCGCGTTTCGCGCTTACCGGTTCGAAGCCGCGGAAAAACGGCGCATAGCCTTCCATCGATTCTTCGAGTACGGTCGGGCTTACCACGTTGATGCGGATGCCGCGCGGCAGCTCGATTGCCGCACCGCGCACGAAACCTTCCAGTGCCAGATTCACCGAGGTCGCGCTCGCGCCGAGGCGGATCGGTTCGTCGGCGAGGATGCCGCTCGTGAGCGTGAACGAGCCGCCATCGTTGATGTACTGATGTGCGCCGAGCACGACGTTGATCTGGCCCATCAGCTTGTCGCGCAGACCGGTCCAGAACTGCTCCACGGTCATCTCCGTGAGCGGGCCGAAGTGTACCTTGCCGGTCGTGGTGATCACGGCGTCCACTTTGCCGATTTCGCGAAAGAGCTTCTCGACGCTTGCCGGGTCCGTGCTGTCGACGCGATACGCGCCGCGCGTCGCGCCTACTTCGACGACTTCATGCCGTGTCTTCAGTTCGCTTGCGACCGCCTGGCCGAGCGTGCCCGTTGCACCGATGACGACAACCTTGTTCATGCTGATACTCCACAAATGGGGAATGGGAAACCGGGAGATATCAATTCCGCCATGACGCGGGCAATCGACACCGGGCACGAATCAAACACGGGTAAAACGTAAAGCCCACGTGCCGCAAGCGACACGCGGGCAAATCAAACACAACAGACGGATGCAGTCTACTTGCCACGCTGCAGTTCGATCACACGCGCCGGCCGTAAATGATTCAACGCGTAGTGAATGCGTCCGCGCTGCCGACGTTCTGCAACCGTGCGTGGGTCGTCGAACTGATAGTCGATGTCATAGGCTTTTTCAGGTGCGACCATGCCCTTGTCGACGAGCGTGCATCCCGGTTCGAGCGCCAGCAGAAGATGATTGCCGCCGACGCGGCTATCGAAGCCGGCGATGTCGCCGAGCATGTCCGGCACGCTGTCGTCGAGTGACGCATTGCTACAGGTCATTTCGTCCGGGCTGATCGCTCCGTGCCCGGCAATTCGTGCCGCTTCATGATTCTTGCCGTCGGTGTCGACGGTGCTGTCGTGTGTGCGATCGTTATGCATCTCGGCGCTGAGCGGCCTTTTTGCCGCGGCATGCGCGGTGTCGCCCTGCGGTTTCTTTACGTCGGTGCTGTTCATGACGCTACCTCCATTCAGGAACGATCAGGTGGAATACCTGGCTGTTCCGTCAGCAAGACCCGTTCCGGCAGCCGCACTTTCAATGTGGGTAAGGGTGCCGCCGGGGTCATCCGCGTGTGCCGTAACTTTTTGCTTTTTTTCCGTAGAACACGCATTTTCTACAGAGTATGATCTTAGTCCGAACGAGATGGCGCGTATTGGCGTATTGAAGAACGGCCGCCGGTGGTCTGGCGGAAGCAGAACACCACGCGTCGTCGCTCATATCATTTACGAGGCAGTCAGGAGCGGGTGACTCATGCACTTCGATGCTGCATTCACACATCGTGGCTACTTGCTGAACTGTGCGCCGGCGCGTTCCGGCGACGGCATGTATCAACCCTATGTCGTGATCTCGCGCTCGAGCGACGGCGAGCTCGTCGCCAACCGTTTTTTCCCCGTCGATCTCCGCTTCTCTGACGAAGCTTCCGCGATCGCACACGCTCGCGACTGGGCCGTGCGCTGGATCGATGCGAGCAGCGTGACGATCTGACTGCCGCGCGGCCTGGTGCGCTGTCCCGGGGCGCGTTACGCGGGCAGACAAAAAACGCGGTAATCTTGGGGACACTTCACTTCGAACCGCACTCCCGTGCGGGTGCCGTCCTCATGTCAAACGTGTCTTCCCATAACTGGGGCCTTGAACAGATCGTCGCCGAATTGCGGGCGTCGCGCGAAGAACTGCATCGAACGCGCCACCCGCGCGGCATCCGCGAACTGCCCTCGCGCGAAGGCGTGATCAATATCGTCGCGGGCCTGCGCGCGGCGCTGTTTCCGACGCACTACGGCGCGCCCGACCTGACGGATGAAAGCGTCGACTATTACGTCGGCCATACGCTTGAAAGCACGCTGCGGCTGCTGGCCGAGCAGATCCGTCGTGCGCTGCGATTTCTGCCGGAATACGCACAGACACCTGACGTCGAACTCAGCGTGCATGCATTCGATGTCGCTCGCGAATTCGGCAAGCAGTTGCCCGGCATTCGCGCGCTGCTCGTGAGCGACATTCACGCTGCGTTCGCGGGCGACCCTGCCGCGCAGCACATCACCGAAATCCTGCTTTGCTATCCAGGCGTGGGCGCGATGACGCATCACCGTCTCGCGCACGCGCTGCACCGGCTCGGCGTGCCGCTGCTCGCGCGCTTCATCAACGAGATCGCGCACTCGGCCACCGGCATCGACATTCATCCGGGCGCGTCGATCGGGCCGAGCTTCTTCATCGATCACGGCACGGGCGTGGTGATCGGCGAGACGGCGATCATCGGCGAGCGTGTGCGCCTGTACCAGGCGGTGACGCTCGGTGCGAAAAGTTTTGCGGCGGATGTGGACGGCTCGCTCGTGAAGGGCAATGCGCGCCATCCGATCGTCGAAGACGACGTCGTGATCTACGCAGGCGCGACGATTCTGGGTCGCGTGACGATCGGCAAGGGCTCGGTGATCGGCGGCAACGTGTGGCTCACGCATAGCGTGCCGCCGGGCAGCAGCGTGTCGCAGGGCAAGATCCGCGAAGGCGAGCGCAGCGACGAGGGCAAACGCTGATGTCGCCGCGCCTGCCCGCATGCATTCGCGCGTCGCATTGGCCTCGCGGCTGAGACTGGCATGCAGCGCGGCCGCGTCCAGATGGTTCGCTGTGCAATCGACGGCCTCGAAGCGACGGTCGCCGAAACGACGCATGCGTTTCCACGCCATTCGCACGACGGTTTCGGTATCGGCGTGATCGTGCGCGGCGGGCAGCGTTCGGCGAGCGGACGCGGTCCGGTCGAGGCGCTCGCCAATGACGTGATCACCTGCAATCCCGGCGAAGTCCACGACGGCAGTCCGCTCGACGCGCGCGGCCGTGCGTGGCACATGCTTTACTTCGCGCCTGCGCTGATGTTCGAGGCAGCGGGCGAACTGACGCAGACGTTCACGCGCGACGTCGAACTGACGCAGCCCGTCACGCACGATCCGTTGCTCAAGATACGGTTCGAACGCCTGTTCGCAGCCGCTGTCGACGATGCCGCGAGTCCCTGTGACATGGCGCGCGAAGAGGCGCTCGTCGCGCTGCTTGCCCATGTCGGCGCGCATCATACGATGCTCACGCCGCCGCGCCTCGCGGCCGCGCCGATCGCACGCGCGAAGGTGCGCATCGACGACGATCCTGCTTCCGCGCTGACGCTCGCCGATCTGGCATCCGAAGCGGGGATGAGCCGCTTCCAGCTGTTGCGCGGTTTCGCGCGGGAACTCGGCCTGCCGCCGCACGCTTACCGGATGCAGCGGCGCGTGGCGCTCGCGCGGCGGCTGATCGCGACCGGCAGCGCGCTCGCCGATGCCGCGGCTGGCGCGGGCTTCGCCGATCAGAGCCACATGACGCGCGCGTTCGTGCGCCTGCTCGGCGTCACGCCCGCGAGTTACGCGGCGGCGATGCGGCGTTCCTGAGCGTCATACCGCGCGGCGTGCTGCCGCGCATCCATTCGTCTCACGCTGCAATTTCATTCAAGACGCGCGTTCGCGCGTGTCCTACGCTGCGTCATATCAATCAGCGGACAAGGACGCAGCATGAATTCACGATCGACTGGCTATCTCTTTTGCGCGCTGGCGATGATCGGCGTGGGCAGCACCGTGGTGGTCAGCAAGACCATCGCGGCCGGCTTGCCGCCTTTCTGCGCTACGGCGTTGCGCTTCGCGATTGCGTTTCCCCTGCTCGCCGCGATCATGCGCATGCGCGGCGCGACGTTCCCGCGTCTGAACCGGCGCGACACGATGCTGGTGATCGCGCAGGCGGGCGCCGGCAGCGTCGGCTATACGGTGTTCCTGATCAGCGGCATGAAGCTCGCTTCGGCCGCCGACGCGGGCGTTATCGCGGGCACGCTGCCTGCCGTCACGGCGGGCGTCGCGATGATCGCGTTCGGCGAGCGACCGCGTCCCGCGCTGATCGGCGCGATCCTGCTCGCGACGGCCGGCGTGCTGGCCTGCACGGTGCGTTTCGACGACATCGAAGGGGCGAGGAACAGCCGCGCGCTGGTGGGTGATGCGCTCGTGCTGGCGGCGGTTTTCTGCGAAGTGCTGTTCATCCTGCTCAACCGCAAGCTGTCAACGCCGGTCCCGGCGTTGCAACTATCGGCGCTGATGAGCGGGATCGGCTTTGCGGTGGCCGTCGTGCCGGCGCTCTTCGAAGCGCCCTGGCGCGGGCACGTCGACAGCGCGGCGATTGCCGGCGTCGTGTACTACGCGCTCGTGCCGACCGTGGCCGGCTTCGTGCTCTGGTACGCGGGCGCCGCGCGGATCAGCGGCTCGGAAGCGAGCCTGACGACAGCGCTCGTGCCGGTGTCGTCTGTCGCGCTCGCTGCGTGGCTGCTGCACGAGCCCGTGAGCGTCGCGCAACTGGGCGGCGTGGCGTGCGTGCTGGGTGCGGTGTTGCTGGCGAGCATGGACGGCCTCGTGCGTGGACGAAGGCGCGCAAGCGCGTGAACACCGCGTCAATCTCAGGTATTCGCCACGCTGACCGTCGACGCATTTCCGACAATCGACAGAAACTCGCGCCGTGTCGAAGGATCGGTGCGGAACGTGCCGAGCATGCGCGACGTGACCATCGCGACACCTGCCTTGTGGACGCCGCGCGTCGACATGCATTGATGCGACGCTTCGAGAATCACGCCGACACCCTTCGGCTGCAGCACCTCGTTGAGCGTATCGGCGATCTGCACGGTCATCTTTTCCTGGATCTGCAGACGCTTGGCGAATGCATCGACGAGGCGCGCGAGCTTCGAGATGCCCACGACGCGACGTTCCGGCAGATACGCCACATGCGCGCGGCCGATGATCGGCACCATGTGATGTTCGCAGTAGCTTTCGAAGCGGATGTCTTTCAGCACGATCATTTCGTCGTAGCCGTCGACTTCGGAAAACGTGCGCGCCAGCAGTTCTTTCGGGTCGACGGTGTAGCCGGCGAAAAACTCCTCGTAGGAACGCACCACGCGCGCCGGCGTATCGAGCAGGCCTTCACGCGCCGGATCGTCGCCGGCCCAGCGCAGCAGCACGCGAACCGCTGCTTCCGCTTCCTCGCGCGTGGGACGAATGGAGGCTTCGTCAGTTTTCGTTGTTCTGGTCATCCGCGGCTCCTGTCAGTTCATGTCTGCCGGTCATTGTTCCATGTTTTGCGAAAGGCCGTCACCGGTTACCTGGGCCATTCGTCCATCGCATCGTTGAACAGCTCCGATACGGCGCCGCGCAGCCAGCCCACGCGTGCGTCGTTATGAAACTTGCGATGCCAGTGTTGCCGCAAATCGAAACGCGGTAGCGGCATCGGCGGCTCGACGATCGTGATCGACGCGTGCTCCGTCACATACGCGAAGCCGATCGCGTGCGGCACCGTCGCGATCAGGTCGGTGCGCGCGAGAATGAACGGCAGGCTCATGAAGTGCGGTGTTTCCAGCACGGCGCGCCGGCGGATGCGCTTTTTCTCCAGATACTGCTCGAGCACTTCCTGGCTGCGTCCTTCGGAGCGCACGACCGCATGCCCGCACGCAATGAACTGTTCGACGGTCAGCGTCTTCGCGAGCGGATGGCCGGTGCGCATCAGACAGATGAAGCGGTGCGTGAAGAGCCGTTGCTGAAAGAAGTTGTTCCCCGACAGATCCGGGAAGAATCCGACGGCCAGATCGACGTCGCCCGATTCGAGTCCGCGCTCGACGTGAGCGGGCGTAAGCGTCACCGAACGCAGGTTCGCGTGCGGCGCGCGCTGCGCGAACAGCTGCAAAAGACGCGGCAAAAACACGATTTCGCCAACATCGGAGAGCGCGATCGAAAACGTGTGCGTCGACGTGGCGGGGTCGAACTCCTCTGAATCGATCAGTCCGCTTTCGATGCGGCTCAGCGCCTCGCGTGCGGCCGGTATCAGCATGAGCGCGCGGGGCGTCGGCTCCATCCCGCGCGACGTGCGCACGAAGAGCGGATCGCCGAAGTACTCGCGCAGACGTCCGAGCGCCGTGCTCACGCGCGGCTGGCTCACGCCGAGGCGTTCGGCGGCGCGGCTCACGTTGCGCGTGTCTTCCATCGCGACGAGATAAGGAATCAGGTTCAGATCGAGTTCAGGCATGACGGCCACGGACCATTATCGGCATAACGCATACACGATAACGGCAAAATCGCCTTGCCGCATATTGGGGGAAGCGCCCACGCCGCGCCTGCCCGGTGCGCTGCCTTGCCTTTTGCCGCGCAAGGTAGATGATGAAAGTCCCCGCCTTGACAGGCCTGCGGGATGCCGGCCATAATGCGCCAGAACGTTCGCTAAACGAATCGTTGTTCGTATATAGAACAAATCGGTAAAACAGCAGTCACGGACAGACCAGCACATAGCGGGCATGTGGCGCGTATCCGGAACCCGGCGGCGCGCAGTCAACACGACGCGGAGACGGTGCCATGCAGCTTCCTGAAGCAGCGCGGCGCAAGGCGTCCAACAGGGAACTGGCATGATCAACAAGATTTTCGAATCACTTCAGTCGGCGGTCGCCGACGTCAACGACGGCGCCACGGTCATGATCGGCGGCTTCGGTACGGCGGGCATGCCGTCCGAGCTTATCGACGCGCTGATCGGGCAGGGCGCGCGCGAACTCACGATCGTCAACAACAACGCCGGCAATGGCGACATCGGCCTCGCCGCGTTGCTGAAGGCAAAGCGCGTGCGCAAGATCATCTGCTCGTTTCCGCGCCAGACCGACTCGTATGTGTTCGACGCGCTCTATCGCGCGGGTGAGATCGAACTCGAACTGGTGCCGCAGGGCAATCTGGCCGAACGTATCCGCGCGGCGGGTGCGGGCATCGGCGGTTTCTTCACGCCGACGGGTTACGGCACGAAGCTCGCCGAAGGCAAGGAAACGCGTCTGATCGACGGCAGGCATTACGTGCTTGAAGCGCCGCTGCATGCCGATTTCGCGTTGATCAAGGCGCTCAGGGGCGACCGCTGGGGCAATCTGGTGTACCGCAAGACAGCACGCAACTTTGGTCCGGTCATGGCAAGCGCGGCGAAGGTCGCGATCGCGCAGGTATCGGAAGTGGTGCCGCTCGGCGCGCTCGATCCGGAAGTGATCGTGACACCCGGCATCTTCGTGCAGCGCGTGATCGCGGTGCCGCAAGCGGCCCGGCAAACCGCCGCGGCGTGAGAGGAGACACAACATGAAACGACTGACCCGCGATGAAATGGCAAAGCGCGTCGCGCAGGATATTCCTGAAGGCGCGTATGTGAACCTCGGTATCGGCGTGCCGACGCTCGTCGCCAATCACCTCGACGCGAACAAGGAAATCTTCCTGCACAGCGAGAACGGTCTGCTTGGCATGGGCCCGGCGCCCGCCAAAGGCGAGGAAGACGACGAACTCATCAACGCCGGCAAGCAGCACGTCACGCTGCTGACGGGCGGCGCGTATTTCCATCACGCGGATTCGTTCGCGATGATGCGTGGCGGCCACCTTGACTTCTGCGTGCTCGGCGCGTTCCAGGTATCGGCGAAGGGCGATCTCGCGAACTGGCACACCGGCGCACCCGACGCCATTCCGGCCGTGGGCGGCGCGATGGATCTGGCGATCGGCGCGAAGCAGGTCTACGTCATGATGGAACATCTGACGAAGCAGGGCGAGAGCAAGATCGCCGCCGAATGCACGTATCCGGTGACGGGCGTGAACTGCGTCGACCGTATCTATACGGACCTCGCCGTGATCGACGTGACGCCGCAAGGGCTTGCCGTGCGCGAGATCTGCTCCGATATCGGCTTCGACGAACTCGAGAAGCTGACGGGCGTTCCGCTCATCGACGCCACGCGGGCCGCCGCCAGCGCAGCGTAAACACGGCGTGACGGTCGCGTGGCGCCCGGCGACAATGACGCCTCGCGCCGCGCGTGTTGCTTGCACCGCGGTTTTCGTTCTCTTCTTCGATTGCTGACGCCACCATGCTCGAAGCCAGCGCCCGCCTGACGGGCCTTATCTGCGGTACGCAGCCGATGAACGACCTCTGGTCGCCGCGCGCCACGTTACAGCGGATGCTCGACGTCGAAGCGGCGCTTGCGCGCGCGTCGGCGGCCCATAGTGTCATTCCGCACGCGGCCGTGGCCGCCATAGAAGCGGCGTGTCACGCCGATCAGCTCGACGCCGACGCGCTCGCCCGCGACGCCGCGCTCGGCGGCAATCTCGCGATTCCTCTCGTCAGGCAGCTCACCGCACGTGTGAAAGCGGCGGATGCGGAAGCGTCGAAATACGTGCACTGGGGCGCGACGAGTCAGGACATCATCGATACCGCGACGGTGCTGCAACTGCGCGACACGCTCGACCTGCTCGACGCGACGTTGCGTCCGACCTGTGACGCGGTCGCCGCGCTCGCGCGCACGCATCGCGCGACGCCGATGATCGGCCGCACGTGGCTGCAACAGGCGCTACCGATCACGCTCGGTCTGAAATTCGCGCAATGGCTCGATGCGTTGCTGCGTCATCAGGACCGGCTCGACGCGTTGCGCGCGCGCGTGCTCGTGCTGCAGTTCGGCGGCGCGGCGGGCACGCTCGCGAGTCTGCGCGACGCGGCGCCGGCTGTTACGCAGGCGCTGGCGAAAGACCTCGGCTTGCAGGTGCCCACGCTGCCGTGGCATACGCAACGCGATCGCATCGCGGAAACGGCTTCCGTGTTTGGCATGCTGATCGGCACGCTCGGCAAGATCGCACGCGATATCTCGCTGCAGATGCAGACCGAACTGGGTGAGCTCGGCGAACCGGTTGCAGCAGGAAAAGGCGGCTCATCGACGATGCCGCACAAGCGCAATCCTGTCGGCTGCGCGGCCGTGCTGACGGCCGCCGCGCGCGCGCCGGGGCTCGTCGCCACTGTGCTGGCCGGCATGGTTCAGGAACACGAGCGCGCGCTCGGCGGCTGGCAGGCCGAGTGGGACGCGTTGCCCGACCTCGCGCGCCTCGCGGGCGGCGCGCTCGCGAACATCGAACAGATCGCAGCGGGCCTCGACGTCAACATCGAACGCCTCGCGGCGAATCTCGAAGTCACGCATGGACTGATTCTCGGCGAAGCGGTGATGCTCGCGCTCGGCGACAGGATCGGCCGGCTCGACGCGCATCATCTCGTCGAGCACGCTTCGAAAGCGGCCGTGCAGTCGGGCCAGTCGCTCTTCGAGGTGCTTTCCGCGGATTCGAACGTCACGCAGCACCTTCCGGTCGCGCAGCTGAAACGGCTGCTCGATCCCGCACAGTATGTCGGCCAGGCGCACGCGTATGTGGACGCCGCGCTGGCTCTTTACACCGCGCGCGCGGATCGCGCCAACCATCAGGAGTAACGGCAATGCCCTACGCCGCAGTGAATGGCACAGAGCTTCATTATCGTGTGGACGGCGAGCAGAACAGCAACGCCCCGTGGATCGTGTTTTCCAACTCGCTCGGCAGCGACCTGTCGATGTGGACGCCACAGGTTGGCGCGTTCTCGAAGCACTTTCGCGTGCTGCGTTACGACACACGCGGTCATGGTCACTCCGCTGCGCCGCAAGGTCCGTACACGATCGAACAGTTGACGGGCGACGCGCTCGGCCTGATGGACACGCTCAAGATCGAACGCGCGCATTTCTGCGGCCTTTCGATGGGCGGCCTGACGGGCGTCGGTCTCGCGGCGCGGCACGGCGACCGTCTGGATCGCGTCGTGTTGTGCAACACGGCGGCGCGCATCGGCTCGCCCGAGGTGTGGGTGCCGCGTGCGGCGCGCGCGCGTGGCGAAGGCATGCTGGCGCTCGCCGATGCGGTGCTGCCGCGCTGGTTCACGGCGGGCTTTTTCGAGCGCGAGCCGCTGGTGCTCGCGCAGATTCGCGATGTGTTCGTGCATACGGACAACGAAGGCTACGCGTCGAACTGCGAGGCGATCGACGCCGCCGACCTGCGTCCGGAAACACCCGGCATCAAGGTGCCGGCGCTGGTGATTTCCGGCACGCACGATCTTGCCGCGACGCCGGCGCAGGGACGCGAACTGGCCGGAGCCATCCCGGGTGCGCGCTACGTCGAGCTCGACGCCTCGCATCTTTCCAACATCGAGCAGGCCGACGTCTTCACGAAGACCGTGCTCGACTTTCTGGCGGAGTAACCATGACCGATGACGAACGCTACGAAGCGGGCCTCGATGTGCGGCGCGCGGTGCTGGGCGAGGCACATGTCGACCGGTCGCTGGCGAACCGCACCGAGCTGACTTCGGAGTTCCAGAATCTCATCACACGCTATGCGTGGGGCGAAATCTGGACGCGTGAAGGATTGCCGCGCCACACGCGCAGCCTGCTGACGATCGCGATGATGGTCGCGCTCAACCGCGGCGAAGAACTGGCCCTGCATCTGCGCGCCGCGAAGAACAATGGCGTCACGCGCGACGAGATCAAGGAAGTGCTGATGCAGACGGCGATCTATTGCGGCGTGCCGGCCGCGAATTCCGCGTTCCATCTCGCGGACAAGCTGTTCGGCGAGGAAGATGCCGCCGCTGCGGCAAAACCGTAACGCGTATCAGGCGGCGGGCGTCCGTGCCGCCGCCGTAGGTGCCGCATCTTCGACCGGCACGTGTATCAGCACCGCCCGCAATACGGTCTCCGTGATCACCTCGCGCCAGTGCGCGAGTTTTGCCTTGTCCATCAACGCTTCGCCGAGAAACGCGCCGAGTGTGTACTGGTTGGCGTTATAAAAATACCCCAGCGATGCAATCATGATGTACACGTCGCGCGCTTCGACGCTCTCGCGAAACACGCTTTTCGCCTTGCCGGCGTCCAGTACCCTGGCGACAACGGAAATCGCGTAACCGGAAATCTCGCGCAGCTTCGACGACTTCTTCGAATGCTTGCCCTGATGGAGGTTCTCGCTCGACAGCAGCGTGACGAATTCCGGATGATCGAGGTAATACTGCCAGACGAATTCGATCATCTGCGCGAGTCCGCGCGCCGGGTTGTCCAGATCGAGATCGAGCCTGCTCTCGGCCTCGTTGAACTGCGAGTAGATGGTCTCCAGCACTTCGACGAATAACTGCTCCTTGCTGCCGAAGTAGTAGTAGATCATCCGGTCGTGCGACTTCGCGGTCTTCGAAATGCTTTCGATGCGACCGCTCGCATAGCCCTGCTTCGCAAACACCTTGATGGCGGCACGAAGAATCTTCGCGCGCGTGTCCTGCGCCTGTTTTGCGCGGATGCCGGTCGCGCCCGGTTTGCGTGCAGCGGGTGTGCTCATGGGCAAGCTCGTCAGGGCTTATCAGAATGTAAGCAAGGGTGTCAGTCGTGACTGCGATGGCGCGCTGCAACAACCCTCGCTGCGGGCAAAAGGCGTTGCGCAGTCAATTTTGATCAGGTAGATTTCAACCAGAATTGGTGTAGCGGATACTACACGAACGGTGAGTGAACGCAACATCAAACACAATCAGACCGGATGCGCATCATACGAAAGTGCCCTGAAACAGGGGGTTTTCGTCAACCGGGCAGGACCCTGTAATGTCGTCGTATGGAACTCCGCCATGACTGAACATACGAAGGTCGATTTCGGTGCAGAGCGTGTCGATGGCGAAGTTGCGTCGACGCCGGGTCCCACCGTGCTCGAAAAGTCGGCGCCGCGCAGCGAGCGGATGGCGTCGAACAAGATCGAATGCAACGCGTGTCCGGTGCTGTGCCAGATCTCCGACGGCCGCACCGGTGCGTGCGATCGTTACGCGAACGCGCAGGGCAGACTGATTCGCGTCGATCCGGTGGTGTTCGTGTCGCGCGCGGCGGTATCCGGTGCCGAAAAGCCGGCGGTCGCGTTTGGCGCCGCTTCGTCTTCGTCGTCGCTCGCCGGGGCGCAGCCTGACGAGCAGGAGCAGGCGCTGTTCGTGACGGGCGTGGGCGCATCCTCGACCTATCCTGACTACAAGCCCGCGCCTTTCATCGTGTCGTCGAAACTCGACGATGTCGATATGGTCACCGTGGTGACCGAAGGCATCTTCAGCTACTGCAGTTTCAAGGTAAAGATCGACACCGACCGCTTTCTCGGGTCCGAGCAATCGAACGTGCGTTGCAACGGCGAGATCGTCGGTCACGTGACGACGGCCGAATATGGCTCGCAGATGCTGAGCCTTGGCGGCGTGCATCATCTGACGGGCGGCAGCAAGAAGGAAGGGCGCGTGACATGCGACATGATGCTCGCGCTCGGCAACAAACAGGCAGTCGAACTCGCGATCGACGGCGGTGCGAGCCTCATCATTCGCGCAGGCGCCGCACCCATCGTGGATGGCGTGGAGGAACAGCGGATGCGCGTCGGCTGCGGCTCGGCGACCATCGGCATTTTCGCCAGGCAGTGGTTCGGGCATGTCGACGAAGTGGTCGTCGTCGACGATCACATTACCGGCGTGCTCACGGAACACCAGGCCGGCCGCTGTCTCGGCATGGAGCGTTCGGGCCTCCGGATTCGCGGACGTAAATCGACGCCTGGCCGCTATTTTCAGGTTGCCAATCCTGGCACGGGCTGGGGTGGCACGGACATTCAGGACCCGCTTGCGATCATCGAAGGTTTCGATCCCGCGATAGCGCGCCCGGGCATGCGCTTTCTGATGGTGTCCACAACCGGCGAGCACGCGCAATGGTATGAACTCGATCAGCATCTCGTGCCGCGGATCGCAACGATGCCTGACGTCGTGCGGCGCACTGTCGAGCGTATCGGCGAGAACTGCGAGCCATCGCTTGCGACGGTATTGTTTATCGGCGGCGCGGGCGGCAGCCTGCGCGCGGGCGCGACCGAAAACCCCGTGCTGCTGACGCGCGCCATCAAGCAGCGCCTCGTGAACGTGACCTGCGGCGGTGCACCGGCCTATGTGTGGCCGGGCGGCGGTATCACGGTGATGGTGGACGTGGCGCGCATGCCCGAACGTTCGTTCGGCACGGTGCCGACGCCCGCGATCGTCGCGCCGATCGAGTTTTCGATGACGCTCGATGCCTATCGCGATCTGGGGGGGCATCTCGAAGCGGTCCGGTCGCTGGAAAGCGTGCTGGCGAACGGGCCGGATCATCTGGAGGGCGCGCCGCTCGCGCGCCGCACCATGGCGCGCAACGCCGCCAATCCGTGGCCGCTCGGCAAACCGCCGATGCTGGGTTAGGCGCATTTATTCCTGTCCTGTCAGGCGACCCATGCAATGAACGCAACCCGCATGCAACTCGACGACCGCCGCTGGCACTGGCAGCACGGACCGATCGACCTGATCGTCGCCGCCGATGGAGACGAAGTTACGCTGCACTTCGCGCACGAGGCGGGCTGGCAGCGGTTCTCGACCGTGCTCGCGGAACTCGTGTCGGAACTCGCGGTGCTGAGGGCGCCGCTGGCGCCGGATGCCGTTGAGAGTGACAACCCGTGCGCAGGCAGCGTTGCACGCCGCATGTGGCAGGCATGTCATGCGCACCGTGCGCGTTACATCACGCCGATGGCCGCCGTCGCGGGCAGCGTGGCCGACGAGCTGATCGAATCGTTCCGGCAGCCGGGCATTTCGCGCGGGTTCATCAACAACGGGGGTGACATCGCGCTGCATCTGACCGAAGGGGTGACGTGGCGCGTCGGCGTTTTCAGCGATCTGGCCGTGTTTGACGGCACCCCGCTCGGTGCGCGTGAATCGTTCGACGCAAATCTCACACTCGATGCGACGCAGCCGGTTCGCGGCATCGCAACGAGCGGCTGGCGCGGCCGCAGCTTCAGCCTTGGCATCGCGGACAGCGTGACGGTGCTAGCCCGCACGGCGGCCGATGCCGATGCCGCGGCCACGATGATCGCCAACGCGGTCAATCTCGATCATGCCGGTATCATGCGGCGTCCGGCGTCCTCGCTAAAGGACGACAGCGATCTTGGCGACATGCTGGTTACGGCCGGCGTACCGCCGTTGCCGCAACCGCTGATCGATTTCGCACTCGCGAGCGGCGCACGCGAAGCGGCGCGTCTGCGCGAGTGCGGTTTGATCGTAAGCGCGGCGCTATTTCTGCAACGACGCGCGCGAGTCGTAGGCGTGATGGATCGCGGCGCGTCGACCCCAGCCGTGCCTGTCGCCTGCACGAATGGCATGCCACACATCATTCCAGAGACGGAGGCCCCGTGTTCGAAATACGCCGCGTGCTGACGCACGTCGAGGACATTTTCCACGAGTTCGGTCCCGCGCCGGCGAAGCCGTTGCGCCGCGGCGCGATTGCCGCGGTGATGACGAATCCTTTCGCCGGCCGCTATGAAGCGGAAATCCAGCACGCGATGGAAGCGCTCAAGCCGATCGGTTTCGATCTCGCACAACGGCTGCTCCTGGCGATGAACGTCCCGCATGCGTCGATTGAAGGTTATGGCAAGGGTGCGATCGTCGGCGCGGCGGGTGAACTCGAACATGGCGCGCTATGGCACGTCCCGGGCGGTTACGCGATGCGCGAACTGCTCGAGAAGAACGGCGTGCCGACGAACGCGATCGTGCCTTCCACCAAGAAAGTGGGTGCGCCGTCCACCGCGCTCGATGTACCGCTCACACACGTCAACGCCAGCTACGTGCGCAGCCATTTCGATGCAATCGAAGTGCGCGTGCCGGGTTCGCCGGCGGCAAACGAAATCGTCTATATCCTCGCGATGAGCACGGGGCAGCGTGTGCACGCACGAGTCGGCGGTCTTGCCAAAGAGGCGATCGCGGGAAAAGACGGACTGCGCTAGACAGCGCTGGATCAGACGCATCGATGGAGATCGAAATGACAGTCAAGCTTCGCAAGCTGGTCGTGCAGGTCGAGGAAACGCGTGTCGAAATGGGCCAGGCGGTCGAGCCGCCCACGCGTCGCGCGGTTGCGATCGCGGTGATGGAAAATCCGTATGCGGGACGTTACGAACAGAACCTCGATGCGCTGATCGCCGCAGGCGAGGAACTGGGCGGCCTGCTCGGCCAGAAGTGTGTCGAGGCGCTCGGCATCAGCCCAGGCGATGCGCAAAGTTATGGCAAAGCCGCGATCGTCGGCGAAGCGGGTGAACTCGAACACGCGGCAGCGGTGCTTCATCCGAAACTGGGCGCGCCGTTGCGCGTCGCGGTGGGAAAAGGCGCGGCGCTCGTGCCGTCGGCGAAAAAGATGGGCACGCTCGGCACCGCGATCGATGTGCCGCTCGGTCATAAAGACGCCGCCTACGTGCGCAGTCATTTCGATGCCATCGAAGCGCGTGTGCCGGATGCGCCGCGCGCGAATGAAATCGTCGTGGCCGTCGCGGTGACGTCGTCAGGGCGTCCGCTTGCCCGCATCGGCGGATTGCAGGTTAGCGAGATCAAGGGCGAAGACGGTTTGCGCTGATTAATTTCGCTGTTAGCGTGTCGGGGGAAACGGGATGTTCCCGATGCGTCTGAATGGCGCTGAATTGCAAGGCCGTTAAGGGCGACGATGCTTTCGAATCTGCTGGTACAACTTGTCAACGGACTGGCCGATGCGTCAGCGCTCTTTCTCGTCGCGGCGGGACTGTCGCTGATCTTCGGCGTGACGCGCATCGTCAATTTCGCGCACGGCTCGTTCTACATGATCGGCATTTACGTGGCGTACAGCATAGCGAGCCGTTTTGGCGCGACGTCGGCCGGATTCTGGCTGTCGGTGGTCGCGGCCGCACTGGTCGTTGCCGTACTCGGCGCGCTGGTCGAGATGATCGTGCTCAGGCGGATTTATCGCGCACCCGAACTGTTTCATCTGCTCGCGACGTTTGCCCTTGTGCTGATCTTTCGCGACGCCGCGTTGTGGCTCTGGGGGCCGGAGGATCTGTTCGGTCCGCGCGCACCGCATCTGGCAGGTGCCGTCGATCTGCTTGGGCATCCGCTGCCAACCTATGATATCGCGCTGATCGTGACCGGTCCGCTTGTACTGCTGGCGCTCTGGTATGGCCTCACGCGCACGCGCTGGGGCACGCTCGTGCGTGCCGCGACGCAGGACCGCGAGATGCTCGGCGCGCTCGGCATCAATCAGGCGTGGCTCTTTACCGGCGTGTTCTTTGTCGGTGCGTTTCTCGCGGGCCTTGGCGGCGCGTTGCAGGTGCCGCGCATGTCGGCGAATCTTTCGCTGGACCTTGAAACCATCGGCAACGCGTTCGTGGTCGTGGTGGTCGGCGGCATGGGCTCCATTCCCGGTGCGTTCGTCGCGGCGCTGCTGATCGCGGAAATCAAGGCACTGTGTATCGGGATCGGTCATGTGTCGATCGGCGGCATCGATCTTTCGCTAAGCAAGTTCACGCTGGTGGCCGACTTCGTCGTGATGGCGATCGTGCTGGTAATGCGCCCCTGGGGCCTGTTCGGGCGTGCGACGGCAGCCGTGCGCGGAATGGCCGCCGCCGAGGCGCCGATACGCCCGGCGGGCAGGCGCCTGCGCGTGCTGGCTATCGCTACGCTGGTCGTACTTGCCGTCGCACCGCTTGGCGCCGGCGTGTTTCCGTATATGCCGGTACTCCTCGTTGAAATCCTGATCGCCGTGCTGTTCGCGGCGAGCCTGCATTTCATCATGGGACCGGGCGGCATGCATTCGTTCGGTCACGCAGCGTATTTCGGGCTCGGCGCTTACGGCGCCGCGCTCTTTCTCAAGGTTCTGAATCTGCCGATGGAAGCGGCGTTGCTGCTGGGTCCATTGCTTGCCGTGGGTGGCGCGCTCGTTTTCGGCTGGTTTTGCGTGCGGCTCTCCGGTGTGTATCTCGCGATGCTCACGCTCGCATTCGCACAGATCGTGTGGTCCGTGGTCTTTCAGTGGGACGACGTGACGGGCGGCAGCAACGGCATTCTGGGCCTGTGGCCGTCGAACTGGCTGTCGTCGCCCGTGGCGTATTACTACCTCACGCTGGTGTGCGCGGCGATCGGCGTGTGGCTGTTGCGCAGGATGCTGTTTTCTCCGCTGGGCTACGCGATGCGCGCATCGCGCGATTCCGTGCTGCGCGCCGAGGCGATCGGCATCGACGTGAAGCGTGTGCAATGGGTCGCGTTCGTGATTGCCTCGCTCTTCTGCGGTCTTGCGGGATCGCTGTACGCCTTTTCCAAAGGCACGATCTCACCGGAAGTGATCAGCATCAGCCGCTCGGTCGACGGCCTCGTGATGGTCCTGCTAGGCGGTCTGCAGACGTTGACCGGGCCGATCGTCGGCGCGGCCGTATTCACCTGGCTGCAGGACACCGTGGCGCGTCAGACCGATTACTGGCAGGCGCTGCTCGGCGTCACCATCCTGCTGCTGGTGATCGCGTTTCCGCAAGGCATCGTCGGCTTTATCCGCGACCGCTTTGGCGACGATGACGAAAGCACGCGAAACGGCACGGCGACCACTAAAGCGCCTGGCGCCGCGATGAAGGAGGGTCTGTGAGCCTGCTGCGCGTATCCGGCCTTTCGCGGTCGTTCGGCGGATTAAAGGCCGTCGACGATGTCTCGTTCGATCTCGAAGCGGGGCAACTGCTTGCGTTGCTCGGTCCGAACGGCGCGGGCAAATCGACCTGCTTCAATATGGTCAACGGGCAACTCCGGCCGTCGGCGGGATCGATCGTGTTCGACGGACATGAACTCGTCGGCAGGCGGCCACGCGATATCTGGCGGCTCGGTGTGGGCCGCACGTTCCAGATCGCCGCGACCTTCAATTCGATGACGGTGCTCGAAAACGTGCAGATGGCGCTCGTTTCCCGCGAACGAAAGCTCTTCGGGTTATGGAAAGCAGCCTCGTCGTGGTTCGCGGATGAAGCCCTGCACCTGCTCGAACAGGTCGGCATGGCCGACGACGCGCATCGCGCATGCGGCGTGCTCGCCTATGGCGACGTCAAGCGCGTCGAGCTGGCGATTGCACTGGCGAACCGTCCGAAGCTGCTGCTCATGGATGAACCTACCGCCGGCATGGCGCCGGGAGAACGCAGCGATCTGATGGCGCTCACGCGGCGTCTCGCCACCGACCACCAGATCGGTGTGCTGTTCACGGAGCACAGCATGGATGTCGTTTTCGCGAGCGCCGACCGGATGATCGTGCTCGCGCGCGGCAAGCTGATCGCGGAGGGCGACGCCGATACGATACGTAACGATGCGCACGTGCAGGAAGTGTATTTCGGCACCGGCAAGACGTTTCAGCCGCGCGCGTCGCTTGCGGGAAACGGGCCAGCGGGAGTGCCGCAATGAGCGAACCTGTGCTGAAAGTATCCGGCCTGAACGCGTTCTACGGTCGCGCTCACATTCTGTTCGACGTCGGCTTTGAAGTGGCGCGTGGCGAAGTCGTCGCGCTGATGGGCCGCAACGGGGCAGGCAAATCGACCACGATGAAAGCGGTCATGGGGCTGTTGCCGCGCAAGCAGGGCTCGGTGACGTTCCGCGGCGCGGACATCACGACGTTGCCGCCGTATCGCATCGCCCGCCTCGGCATGGGTTTCGTGCCGGAAGACCGGCGCGTGTTCAGCGATCTCACGGTGATGGAGAATCTCGATGCCGGCCGTCAGCCGCCGCGCGAAGGCGCACCGCACTGGACGCCCGAAAAGCTCTTTCGCCTGTTTCCGAATCTCGGCGAAATGCCGAGGCGGCCGGGCGGCCAGATGAGCGGCGGCGAGCAGCAGATGCTGACGGTCTCGCGCACACTGATGGGCAATCCGTATCTCGTGCTGCTCGATGAACCGTCGGAAGGCGTTGCGCCCGTCATCGTCGAACAGATGGCGAACATGATTCTCGAATTGAAGCGCGACGGGCTGTCGATACTGCTGTCGGAACAGAACCTGCATTTCGCGGAACTGGTCAGCGATCGCGCCTACGTGCTTGAAAAAGGACAGATCCGGTTTAGCGGCACGATCGGCGAACTCGCGAAGAACGAAACCGTCAGGCGCGCGTATCTGAGCGTTTGACGGTTTCTGGATGCAGGCTCCGGTCGCAGCACTCACGTCGAAGGGAGAAGCAGATGGCAGCAGAGACATTGACGGGTACATCGGGCAAGGTCGTCGTCGGGAATATCGGCCTGCTGTTGTCCGGCGACATCGACAAACCGGTTCTGGACGCCGATACGATCGTCATCGATGAAGGCGTGATCGTCGCGATCGGCCACGCGAAGGACTGCGACCTCGAAGGCGCGCGCACCACGATCGACTGCAACGGGACGACCGTCGCGCCGGGCCTGATCGATTCGCATGTTCATCCGGTGTTCGGCGACTGGACGCCGCGTCAGAACCAGATGGGCTGGATCGAATCGAATCTCAACGGCGGCGTCACGACGATGATTTCCGCCGGCGAAGTGCATCTGCCGGGCCGCCCCAAAGACATCACGGGTGTGAAGGCGCTGGCGATCACAGCGCAGCGTTCATTCGAAGGCATGCGCGGCGCCGGCGTTGGCGGTGGAGTGAAAGTGCTGGCCGGTGCGCCCGTGATCGAGAAAGGCATGGTCGAAGCCGACTTCAGGGAACTCGCCGAGGCAGGCGTGACGTTGCTGGGCGAGGTCGGCCTCGGCAGCGTCAAGGCGGGCGAGGAGGCGGGCCAGATGGTGGCGTGGGCGCGCAAGTATGGCATCCAGAGCACGATCCACACGGGCGGCCCTTCGATTCCCGGCTCCGGGCTCATCGACAAGGACGTCGTACTCGCCGCCGATGCCGACGTCATCGGCCATATCAACGGCGGTCACACGTCGCTACCGTATAAACATGTGTGCGACCTGTGCGAGCAATCCACCCGTGCGCTCGAGATCGTGCACAACGGCAATGAGCGCATCGCGTTGCTGACGGCACGCCATGCAATCGAACTGAAGTGTCCGCATCGCATCATTCTCGGCACCGACAGCCCGGCGGGTTCCGGCGTTCAGCCGCTCGGCATTCTGCGCATGATCGCGCTGATCTCGAGTCTTGCGGACATACCTGCTGAGATTGCGTTCTGCTTCGCCACGGGAAACACCGCGCGCCAGCGCCGCCTGAAGCAGGGTTTGATCGAGACTGGACGTCCCGCCGATCTCGTCTTCATGGATCGCGCCCAGCATACCGCCGGCGCGACGCTGCTCGAAAGTGTGCAACTGGGTGACATACCCGGCGTTGGGATGGTGATGATCGATGGCCTGATCCGTTGCCGTCGCAGCCGCAATACGCCCCCCGCGACCGAAGTACCGGTTGTGGTCTGAACGCGCGCACGCCATGGCTGCTCCCGTGTCACTGACCTTGCACGTGAACGGCGCGACGCATCGTGTCGTCGCGGATATCGACACGCCATTGCTTTATCTGCTGCGCAACGATCTGGAGCTGAACGGCCCGAAATTCGGCTGCGGGCTTGGCGAATGCGGCGCCTGCACGGTGCTGCTGGACGGCACGCCGACCCGCGCGTGTGTGACGACCGCGCGGGTCGCGCTGGAGCGCGAGATCACGACGCTGGAGGGTCTGGGTACACGGGGCGCGCTGCATCCGGTGCAGCAGGCGTTTATCGACGAACAGGCCGCCCAGTGCGGCTACTGTCTGAACGGCATGATCATGACGGCGAAAGCACTGCTCGATCGAAATCCGCATCCCGACGCCGAGGCGGTTCGCCGTGAGCTTTCGCGCAACCTGTGCCGATGCGGCACGCACGTTGAGATTCTGCGTGCCGTGCAGCGCGCCGCGGTCCTGCTCGCTGAACGTGGCGGGCATGACGTAGCTGCCGTACCTGCCGGAGACCCGCCATGACCGGGCCGGACTTCAGCGTCGATCGAAGCCGCGACGCTGAATCGCGGCGGACACTCTTCGACAGTGCCAACGTGCTGATCGTCACGCGGCCGCCGCAGGCATCGCCGCGAGCCGCCATGGGTCAACCCGGTTCGCGTTCCTCGCATGTGCCGACCGAAAAGGACATGTTCCTTGCGGTGCGGGGCGACGGTGGAGTCGTCGCGTTCAACGGGCACGTCGATCTTGGAACCGGCATCGGCACGGCGCTCGCGCAGATCGTCGCGGAAGAACTGGACGTGCCGCTCACGCGCGTGAGCGTCGTGCTCGGTCATACGGCCGAAGCGCCGAATCAGGGACCGACGATCGCCAGCGCGACGATCCAGATTTCAGCCGTGCCGCTTCGTCAGGCGGCCGCGCAGGCAAGGCATTTTCTCGTCGATGAAGCAGCGCGGCGCTGGAACGTCAGCGCGGAACTGCTCGACGTGCGCGATGGCATCGTGCATCGCCGCGATGGCGATATCGCAGCGGGCTTTGCCTATGCGGAGCTGATCGGTGGAAGACGCATCGAACTCGATCTCGCGCCGGATACGCCGCTCAAATCGCCCGACGAATATCGCATCGTCGGCAAGAGCACGCCGCGTGTGGATATTCCCGCCAAGGCCACCGGCGAACTCGTGTTCGTCCACGACGTGCGTGTGCCGGGCATGTTGCATGGGCGCGTGGTGCGTCCGCCGTATGCCGGTATCGCGCAGGGCGACTTCATTGGAAACAGCCTGCTACGGGTGAATGAATCGTCACTGCGCGAATTGCAGGGCGACGTGAAGGTCGTGGTGATTCGCGATTTTGTCGGCGTCGTGGCGCAGCGCGAGGAAATCGCGCACAACGCCGCGCGACGGCTCGACGTGCAATGGAAACCCGTCGACCCTCTGCCCGCGCTCGACACGAGCGAAGCGGTCGAAGCCGCGCTGCGTGCGAATCCGTCGACGCGCCGCGATCTCGTGATCGAAGGCGACGTGGACGGCGCGCTGGCGCAGGGCGGAAAAACGCTGGAGCGCACCTACGTCTGGCCGTTTCAGATGCATGCGTCGGTCGGACCTTCGTGCGCTGTCGCCGACTTTCGCGACGATACGCTGAAGGTGTGGTCCGGCACGCAGAATCCGCATTCGCTACGCGCCGATCTGGCACTGCTGCTCGCCATCGACGAAGCGCACATCGAGGTCGTGCGCATGGAGGCCGCCGGATGCTACGGCCGCAACTGCGCCGACGATGTCGCCGCGGACGCCGCGCTGCTCTCGCGTGCGGTGGGCAAGCCGGTGCGCGTGCAGCTCTCGCGCGAGGACGAACACGCGTGGGAGCCGAAAGGCGCGGCACAACTGATGGACGTGCGCGGCGGCGTCGATGCCGAAGGCGCGCTGACGGGCTACGACTTCGCGACACGTTACCCGTCCAACGATGCGCCGACGCTCGCATTGCTGCTCACCGGCGCCATCGCACCGCAACCCCAGGTGTTCGAAATGGGCGATCGTACGGCGGTGCCGCCGTACGACTACCGGACGATGCGCATTGTTTGCGACGACATGCCGCCCATCGTGCGCGCGTCGTGGTTGCGCGGCGTCTCCGCACTGCCGAATAGCTTCGCTCACGAATCGTTCATCGATGAACTGGCCGCTGAAGCGGACGTCGATCCCGTCGAGTTTCGCCTGAATCATCTCACGGATCCCCGCGCGATCGACCTCGTGAAAGCGACTGCGGAAAAGGCCGGCTGGCAGCCGCGCGTGACCGTTGAAGGCACACCCGGACCAGACAGGGAACCCGACGCGAGCGACATCATGCGCGGACGCGGCTTCGCCTACGCGCGCTACGTGCATAGCCGGTTTCCGGGCTTCGGCGCGGCGTGGGCCGCGTGGGTTGCCGATGTCGAGGTCAACCGGAAGAGTGGCGAGCTTGCGGTGACGCGCGTGGTCGTCGGCCAGGACGCCGGCACGATGATCAACCCCGATGGCGTGCGTCACCAGATCCACGGCAACGTCATCCAGGCGACAAGCCGCGCGCTCAAGGAACGGGTCGCATTCGGCAGCACGTCGGTGACGAGTCAGGAGTGGGGCGCCTATCCGATCCTCACGTTCCGTGAAGTGCCCGTGATCGAAGTCGTGATGATGCCGCGTCACGGCGAGCCGCCGATGGGCACCGGCGAATCCGCGTCGTTGCCGGGCGCCGCCGCGATCGCGAACGCGTTATACGATGCGACGGGTGTGCGCTTCCGGCGACCGCCGTTTACGCCGGACGTGATTCGCGCCGCGCTTGCCGATGCACAGGCCGAAGAGAAAGCCGCGCGCCGGAAGAAGCGCTGGCGCCTGGGGTTTTTCGGCGCGCTTGCTACGGGTGCAGCTGGGTGGCTAGGCGCTCTGGCGCTGGCACCGGCTGCCCTCGCGCCGGTCACGGCGCCGCTTGCAGGCACGTTCGCGCCTGAACTGATCGCGCGTGGCAAGGTACTTGCCGCCGCTGGCGATTGCGCGGTCTGCCATACCGCGCGCAACGGTGTGCCGAATGCGGGCGGCCTGCCGCTCGACACGCCGTTCGGCACGGTCTACAGCACGAACATCACGCCCGACGCGCAGACGGGCATCGGTAACTGGTCGCTCGAAGCGTTCGTGCGCGCGATGCGCGAGGGGATCCATCGCGACGGCCATCGTCTCTATCCCGCGTTTCCCTACACGTCGTTCAGGAACGTATCCGACGACGATCTGAAAGCGCTCTACGCGTACCTGATGTCGCAAACGCCGGTGCATGCGCGGCCGCCTGAAACGAAGCTCGCATTCCCGCTCAGCGTGCGCCCATTGATGGCCGTCTGGAACGGCCTGTTCCTGCAACGCAATACGGTCACGCACGATGCATCGCAAAGCGTGCAATGGAATCGCGGCGCGTATCTCGTGAACGGACTCGGCCATTGCGGCGCGTGTCATACGCCGCGCAACGCGTTGGGTGCCGAAAAAACCGGCGCGGCGTTTCTGGCAGGCGGCACGGCGGACGGCTGGCACGCACCCGCGCTGACGTCGCTGTCGGATGCCCCGGTGCCGTGGACCGAAGACGAACTTTTCAGCTATCTACGTTCCGGTCACGCCAGGCTGCATGGCGTCGCGGCCGGCCCGATGGCCGCGGTGGTCAGCGAACTGTCGGCGTTGCCCGATGAAGATGTCCGCGCGATGGCCACCTACCTCGCTTCGATGACGCCGGCCCAGCCGAATGCGAATCCCGAGGCGCTCGCCCGCGAATACGAAAGGGCCAGCGGCACACGCGATATTGCGTCAGCGGCCGGCGCCGGCGCGCGGCTTTTCGACGGCGCCTGCGCCGCGTGCCATCACACCGGCAGCGGGCCGGAACTGTTCGGCGCGCATCCGTCGCTTGCGCTCAATACGAATGTGCACAGTACCGCGCCGGATAACCTGATTCGCGTGATTCTGGATGGCATCGTCTCGCCTGCGCGGCCGGAACTCGGTACGATGCCGGCTTACCGCGACAGCTTCAACGATGCCCAGGTCGCCGAAATCGTGTCGTACATGCGCGGGCAGTTCGCGGGCGGCAGACCGGCATGGCGGAACGTCGAGGCGACGGTTGCACGTATCCGCGCCGACACCCGCACCCATGCATTGAACTGAACGCGATGCCGATGTGGCAAACCGGCTTTAGCAGTATTTAGCAGCCTTTAGCAGCACACCTGAATTCGCAGCATCACGCAATTCCTCGATAACGGAGAACAGGTAATGACCACGCGCGCAGGATGGATCACTCGCATGACGGTTTCGTTGACGCTCTCGGTGGCCGCGCTCGGCGCGAGCGCGCAGCAGACCATCAAGATCGGCGAAATCAACAGCTACAAGGCGCAGCCCGCGTTTCTTGGGCCGTACAAGAACGGCTGGAATCTCGCGCTCGACCAGATCAACGGTTCGGGCGGCGTGCTCGGCAAACAGCTCGAGGTCGTCTCGCGCGACGACAACGGCAACCCTGGCGACACGATCCGCGTCGCACAGGAACTGATCGCGCGTGAGCAGGTGCAACTGTTGTTCGGCGGTTTCCTGTCGAATACCGGCCTCGCGCTGACCGACTTCGCGAAGCAGCGCAAGATTTTCTTCCTGGCCGCCGAACCGCTGACCGACAAGATCGTCTGGGCCGACGGCAACAAATACACGTACCGTCTGCGTCCTTCGACGTACATGCAGGTCGCGATGCTCGTGCCGGAAGCCGTGAAGCTGAAGAAGAAGCGCTGGGCGCTGGTGTATCCGAACTATGAATACGGGCAGTCGGCCGTGGCCACGTTCAAGAAGCTGATGAAGGCCGCGCAACCGGATGTCGAGTTCGTGACCGAACAGGCCACGCCGCTTGGCAACCTCGATGCGGGTGCGGTGACGCAGGCGCTCGCCGATGCGAAGCCCGATGCGATCTTCAACGTGCTGTTCGGCGCGGACCTCGGCAAGTTCGTTCGCGAAGGCAATACGCGTGGCCTCTTCAAGGATCGCAGTGTCGTGTCGCTCCTGACCGGGGAGCCTGACTATCTCGATCCGCTCGGCGCCGAAGCACCGACGGGCTGGATCGTCACCGGCTACCCGTGGTATTCGATCGATACGCCGGCAAACCGGAAGTTTGTCGATGCCTATCAGGCGAAGTATCACGACTATCCGCGGCTCGGATCGGTGGTGGGTTATTCGGCGCTGATGTCGATTGCGGACGGGTTGAAAAAAGCAGGCTCAACCGATCCTGACAAGCTGGCTGCGGCATTCAAGGGACTGGGCGTCGATACGCCGTTCGGGCCGATTACGTTCCGCGCGCAGGACAACCAGTCGACGATGGGCGCGTATGTCGGCGTGACGGGCGTAAAGGACGGCAAGGGCGTGATGACGTCGTATCGCTACATCGACGGCGCAAGCGTGCAACCGTCCGATGCGGAGGTGAAGAAGCTGCGCCCCGCGGAATAGGCGACCGTCAGCGCGGCATGCGGCATGGCATTGCGCGGAGGCAGCGAACGCCTTCTGCGTAATGCCCGCTGGTTATTCCTCTATTCCTCGTGGTCGTGCTCGGCGACGAAGTGGCGCAGATAGGCGAGAACGGCCGCTTCGGCGGCGCGATGATCGGCACCGTTTTTCGAACCGGCGTTCTCTTCGTCGCCAAACAGCGCGGACGGCGCGTTATGCACGTCCACTTCCTGGCCCTCGCGATACAGGCGGATCTCGTGGGCCGTTTCGATGTATTCGGCGACCCAGTGGACCCCTTCAATATGCGTGCCGGCACGTATAGACGGTGGTTTCATGGTTGCGTCTCCCGATAGAGATGGTCTGAAGCGCCTTTTCTTCCCGTGTCCCCCATTTTTCATGAGCTTCCCTTTAACAATAGGCGCTGCGACAGGTCAGTGCATTCTTTGTTGAGCCGGCGTGCGCCGCCGGGTATCCCGCAAGCTCATGCCGCGTCACGCCGGTCGCGGGATCAGGACCCGTCGCGGTCACGGGCACACGCGTTGCTTCCCCGCAGAGGCAACCGTTACCTGGGGGAACTGTCATGCCAGAAAGAAAAACTGTCGCGCGCGCTCAAGCGGACAAACGCGCGGGAAAATCGGCGAGCACGCAGGCCGGCGAATTCGTGAAGGAAGAAGTCGATCGCGTGCGGGAAGGCAAACACGGTGTCAGATCGGCGAAGCAGGCCATCGCGATCGGTTTGTCGAAAGCGCGCCGTGCGGGCGTGGCGCTCAAGGCGCCAAAGAAGGGCGCGACCACTGAGGCAACCCGCAAAAAGGCGGCTCAGGACAGCGCCGCCGGCAAGCGCCGGCCAACGGCCGCGAAACCGGCCGGCAAGGAATCGAAATCGACACGTTCACGCGCCACGACCACGGCGCTCAGGCGCGAGAGCGGCGAGGGCGCATCGAAGAAGGCCTTGTCGAAACAGGCGAAGTCGGCGGCCAGCCATCGTCCGGCAGCGAGCCGCTCCGCGGCAGCGAAGAAAGCCGCGCAGACCAAAGGCGCGAGCGGCCGTTCAGCAGCCGCAAAAAAAGCGGCCCATACGAGGGCCGCCCGCGCGCATCACTAGCCGTGTAGCGCGCCTCGCGGCGCGTTATACGCTACACGTCACGCGTTACTGAACCGTCGCCAGCACCTCGCGAACGGTGCTGAAAATGCGGTCGATCTGCGCTTCCTCGATGATGAGCGGCGGCGAGAACGCGAGGATATCGCCCGTGAAGCGGATCAGCACGCCCGCTTCGAAGCATTTGACGAACGCTTCATAGGCACGCGCGCCCGGCGCGCCGTCGCGCGTGTCGAGTTCGATGCCGGCGATCATGCCGAGATTGCGGATGTCCTTCACGTGCTTCGCATCGCGCAGCGCATGGACGGCGCTTTCGAACTTCGGCGCCATCGATGCGGCGCGCGCGAACAGGTCCTCGCGGCGATACAGGTCGAGCGTCGCGACTGCCGCGGCGGTGGCGGCCGGGTGCGCCGAATACGTGTAGCCGTGCGCGAGTTCGATCGCGCCGGGCGCGCCGCTGTTCACGATCGTGTCGTGAACCGTGCGGCTTGCCGCGACAGCGCCCATCGGGATCGCTGCGTTGTTGATCGCCTTCGCCATCGTCAGCAGATCGGGCGTGACGCCAAAGTATTCGCTTGCGGTGGCCTTGCCGAGGCGGCCGAAACCGGTGATCACTTCGTCGAAGATCAACAGGATGCCGTGCTTCGTGCAGATGTCGCGCAGTTTCTGCAGATAACCTTGCGGCGGAATCAGCACGCCGGTCGAACCCGCGACCGGCTCGACGATGACGGCGGCGATCGTCGAGGCGTCATGCAGCGTGACGATACGTTCCAGTTCGTCGGCCAGATGTGCGCCCCACGCCGGTTGTCCCTTCGAAAACGCGTTGTGTTCGAGGCTGTGCGTGTGCGGCAGATGATCGACCGCGGGCAGCAGCGCGCCCGAAAACGTCTTGCGGTTCGGCGAAATGCCGCCCACCGAGATGCCGCCGAAGCCCACGCCGTGATAGCCGCGTTCGCGACCGATCAGGCGCGTGCGCTGGCCTTCGCCGCGCGCGCGGTGATACGCGAGCGCGATTTTCAGCGCGGTATCGACGGATTCCGAACCCGAGTTCGTGAAGAAAATGCGATCGAGTCCTTCCGGCATCAGTTCGGCCACTTTCGATGCCGCTTCGAAGGCGAGCGGATGGCCCATCTGGAACGTCGGCGCGAAGTCGAGCGTGGAGAGCTGCTTCGTGATCGCGGCGACGATCTCGTCGCGGCCGTGGCCGGCGTTCACGCACCAGAGGCCCGCGCAGCCGTCCAGCACCTCGCGACCGTCCGTCGTGCGGTAGTACATCCCCTTGGCCGATTCCAGCAGGCGCGGCGCGGCCTTGAACTGGCGATTGGCGGTAAAGGGCATCCAGAAAGACGACAGATCGTCGATGACGGGGCGCGAAGTCATGGGTTTTTCTCCTCGAAGTGGTAGCGAAACTGTAGCGCTCGCGGTCTAATGGCGGCATAGACAGTTGGCTCATCTGCACTGGCAACTGTGCTGGTTAATCCGCTTCGACTGTAGTGGTGCATGCGTGGTCCTTTATCGCTCGTTGCCCCTTCTTCGCCATGATCGAACTTCAGCTGCAACGCGACCGCCGTAGTACATCGACGCTGGTCGAGCAGGTCGTACAGGGCTTTGCGGCGGCGATCGAATCGCAGTCGCTGCGCGCCGGCGCGCTGCTGCCCTCGGTGCGGCAGCTGGCGCAGACGCAGCGTCTCAGCACGTTCACCGTCACGGAGGCCTACAACCGTCTTGTTTCGATGGGCCTCGTGGTGGCGCGGCGCGGTTCCGGCTACCGGGTCGCGACGCTCGACGCGCCCCCCGCGCGGGTGAGCGCGAGCGACTGGCAGCCACCCAGCCTGACCGCGACGTGGCTGCTCTCGGACGTGTACGCGGATCATTCGGTGCCGATCAAGGCCGGGTGCGGCTGGCTGCCGAACGAGTGGGTCAACGGCTCCGGGCTGCAGCACGCGCTGCGCGCAACGAGCCGCGTGCCGCCCGGGCGTCTCGCCGATTACGGCCATCCCTACGGGTTCGCGCCGTTACGCGAGCGCATCGCTGAACAGCTCGACCGGCACGGCCTGCCCGTCGATGTGTCGAACGTGCTGCTCACGCAGGGCGCCACACAGGCGCTCGACCTGATCGTGCGCACCCTGTTGCGTCCGGGCGATACCGTGCTGGTCGAAGATCCCGGCTACTGCAACCTGCTGCAGATCCTCAAGCTGGCCGGGCTCAACGTGCAGGGCGTGCCGCGCACGCCGGCCGGGCTCGATGCCGACGCGCTCGAAGGGCTCGTCGCAGCACATCGGCCGAAAGCGATGTTCGTGAACACGACGCTGCAGAATCCGACCGGCACCACGCTTGGCATGGCGTCGGCGTTCCGGCTGTTGCAGATTGCCGAACGGCAGCGCATGTGGGTGATCGAGGACGACGTCAGCCGCGAACTTGCACCGGCCAGCGCGCCGCTGCTCGCCGCGATGGAAGGACTGCATCGCGTGCTGTACGTGAGCGGTTTTTCGAAGACGGTCACGCCGGGGCTGCGCTGCGGTTATGTCGTCGCGGAGCGCGACGTGCTGCGCGAACTGGCGCGCACGAAGATGGCGGTGGGTTTGACGTCGTCGGAACCGATCGAGCGGATCGTCGACAAGGTGTTGCTCGAAGGGCGTCACGCGCGGCACGTCGAGACGGTCAACGAACAGTTGAAAGCGGCGCACGTGCAGGTCGAGGAACGCATCGATGCGGCTGGCCTCGAACTGTTTCACCGGCCACGCGCGGGTCTTTTCCTGTGGGCCAGACTGCCGGTCGAGCCGGAGCGTGCCGCCGAAATCGCGACGGCCGCGCTGCGCGACGGCATCTGGCTCGCGCCGGGTTCGTATTTCCGCCCCGACGACGCTCCCACCGCGTGGTTCCGCTTCAACGTACCCTATTCAACCGACGACGCGTTGTGGCGGTTTATCGCCGGTATCCGGTAGCGGCTTCAGGCAAGCAGATGCAGCGCGACCGGGTACATCGACAGCACCAGCAGCGAGGCCATCACGATGTTGAACGCGCGCAGCCAGCGCGGATTCGACAGAAGGCGCCGCAGGCTCGTGCCGAATGCGGCCCACAGGCAGATGCAGGGCAATCCGGTTACGTAGAACAACACTGCCATCATCAGTGAGTTGAAGCCGAAATCGGCACTCAGATGAATCGTGGTTGCGGCCGTCAGCACCATCATCCACGCCTTGGGATTGATCCACTGGAACGCGATGGCTTCATGAAAGCGCATCGGCCGGCGCTCGCCCTTGCGGGTCTGGATTTCACCCGACGTGCCGATTTTCCAGGCGAGATACAGCAGGTACACGACGCTTGCGACTTCGAGCGTGGTGTAGAGCATCGGAAAACGGCGAAACGCTTCGCCAAGGCCGAAGCCGACGGAAAGCATCAGCAGCGCGACGCCGGCGGCGATTCCGAGTATGTGCGGCATCGTGCGGCGAAAGCCGAAGTTGACGCCGGACGCCAGCAGCATCGTGTTGTTCGGACCCGGCGTGATGCTGGTGACGAGCGCGAACAGGATGCCGGCGGGCAGGGCGCCGAGTGTCAGCGGGGAGTCGAGTGACATGACGGGCTCCAGATTCGGTGACGGATGATGCAGTCTATCGAAGGAGTCCGGTACAGTACCGGTACAAATTGAGAGATGCTGCCCGGTACGGCTGGCGGATTGGCCACTGAAGCCAGCCGCGCGGAACCCGCCTGAACCTTGATCCCACCATCGCGCGATCACTTCATCTTGAATTTCAAACCGTCCGTTTTAGACGAATTTGACGCCACTAGTAACAGTCAGAACGAATGCAGCGATACGTTTCAAACTCGGTAGCCTGGATTCAGAAGCCCAAAGCGATGGCCAGCAAGCCGCTGACCACGCCGCATACCACCACCGCCAGTGCCACCACCGTCAGTACGCGCCTCGGGAACGAGCGGCCGAGCATGGCCATCGACGGGGCGCTGATCAGCGGCAATGTCAGCAGCAATGCGCCGGCGGGACCGGCTGCCATGCCGAACGACAGCATTGCCTGGATGATCGGCACTTCGCCGGCGGTCGGAATCACGAACAGCGTGCCCGCGACCGACAACGCGATGATCCACACGAGGCTGTTATCGATGTTCGGTCCGATGTGCGGAAACAGCCACGCACGCGCCGCGCCGAGAATTAAAACCAGCACGATATATTCGGGTACGAGACGCAGCGTCATCCTGCCGAGGATTTTCACCCAGCGCGTGAAAGCGGAGCCGGGGTCGTCGGCGGACACCAGTAGCGAGAGGACTTCGCGCGATGCTTCGGCTTCTTTCGGTGTGACCATGCGGTTCGCCAGATAGCCGAGGCCGAACACCATCACAATGCCGAGCGCGAGCCGCAAGCCCATCCACTGCCAGCCTAGCACGAAGCCCATGAAGATCAGCGTGGCCGGATTCAGCGCAGTGTTGCCGAGCCAGAACGCGATCGCCGCGCCAGGCGCCGCCTGGCGCGCGCGCAAACCGGCGACGACCGGGGCCGCACAGCAGGTACACATCATGCCCGGCAACGACATCAGGCAGCCCTTCACCACGCTGGTGAAATCAGTGCGGCCGAGCGCGCGCGCGACCCATTGCGGCGGAATCAGCGCCTGCACCGCCGAGCCGAGCAGCAGTCCGAGCACCATGGCTTGCCAGATTGCTTTGCCATAAGCGAGCGCGTAATCGGTCGCGGCTTGCCACGACGCGTCCGGCGCGCTCGCCGACGTGCCCATCAGGATCGACTTGCCGATGGAGTGCTGGCTCGCGGCAACGAACGCGCGGTTGTAGTACGGAAACCACTTCACGTAGAAGAGGCCGACCACCGCGATTAGCAGGAATACGACCCAGCCAGGCGCGACACGAGGTTGTCGAAGGGTTGATTGCATGAAGGTCTCAAGCGATGGTTTTAATCAGATGACAGTGGGCGCGCGGCTGTCGAGCTGGGCAAGCAGTGTTTTTGCCTGCTCGACGACATCGGCGTCGTTGGGGCGGAAAGTCAGTTGCAGCGCGTGCGGCAACTGCGTGAAATGCTGATGGCTGCTGCGTGCATATGCCGGGTCGTAATGCCGCTCGATCAGCTCGTGGGCCAGTTCGGCGCGCCGGTTTTCGTCGACGAGCCGCTGCCAGCCCACGACGCGCTCGCGGCTATGCAAGCCGATCATCCGTTCCAGCAGCGCCTTGAGCGCCTCGGGGTCATCGAACAGATGCGCGTAGTCGTGCAGCAGGAACGTCGCGCGATCCTCGCAGCTCGACAGCACCTTCACGCACGCACCCTGATGAAACGTGTCCAGCAGCGCGAGCGGCAGAGCCACCGAACCGATGCGCCGGCTCTCCGCTTCGACGAACACCGGCCGGCCTGGATCAAACTCGCGCAGCGCGCTGACGAGAAGGGTGTCGAAACGCTTTTGCGAGGGCTGCGGCACGCCTGCCCATGCGCCGAGCAGCGAGCCGCGATGCGCGGCCAGCGCTTCGAGGTCGAGCGTCTGCGCGCCCGCCTGGTTCAGGGCCGACAGCAAATGCGTCTTGCGGCTGCCGGTCGGGCCGACAAGCACGATGTAGTTCAGGGTCTTCGGAAGTGTATCGAGTGCTTCGAGCGTGGCGCGCCGGTAGCTCTTGTAGCCGCCATCCAGCTGGCGCGCCTGCCAGCCGATCATGTTGAACAGTGTCGTGACCGAGCCCGAGCGTTTGCCGCCGCGCCAGCAGTAGATCAGCGGCCGCCAGTTGCGTGGCCGGTCGGCGAAGCTCGTCTCCAGGTGATGCGCGATGTTGCGCGCGACCAGCGCCGCGCCCATCCGCGTGCCTTCGAACGGCGAGACCTGCTTGTACGTGGTGCCGACCAGAACGCGTTCTTCGTTGCTCAGTACCGGCGCGTTGAGCGCACCCGGAATGTGGTCTTCCGCAAATTCGAGAGGCGTGCGCACATCGATGATTTCATCGAAATCACCTGCTTTTTCGAGGCTGACGAGAAGGTTTTTCAAGAGGAAAAGACAAAGCGGCTCGGCGGAAAGAGCGAAATTATCGCATGCGCGGCCAGGCCGGGACCCAGTGTGATGCGTGATTGATTCGTCCCATGCTTCGGTCCGCGCTTTCGCGCGGCGTCCGCTTGCACGTTAAACGACTTCGAGGCGTCTTTCTCCGCTGACCATTTCGCCGATCACGCGCGCGTCGCCGAACCCGTCGGCATGGAACAACGCAAGCACTTCGTCGACCGTTTCGGGTGCGCACGAAACCAGCAGGCCGCCCGAGGTTTGCGGGTCGGTCAGAAGCGTGCGCGCCGTCGACGGCAGAGCCGCGTGCAGCACGATATCTTCGCCGTAGGCGGCCCAGTTGCGCGCCGATGCGCCGGTCAGAATGCCCGCTTCCGCGAGGTCGATCACGCCCGGCAGCCACGGCAGATCCGCGTAGCGCACGCGGGCAGTCAGATTCGAGCCGCGCGCCAGTTCGAGCGTATGGCCGAGTAGCCCAAAGCCGGTGATATCCGTCAGCGCATGCACGCCGTCCAGCCTCGCCAACTCTACGCCGGGGCGGTTTAGTCTGGTCGTTGCGCCGATCATCGCGGCGTAGCCGGCGGCGTCCAGCTGGTCCTTCTTGAGCGCCGCCGACAGAATGCCGACGCCGAGCGGCTTGCCGAGAACCAGCACGTCGCCGGCTTGAGCCCCTGCGTTGCGTTTGACGCGCTTCGGATCGACCACGCCGAGTGCGACGAGACCGTAGATCGGCTCGACCGAATCGATCGAATGGCCGCCGGCGAGCGGAATGCCGGCCTCGGCGCACACGGACTCGCCGCCTTTTAACACGGCCGCGATCACGTCGTGCGGCAGCACGTTAATTGGCATGCCGACGATGGCGAGTGCCATGATCGGCTTGCCGCCCATCGCGTAGACATCGGACAGTGCGTTGGTGGCGGCGATCCGGCCGAAGTCGAACGGATCGTCGACGATCGGCATGAAGAAGTCGGTGGTGGCGACGATTGCCTGCTCGTCGTTAAGCTTGTAGACGGCGGCGTCGTCGGCGGTATCGTTGCCGACCAGCAGATCGGGAAAGAACGGCAGCGGTGCGCTGCGCTTGAGCAGGTCGGCGAGGACGCCGGGGGCGATCTTGCAGCCGCAGCCGCCGCCGTGCGACAGGCTGGTGAGTCGGGGCGATTGATGGGGGCGGACGTGGGTGTCGGTCATGATGGCGCGATTCCTGGGCTTCGGATGGCCGCAATTATGAAGGTTGTTCGTGTGCGGCGCTGGGGCGCAGTTTCCACAGACAGGTCCTGACAGGGAAGCAAAGGTGTTGTCAGCCGCCGATCCCAGATAGGTGCGGCACCGCCGAAGCGGATTACTCGATCCCGGTATTTACGACTGTCGACGGTTGACTTCCTGCGCTTCGAAGATCGCGAGCGCGAGGTCAATCCGGCCGGGGATGTGCGTCTTCCCGTCGCGCGGATCGCGCCGGGTGTAATAGCCCGGACGCGGCTCGTGCAGGTTGTCGGGCCAGTTGGCGCGACGTCGTATGCGTGGTCTGGCAGCCATATTTATTGTGGGATTCGTTGCACGAGGCGCGGGCGAACGGTTGCTGACGGTGGCGGCTTCCTGCATCAGCGAACTCACCCTCCCGACCTGTAGCGGTCCTTCGGACCGGCAGAAGGCGGTCATTCGCCCAGTGTCTCGCGTAGATGTTCGGCCAGGTAGTCAATCAGCGCTCTAACCTTCGGCGGCAAGAAACGGTTGGGCGGATACAGCAACCACACCGGGCCCATGTACACACGCGCCTCGAATACCCAATCGGCGAGAACCTGAACCAGCCCACCGCGTAGCAACACTTCGGCAGCGGCAAAGTCAGGCAGGCTTGCAATGCCCCAGTCCTGTAACGCAGCATCGAGCCGCGCGCCCGCGTGATTGGCGATATAGCGGCCCTTTACTTCCACGATCTGGGTATCGGTACCACGCCGGAAATGCCAGCGATTGTCGTCAACGGTTTCGCCGAGATACAGGCAATCGTGTTGCGCGAGATCATGAGGTTCGGCCGGTGTGCCGTGTGCGTTGAGATAGGCTGACGACGCACAGAGCACCCATTTCACCGTACCGAGTTGTCGGGCTGCAAGATTTGGCGGGGGCGAGTTGGTCAGGCGGATCACGAAATCCACATCGTCGCGCAGGGGATCGACTTCGTGGTCAGCGAATACCAGTTGCACATCCACATCCGGCCACGTACGCAGGAACCCCGGAATCAGCGGATGGATGACTGTTTTGGCAAAAGCCGTCGGCGCACTGACGCTGACTCTCCCCCGTGGCTGACCGATGGTCTGCCCAGCCGCATCAACGGCGCCCGATGCGGCGCCAAGCATGTCGCGACAATACCGGTAAACCTGCGTGCCCGATCTGGTCACTCGCACACTGCGCGTCGAGCGTTCCAGCAGTCGTGTGCCGAGCGCTTCTTCAAGCCGCTTGATCTGGCGGCTCACCGTGGACGGTGTGCTGCCCAACTGGCGTGCCGCCACGGAGAAATTGCCCGCATCGACAACACGGGCAAAGGTCGCCATGTCGGGTAACAGCGCGAAAAGCTGGGTTGGATGCATGATTATCACGTTGGGGCGGAATTTGTGCGGATGCGACATAAAACATGTGCGTTCAACCGCAATTATCATTTCAAACGCAAAACTGGACAATTCAGACCTTGCCGATAACGAGGTCTGCCATGCGGAAACAAAACCGTCTACTCTGGCTGTCCGACCTGATGCTGCTGGTGGTCGCGATGGTGTGGGGCACGAGCTATGGAGTCGTCAAAGGCGCGCTCGCGTTCTATCCGGTCCTGGGACTGCTTGCGTTGCGCTTCGGGCTGACCTTTGTGGTGCTATCGCCCGCCTTGCGCTCGCTGCGGTACGTAAAGGCGTCAACGCTGGCGGGCACATTCGGCGCTGGCGGATTGCTGCTGGGGATTTTTCTGGCCGAGACGTTTGGGATATTACTGACACGGGCATCAAACGCTGCGTTTCTTATCAGCCTGTGCATGGTGCTAACGCCGCTCGTGGAATGGGCCCTCCTGCGAAGAAAGCCTTTGCGCGCGGAATGGGGCGCTGTGGCGCTATCGTTGCTGGGCGCATGGTTACTCAGCGGTGGCGTGGCCGAGCCGGGACCCGGTGACGCGCTGATTCTTCTGGCTGCGTTTCTCAGGGCACTGAATGTCTGCGTGACAAGGCGTGTCATGCGCGACGTTGCGCTTGCTCCGTTGGCTGTGACGGTCGTGCAGGCTGGCACAGTCGCGGGTGGCAGCCTGATCGCTGCGTTACTGTTTGCGCCTCGGCAGTGGCAACCATTGCCGACGTTGGCTGGCCACGGCATGTTCTGGGCGAGCATGTTCTATCTGGTGCTGGCCTGCACACTGTTCGCGTTCTTTGCGCAAAACCATGCAGTCAAGCGCAGCAGCCCGACCCGTGTAGCGCTGTTGATGGGAAGTGAGCCAGCATTCGGTGCGCTATTCGCATGCGTGTGGCTGGGCGAGCAGTTGTCGGTCGGGGCGTGGGTTGGAGGTGGTTTGATCGTCGTAGCCTCTCTTCTCGCGACGGTGCGTTGGGGTGCGCGTACGGTGACTCCCGGGGTCGTCGCGCAGCACCAGTGAGTGGCCCCCAGATGTAAGCGGGTTTTCGGCGGACTTTTCGATGAGGAAGGAGCCTGAGCGCAGTTTCCCCATCGCAGGCCACAGCAGCATGTGTGGCCATAGCAGTCCAGCAGGAAAGCGAGACTGTCCGCGACAGACTCATTGTCGTCAGGCTTCGATCGGATTCCACGCCTCGAGGACATCGTACAAACACGGGATACGCAGGCGGACCGCATGTGTCGCGATCTAACCCACAGTGCCAGACGGAAAGTTGGATCCGAGCCACCGGCCGCAGCGCGCACGTCTGCCTGCCAATTCGCACTGGTCGCCATTAAAAATCCAGTATTTTCAACTAGTTGTGTGATCGCTGACCGCGGCGCCACCGTTTGGCACGCACTTTGCGTTGATTCTCATCGAGGAGTGGGGACACCCTCAAAACAAGCTCTGACATTCCTGACTGACTCATTTACCCTTGGAGAATCGAAATGAACACGCTGGTAATCAAAGACCTTCCCGTAGCCGTTGAGATGGATCGTACTGCAATGACCGCGGTTAGCGGCGGCAGGTTGCCGCAACAGATCGTGAACATCATCCAGGCCGTTTCCGACTATGCAAATGACGCTCCTACCCAGCACAGTTTTACTGGCAGTGGGACCTCTGTGACGTACTAACAGAAACACGGTGATTTCGTAGCTCAAGGCCCCGCCAACGAGGGGCCTCTTTGAATTCGCTTCCGGTGACTTTATCTGCGCTGCCCCGATACCGACCGTTTCGCCTCAACTCGACATCTCGTCGCGTCAGCTGGATCTTCGGCAAAACGGCCCGGATATGAGCGGCGAACGCCACGACAAGCGCGGACGGCCGCGCACGATCGAACGCAATGGTGATGCCGAGGGCAGGCAACAGCGGCAGCTTGCATCTGGGCCCGAGGATCCGCAGTGCCTTTCGCTGACATGGGTCACGCCGATTGGGCTGAAGACAGAATCCGCGCGTTCGAAGCGCTCGTTCGACGTCTCGCACAACGAGGACTGGCATTGCGCGTGACGCAGGCCCGCGCGAGCGCGCACGTGCTGGCGAATATCGACGACAGTCTCACTGCGGTGTGTGCGGGTCATTTCCTGTATGGCTTGCGCTCATTTTCGGCCGACAACGGGATCACCCCGCAGTCGGCTCCCGTTCTTCGCGCGATCAGGGCGCGCCTGATCCAGGTACGGCCGATCGATCCAGGCTCGATCAGAGCCGATAACGATCCATACGGGTCCAACTTCGAGGGTGTTGCGCGAACCGGTGTGCTTGCGATTGGACGGACAAATGGTATGCCGCGCTCACGTCCTGACATCGACGCTCACGTCCTGATCGCTGGGCGACTCGCCCGCATCATTTCCGTCACGCTGGAATATACCGTCGTTGATCTGTCGGGCCATCCCGACGTATCGCCAGGCGACATGGCCACGATCGTGGGCGAGGATGGTGGAGCGAACCTGAGTATCCAGGATGCAGTGAGGGCTCAGGGCTCGTCGCCGCTGGATTTCAGTATCGGGCTGCGCGATCTCGATTTCCGGTATCACACGAGCGAGTGACGTTTCCGGGTTGCCGTCGCCGTCATTTTCAGGTCCTCGCGCAGGACGCTGCGTTCGCCGCAAGGAATACCCTTTTTCAGGTCGCAGACCTTGAGAGGGAATCGGGTCGCGCTATTTCTCATCCGCGGGCGTCCGGCTCATTGAATACGCTTTGGGGAAACCTGCCTGAACGCGTATCGACATTAGCACCGCAATGGACGCTTATCCGTAGATGCCGGCAACTTAAGGCGCTCACGAAATATGACATCAACATCACTTATACCTTCATTAAACAGTATTAGTTTCTATTTAATTGAACCGGCGGCTATCCTTTAATCGATGCACATCAAGGCACTGACAGAACACAGCTGAGTCTGTCTCGCATACTCATATCGTCTTATTCGGAGGTCCACCATGCAGCTAGCACAAGAGCAGCTTCGGCAATTCAACGAGGATGGTTTTCTCATTCTCCCGAAGCTCTTTTTCCACCGACGAGGTCGAAGTCCTGCGAAGCGCCATGGACCGCGTTTTCAGCGAGGAAAGCGCGGCGAACGTCAAGGAGAAAAACAGTAACGTCGTGCGCACGGCGTTCGGTCTTCACCTGCGCGACGAAGTCTTCGGCAAGCTCGTGCGGCACCCGCGCTTCGTGGAACCGGCACAGCAGATAGCCGGCCCGGATCTCTATGTCATGCAGTCGAAGATCAACGTCAAGGAAGCGATCACTGGAGAAATGTGGCAGTGGCATCAGGATTTCGCGACCCACCATCGCGATGACGGTGTGCCGGAACCGCTGGCGCTCAACCTGCATGTCTTTCTCGATGACGTGAATGAATTCAACGGGCCTTTGTACTTCATCCGGGGCTCGCATCGTGCTGGTGCGTCAGACGCGCATTACGATACGGTCACCACGAGTCACCCGTTGTGGGTGGTTCCGACCGAAGTGGTCAGGAAGGTGGGAGAGAAGCGGGATCTGGTTTCTGCGACAGGACCGGCGGGCACTGCGCTGATCTTCGGCGATAGCCTTATCCACGGATCACCGCCCAACCTCTCGCCCTGGACGCGCGCTATTTTCTCGCTGATCCTGAATCCTGTCGCCAACCGTTATACGAAAGACAAGCGACCAGAACATATCCATCATCGTGACGTTACGCCCGTGACCGCACTCGACGATGGATGCCTGACTGATATGTCCAGGCTGGGGGTAAGGAAAGCGACCGCGTGACTGGCGTCATACGGCCACGCGAGCAGGTCGATTCTGTAATGCCTCAGCCTGTCCGACATTACGCAGCCAACAACCGGTCGTCCGACCGTGCGACTCAAATCGTTGACAATGACTTCGCCTGAGCTTCGCTCGTCGCGTCGCATCACTCTGACTCCAGGTGGGGGATTACCCGGTGATCCTCGCTCTTGCCCTGTTTGTGCTTCAATGGACTCCTGGAGACAAATCCGCGAACTGCACAGGTAATCAGTTCTTCATATATTTGAACTGGTGATTGGAATGACAAGGAACACGTCTGTCGCACTTTGCATTGTGACGTTGATAGCCGTTGTCGTTAGCGTAGATTTATTGTTCTTTAAGAATCGATTCTGGGAACGGCTGATAGTGAACATCGGCATTGTCCTGGTGTTTGCCGCCTTCTATTTGAGATTCCTAAAGAGTCCGTAAGCTAAGCGCCGCGGCACCCACTGGTTGCCGGATAACCGCATCGGCGGCCGGTCTGGACGCAACGTCCGAATCATCGTGCCGCGTTCTCTGCCAGCCGCACCTTGCCGCCGCCGGAACCACGCATTGCGAAAATTGTCTATATCAGAATGTCGCCCTTTTTGTGGGGGATCTCAAATGGCTGCCACGCAATCAGGGGCGCTGCCCCTCTCCGATGAGGACTCCCGGCGCCAGCTGCGCCGCGCCGTCATCGCAAGCACGGTGGGTACCACGATCGAGTGGTACGACTTCTTCCTCTACAGTACTGTGACCGGCCTGGTTTTCGCGAAGCTGTATTTCCCCGGTTCGGACCCACTCGTCGGCACACTGCAGGCTTTTCTGATTTATGCCGTCGGCTTCATAGCGAGACCGGTGGGTGCCGCCATTTTCGGCCACTACGGCGATCGCATCGGCCGCAAGGCCACGCTGATCGTGACGCTATTACTGATGGGACTCGCCACGTTTGCCGTGGCCTTTGTTCCGACCTATGCGACGATCGGCATCTGGGGCGCTGTCGTGCTTACGGTGCTGCGCTTCATCCAGGGGGTGGGTGTCGGCGGCGAATGGGGTGGCTCGGTCCTGATGTCGATGGAATGGGCGCGCACGAACGCGCATCGCGGTTTCGTCGCCTCCTGGCCGCAGTTCGGGGTGCCGGCGGGACTATTCCTGGCCAACCTGGCCGTGCTGGCCATGAGTCAGATCTCCGGCAGCGGTTTCCTCATGTGGGGCTGGCGCGTACCGTTCTTCCTCAGCATCATACTGGTCGCGATTGGCCTCTACATCCGCCTGAATATTCTCGAGACACCGATCTTCGCGCGGCTCCTGGCTGAGCGCAGAATCGAGAAGACGCCGATGCTCGAAGTGTTGCGCCGCCAGCCGAAAGACATCCTTCTCTCGGCCTTTTCACGTATGGCCGAACAGGCGCCTTTCTATATTTTCACGGCGTTCGTCTTCACCTATGGCGTCACGACGCTGGGCGTGTCACGCGACCTGTTGCTGATGGCGGTGCTGGCGGCTTCCGTGCTCGAATTCTTCACCATCCCGTTCTTTGGCCACGTGTCCGATCTGATCGGGCGGCGTCGGATGTATATGATCGGTGCCGCCGTCGTGGGCGTATTCGGCTTCCTCTATTTTGCGATGGTCGACACCCGGGACCCGATGTGGATCTTCGCCGCCATCGTGCTCTCGCTGGTACCGCATTCGATGTTGTACGGTCCACAAGCCGCCCTGATCGCTGAATCCTTCACGGGACGGCTGCGTTACAGCGGTGCGTCAATGGGCTACCAGCTGGCTTCGGTCATTGCCGGCGGCCCGGCACCGCTGATTGCGACCGCGCTATTCGCTTACTACCATTCGGGCTATGCAATCGCGGTCTATGTTCTGGCGTGTGCGGTGCTCAGCCTGATTGCCGCATCGATGTTGGGTGATCACACGAACAAGGACATCTCGCGCGAATACGACGATGCGCGGGCCATGGGCGATAGCGAGAACGCCAGGCCGGCCGCATGATTAACCCGTTTGCCGCAGCGTACGTCCATACGCCGAGGTAAGTCGTCAGGCCGGGTTCAGCGCGCCCGCCTGGTGGCGTTGACGTGGCGGCCCACGAGCCTGGCCTTGTTGTGCACGCTGGTGAAGAGATCGGCCTCCGGCCTCGGATGCCATGATCTCCAGTTCGCTTCGGTCAGGGAATCCCGGGGCAGATCACAGGTTCGGTTTATTTGTCGTTCGACGGGCGCTTTCGTCGAGAAGACGTTCGAAGAAATCGATGCCGCCCATCTGACCGCCTTTGAGTGCGATCTCGATGCCATCCAGTTCTTCGGCGTCGGCATGTAACCGGCACATCGCGACGCCTTCCGCGATTGCGCCGATGTAAGACAAACCCCATCCCCCGAGTGCCTGTACCGCAAAGCTGGAAGTGTCGCCTCCCGCGATGCAGATTCGCCTTAACGTCATCGACATAACAACGCGCCGCACCAGTGCCGCACACGCGCGAGTCGTGTCGTCGCGACGGTTCGAAGTCTGATCGAACGCCCGGCTGGTAAACGTCAGGACGTTTTTTCCGCTTCGCAACAGCGTCACGATGTCGTCGAGATACCGGTCGAGCGAATCGGCGTCCACCTGGGCTGGATCGATCTCAACCCTGGAATACGAATGGGCGGCGTCGATCTGCCTGCTCGTCGTGGGCGAAAGACTGCCTGCGAATACAAACACCGGACCGGTCGAACGCTGAACCTGGAGTGCCGCCGCCGGCGATGCAATGGGTACGCTGCTGTCCGCGCTACGCGTCGCCATGGTCCACGCCTGCGCCACACTGCTGGGACCCACCGCGAGCAAGGGAACGCCGGCCGATCGTTCAGCCAGCAAGCGGCCGATCGGGGCGAGATGGGCGTCGTCCAGAACGTCGAAGAGCACGGCCGGACAAGCCGATTCGATGTGCCCGTTCACCTGCGCGTCGAGACGGCCGGACGTCGAGGTGTAATGGCGCCAGTCGATCAGGCCCATGCCGGGCAGCCCCTGATCCTGCAAATGAAGTCGCAGGTCGGCCTCCAGCATGGGCGTCGCGGGATGACGGCTCATCGTCGGATGGCGATCGATCCGCAGGACGGGCGGAGCTTCTCCACCTCCCGTCGAAGAACCGGCGGCGAACAGATTGCCGAATGCGCAATAGCGCTGCAGTCCGGGCTGCCCACCGATGACAGCCACAAGCGGATTCGGGAAGAAACCCCGCAGCGTCGACACGGCTGCACCGATGCTGCCAAGATCCGGATTGCTATCGAACGTGGAGCAGACCTTGTAATGCAGGATGCGCACGCCCAGTTCCGCGAAGCGGGCGCCTGCCCGCATCAGCGCCGGTTTCATCGCCGGCGGCGCCATCGCGCGCGCGGCACTGGCTACGCCGATCGCGTCGAGCGGGCCGGCGGCATCGAGCTGGGCATCGGTCGGCGGCTGAAAAAACAGCATCGTTCTCAAGCCCGCGCGCGCGAGATGGGCAAGCGTATCCGTCGCGCCGGTGAAGTCGTCGCCATAAAAGCCGTAGGCCGGACCGTCACTCATACACGCGCACCGAAGAACTCGAGCGCGGTCCGCAATTCGGGCGCGTCGTGTGAAAAGCGTTCGAGCGACACACCGTTCTGCACCGCCGACCACGCCTGACGCACGCTCAGGACGCCCGCAGCGGGACCATCCGGATGCGCAAGAATGCCTCCGCCTGACATGAACAGGAGGTCGTCTGAACCCATTGCGTCGAACGTGGCAGGCACGGTTCCGGCCCATTGTCCCGATGAAAACGCGGGCAACACCGCATCGTCGACACCTTCGGCGAGCGGCGTCGCGCAGTCTCTGGCCGAGTCGATGACTTCGCGGTCCGCCTGCGCGAATTTTCCGCTCAGACCATGAACGTGCATATGGTCGACCCCCGCAAGCCGCCACAAGGTTTGATACGCCTGGAATGACATCCCGAGCGATGGATCGCGCGACATCATGCCGAACCCATTTCTATGCGCATGCAGAACGAGCGGGGTAGCTCGCCGCAACGACTGGATAGCCGAGAATCCGCACCAGTTGACGCTCGCCATCACACAACCGCCGCCTTCGCGTTCAACCAGATCGGCGTGGCGGCGCATCGCGTCGAGATCGTCGGTAATGTTGAATGCGACCATGACGTTGCGGCCGGTACGGTCACGATACGCGCGCACTTCCTTCATCACCGCCCGGATACGCTCGTCCAGCGGCGCATGGTCCGGGTTCGCGCAGACTTCGTCATCCTTGATAAAGTCGACGCCCGCTTCGCACAAGGTCTTGACCAGACCCGCCGTTTCGTCCGCGCTCATGCCGACATTGGGCTTGATGATGGTTCCTGTCAGCGCGCCGCTCGCCACACCCGTCAACGCCCGCGTTCCGGCAATGCCCTGTGCCGGCAGGTCGAAACGCTTCCGGTACGCAGCGGGAAGCCGGATTGCCAGCAATCGCATGCCCGTGACTTCACCGAGGTCGTATAGATTGCCCGCGACGGTCGCGGCCAGCGTCGGCAGATTGGCGCCGATGTTCGCCACCGGAAAAGCGAGCGTGACCTGCGCCCGGCGCCATGGTCCCGTCACGCCCTGGCGGGCCAGCGCGGCGCTCGGCAGGCTCGGGCGGTGCGCCGGTCCGAGCTCGACCACGCGCGTGACGCCTGCACGACTGCGGGCGCGTAGTGCATCGGTTTCATTTGCCACACGCACAAACGTGCCGCTCGATTGCTCGCCCGCCATGATTTCGGCGACGCGCGCAGGATCGAGCGGCGTCTCGATCAGGTAGTCGGCCTCGATCAATCCGTCATCCCCGTGCGCTGCGTTCATAGCCTGCTCAATTCAGGAAAAGGCCGCACGGCATCACGTCCATCCCAGTCGAGCGACGCTGCATGAATCAGTTCGAACAGTTTGCCCTTCGGTCCGGCGATTTCCGACAGTTCGATCACCGTTCCCGGATGACTTTCCGTATCGAAGTACACGAAGCGCCCGTTCCTGCCGACATTGCCGCTCATCGCCACCTTGAAGCCCTGGCGTTCCAGGCGTTCGAGATCGGCATCGAAATTCGTCGTCCAGTAAGCGTTGTGCTGCAAGCCGGTGTTGCCGGCGGCGAGGAAATCGCGATACATGGACGGCGCGTCGTTGCGCGTCTGGATGAGTTCGACCTGGAGGCTCCCGGAATTGGCGAGCGCGACCGAGTTATGTACGTCGTAGGACTTTCCGCGATACACATAGTCTTCGATGGGCACACGCTCGTTGTAGAACCAGGGGCCGACGCCCAGCACGCGGCTCCAGTGATCCATCGCCGCTTCGATATCGCGCACGACATAGCCCGCCTGGCGAATCTCGCCAAAATAACGACTCATGAAAATACTCCGGAGAATTAAGGCTTCAGAGAAAGCCGGTCGACAGCCACGGCACGGCGGCGACCAGAATCAGGCCGGCAATCAACGCGCCCATATAGCCGATGATCGGCCGCATGCCGGCATCGGGGTTGACCTTGCTGATCGCGCAGGCCGAGTAGTAGCCGACGCCAAAGGGCGGCGAGAAGAGGCCGACGCCCATCGAAAGAATGACGACGATCGCGTAGTGGATCTCGTTGATACCCGCGAGCCGCGCTATGGGAAAGAGAAGAGGGCCGAACAATACGATGGCGGGAATGCCTTCCAGCACGCTACCCAGCAGAATGAACACCACAATCGACAACGCCATGAATGCATACGCGCCCCCGGGCAGATGCATCATCAGATCCGCGAGATCCTGTGAGAATCCGGACTGCGTGAGCGCCCACGCCATCGCCGTCGCGCAGCCGATGATGAAAATGATCGCACCCGACAACGTGGCTGCATCGACCAGCATGCGCGGAAGTTTTGACCACTGGAACTGGCGATACACGAATACGCCTATGACCATGGCGTAGACAATGCCGATCGTCGATACCTCGGTTGCCGTCGCGATCCCTTCGACCACAGCCGCGCGGATCACGAACGGCAACGCGAGCGCCGGCAATGCGACGAGAAACATTCGCCCCATTTCACGGCGGCTGAAGCGCTGTACGTGACGCAGATCTTCTTTCCGGTAGCGCATCCACACGACGAAACACAGCGTGACCGCGAGCACGATGGCAGGCAGCATGCCGGCCGTGAAAAGCGCGGAGATGGACAAGCCGGTCACCGAGCCGATCGTGATCAGCACGATGCTGGGGGGCACCGTTTCCGTCTGGGCACCCGCCGTCGCCAGCAGGGCGACAAGATCGCCTTCGTTCGCGCCGCGCTTTTTCATTTCAGGAAAAAGGACCGGAGCGATCGCGGCCATATCGGCGACTTTCGAGCCGGAGATGCCTGAAACAAGGTACATCGTGCCGATCAGAACGTAAGACAGCCCGCCATGAACATGACCGACGAGGCTGGCGAGAAACTGGATCATGGCTCGCGCGAGGCCGGCCATTTCGATCATCAGGCCCAGAAAAACGAACAGCGGCACGGCGAGCAGGACAAGGTGCGACATGCCTTCGTCCATCCGTCCGACTATCACTTCGAGCGGCGTGTAGGTCGTGAGACCGAGATAACCGAAGGTTGCGAGCGCAAACGAAAAGCAGATTGGCACGCCGGAAAAAATACCGATCGCCACCACGCCGACAAAGAAAATGATCAGGTTCGCTTTGCCGAGTTCGAGCAGGGCAGGCGCGACCAGCGCGATCCCCGCGGCGGCCACGGCGCAGACAGCCAGTGCAATGGCGATGTCGCGCATGCGGCTGACCTCGAACAGCCGGATCAGTCCGACGAGGAGCATGAGTGCGGCGCCGACGGGCAACGCGAGCGCGCGCCACGCATTGCTGATCTGCAGGGCAGGCGTGACGATGGCCGCTTCGCCCGTCGCATAGTCGAGCGCCGGAACGAACACAAGGACCAGCACCGCCACCGATAGGGTGATCGCAAGCGTGTCCACGAACGCACGCCCCTGCGGTGACAAACGGCTGACGAACGCCGTCATCCGCATATGCTCTCCGCGCCGCAGCGCGAGGACGGCACCGAACATCGACAGCCAGAGGAACAGGATGCCGGCGAGCTCGTCGGACCAGACTAGCGGCTGGTGGAGCGCGTAGCGGCAGATCACACCCGCGAACAGCACGAGCACTTCGGTCGCGAGCAGGATTGCGCACACCCCTTCGACCAGCACGATCAATGCGCGATCGAAGCGCTTCAGCCAGCGACGCGGGCTGCTGGCCAGTACGTCAGCGGACGCGGAACCGGCCGTCAAAACGTGGTTCGCCATGTTTTTTTTCTCCGGCAGGATAGCGGGCAACCGGGCATGGTCAAGCCAGCTTGCCCGTATAGCTCTCCAGAAGCGACCATGCCTGATCGCCAAACTTGCCTTTCCATTCAGTGTAGAAATTCGCCTGACGCAGCGCTGCACGGAAGGTATCGGGCGCGGGGCGATTGATCGCGAGGCCTTTGGACTGCAAATCGGCGACGGCGGCTTCGTTGAGCTTGCGCACATCGTCGCGTTGCCTGAGTGCCGCCTGATCGAACGCATCCGATGCGATCGACTGGAGGTCTTTGGGAAGCCGTTGCCACGCACGCTGGTTCAGGACGAACCAGAAGCCGTCCCAGATGTGATTGGTCAGCGAACAATACTTCTGGACTTCGTACAGTTTGGCGACCTGGACGATCGGTAGCGGGTTTTCCTGCGCATCGACGATATGGGTCTGCAGCGACGAATACACCTCGCTGAACTGCAAACTCGTGGGCGAGGCGCCGAGACCCTTGAACATGTCGATGCTGAGCGGACTCACGGGCACGCGAATCTTCAGGCTGTGCATGTCGGCCGCAGTCGTGATCGGACGCGTGCTCGTCGTCGTCTCGCGAAAGCCGTTGTCCCACATCTTCGGAAACGATTCGAGGCCGGCTTTCTGCATCGCCGCGCGGACGTATGCGCCGACCTTGCCGTCCATCGCGGCCCAGACCTGATCGTAGTCCTTGAACGCGAAACCGATGGCGTTGATCGCCGCGACCGGCGCGAGCGTCGACACCACCAGCGCGGACGGCGTGAACATTTCGATGCCGCCGCTGCGCACCTGCGCGAGCATGTCGGTGTCGCCGCCCAGCTGATTGTTCGGGAATATCCGGATCTCCATCCGTCCCTTCGATGCTTCGCGAATCTGGTTCGCGGCCTCTTGCGCGCGCACGTTCAGCGGGTGCGTCAGGGGCAGGTTGTTGCCGTACTTGAATACGAATTGCGGCGCATCGGCGCGCGCGATGAGTGACGTGCCGGCCAGGCCCGCGAGCGGTGCGGCGACTGCGGCGCGCAGCAGCGCGCGGCGGGTGAGATGGGTCATCCGGTTGTCTCCGATTATTTGATATTTGATGTAAACCCGGATCCCATCAAATCCCATCAAGCCCGATGGTTTCTTGTCGTGCAGGCTTGAATTTTCATGGGTACCTGGCTTACCCTTGCGGCAAGACTAAGGACGGCGTCCATCGCTGTCAAACTCACAAAATGATGGTTTTTGATGGTTTCTGAGGATCATTCAACGCCTATGTCAGACGCGTCATCGAGTCCGCTTGTCAACGCGCGCGCGCGAATTGCCGATATCGCGGGGGCCGCCGGCGTGTCGACGGCAACCGTCGATCGCGTGTTGAATGGCCGCGACGGTGTGCGCCCCGTGACGGCGCAACGCGTGCTTCAAGCGGCCGCGAATGCGGGTTACCTGATCGAGACGGACAAGCCCGCCAGCGAGGCTGCCAAGCCGATGCGCATCGTGTTCCTGATGCCGGCCGGGACGAATCCCTATCTGCGGATGCTGGGCGACTACATTGAATTTGCGCAGGCACAATGGGCGGCTCAGGGCATGAAGTGCCGGGTGCATTACGTCGAAAGCTTCAACCCGGCGGAGCTCGCCCATCGTCTTCTGTACTATGGGCCGCGCGCGGACGGCGTGGTGTTCATGGCGCTGGAACATCCGCTCGTGCGCGATGCCGTCGATACGCTTGCTGCGCAAGGCGTGCCCGCTATCACGATGATTTCGGATCTGTCGAACGCTCGCAGGCTGGCTTATGTCGGTATCGATAACCGGTCGGCGGGACGTACCGCTGCACTGTTGCTTGGCCGGTTTTTAGGGCCGCGTCCGAGCGGCAAGATCGCCATGCTGGCGGGTAGTCTGAATTACCGCGGGCATGAGGAGCGGGAGATCGGCTTCCTTCACCTGATTGAATCTTTGTTTCCGAACGTACGCGTGCTGGGACTCAGGGAAGGGCATGACGACAGCGAGCGCAATTACGATCAGACGCGCAATCTGCTCGCGCAGCATCCCGATCTGGCGGGAATCTACAACAGCGGTGGCGGCTCTGAGGGCGTGGCGAGGGCGATCGTGGAAGCCCGGCCCGAGCAGAAGATTCTGTTCATCGGACACGGGCTGACGCCCGATACGCGCGCACTTTTAATCGATGGAACCATGGACGCGCTTATTACCCAGACGCCTCAGGCGATCGTTGGCAACTGTCTCAGGATTTTCAATAACGTGCGCGAAGGACGCGACACCGCGAACGGCGTCAAGCCCATTCATTTCAGTATCGTGCTGCGCGAGAATTTGCCCTAGCGGATCGTGGTTTGCCTACCGGGCGTCGCCAACGTGCCGCGTCGACACGACCGTCTGACCGGTTTGACGTTGGCTCGACCACGGCGTCGCTTCTCCGTCGTCTTCGCCGAGATACGCGTAGCGACCGTGGCGCGCACTTTTCAACATGACGTCATCAGAAAGAAGCTGTGCAATCAGATACGTTGTCATCGCGCCAAAAGACAGCGCGGTAATCAAGGCGACGATAAGTAGTTGCATACGAAATCCCATTGGTTTTGGCTCATTGTGGTCGTACGCGCCCATAGAGTCCAAGTCCGGTTTAGAATCACGTCAATAAGTAAAACTTATAGGACGCGCGTGATACTCCGTCATATCCGCTATCTGCTTGCGGTCGCCGAACATCGCAATTTCACGCGCGCTGCCGACAGCCTGCATATTTCGCAGCCCGCGCTGTCGCAGCAGATACGCCAGCTGGAGAGCGAGATCGGCGGCCAGCTGTTTGATCGCAGTGGCCGCGTGGTTCAACTGACCGACTTCGGAAGCGCCTACATCGAATTCGCGCGCCGCGCACTGCTGGACCTCGAAGCCGGGCAGCGTGCGTTGCACGACGTGCGCGATCTGTCGCGAGGCCATTTGCGGCTCGCGTTCACGCCAACGTTCACTGAATATCTGGTGACGCCCGTGATCGAGCGTTTTCATGCGTCGTATCCAGGTATCACGATCGAGATGGCGGAAATGTCGCAGGAGGCCATCGAAGGCGGTTTGAGCGATGACCGCATCGATCTGGCGATCGGATTTACGGACATCCGCTCGGACGATATCGAATCGGAAGCGCTGTTCCAGGAGCAGATAACGCTGGTCGTGAGCAACGATCATCCCGTCGCGCAACAACGTTCGCCCATTACAGGCCGAAAGCTTGCGACACTTCCGCTGGCGTTGCTCAGCGGACAGTTCGTGTCGCGCTTTTTCGTCGACAGCTACTTCGAGTCGCACGGATTCAAACCGAACGTCGTGATGCAGGCGAATTCGATCAGTGCGTTATTGAAGATCGTACGCAGAGGCAAGGTCGCGACGCTTCTGCCCGGCGCGCTTCAATATGAGCATCGCGATCTGAAATACGTGACGATCGAGCCGAAATTTCCCTCGCGAACCGTGGCGCTGCTTCGGCGCAAAGGCGCTTACCAGACCGCGACCGCCACCGCCTTTTCCGCCACGCTCAAGGCGTTGCTTGAGACGGGCGCCCTGTCTTCGCTAACCACGGCGAGCTGAGTTCATCGATCTGCTCACGCTTTCGCGTGGCCGGCCTCAGGCGTTCTTCCCAAGTGCCGCGAAGCTGATCGTTCTTGCTTCGCAGGCACGGGAAAAATCCACGTCGTAACTTGAGAAGAAAACCGTGCGGCTTTGCGACAGCGTCTTGAAGAGATCGATCAGCACAGCACGCGCGGCGGCATCGAGTCCTCCGACGGGCTCATCCGCGATGACGACTTTTACGTCGCCCAAAGCGGCCGCCGTCAGGAACATTTTCTTCCGCGTGCCAAACGACATCTGCTCGAAGCGCTTGTCGAGATGTGTCGTCAGGCCAAAGCGACCGGCGAGTTCGAGTGCGTGGACGGTGAGCGCCGTCTTGCGCGTCGAAGCAATGCCCTCAAGCCAGGCGTGCCCGGTTTGATCCGGATACGTCATGCAGTCTTCGGGGATACAGGCGATTGCGGATCTCGCCTCGACGGGTGAGTCGCGCATGGAATGGCCGCCGATCCAGACTTCGCCCCTGTCGGCCTGGATCGTGCCGGCGAGGATGCCCAGTAACGTCGACTTGCCACTACCGCTTTCATCATCCAGCGCGATGCATCCTGAGCCGGCGCTGAAATGCAGCCCCTGAAAGAGGATGCGCTCATCGTAGCGCTTGCAGAGGTTTTCGAATCGAAGCATGAGTTGCGATGTCTGTCAGACGGAAATTTGCGGTGCGCGACTGACGTCCGTTGCGATTCGCACTGGAGCGGCGCGTGTTTTTTGTGGCGGGCCGTATCCGCGTGAGTGTAACAGTCGCGCGAATGCAATCCTGATTCTCCGGCACCACGCCCGAAGGCGTGGTGCGCAGCACACTGGCTGAACCCGCTGAAGCCGATGAGCGCGCAGCGCAGTCTGTTCCGCTAGAATGGGCCGACCCTTAATCAGTCGTTCGTTCTGGACATCCCCAACGTCATGTTGCTGCTCATCAAGCTGGCCCTTGCATCCTTTCTACTCATCGGTCTGGTGTGTTTTCTGTGTGTGCTTCCGTTCAGGTTGATGCGACATGTCAAGGCTCTGGGCGCTCGCGATGCCCAAACCCCCGTATGGATCACATTGATCGATTTCGCCGGCACGCTGGTGCTGTTGTGGGGCATCGGTCACGGTCTCTTCGAGTGGAGAATGACCGATGCGTTCGACCCCCGGCATCGACTTTTCATTGTTCTTTCAGGCGCGTTACTGATTGCGCTGGCGTCGTGGCTCAAGGCGCGACGACGCGTGAAATGAAGCGCGCAAGCCGGCGCGGCCCGCTCCTCGACGGGCGACGCCGCGCCGGTTTTTTCGATCCAGCCGAAATGACGGGGTCAATTCAATTTTGAGTGGTGTGAGACGATTGAGCATGAAATTGATGTGTTGAAGCATTAGTAAACTCACTTCATCTGCCTAAACTGACTCCCATGCCATACGACATGGCTAGCAGATGAAACCCAACACTCAAGGAGTCGATCATGTCCCGTCTTTCCACTCTCAACCCCGCCGAAGCAACCGGTGCTACCGCCGACCTGTTCGCTGCCATCAGGAAGGCCGCCGGCAAGGTGCCGAACGCGTACGCCACGATCGGTACGCATAGCCCCGAAGGTCTTGGCGCGATGCTTGCTGTCGACGCTGTCATCTCGCATGGCAGCCTCGAAAAGGCCGACATCGAAACCATCAAGCTCGCTGTCAGCGAAGTAGCGGGTTGTGATTACTGTATTGCCGCGCACACCCTGATGGGCAAGTTTGCAGGGCTTTCGCAGGAAGCGATGAAGCAGGTCCGTGCCGGCGATGCAACCGGCGACGCAAGGCGCGACGCGCTGGTGCGCTTCGTTCGCACGCTGGTGGATACGCGCGGCACGGTGCCGGCCGCTGAACTCGACGCCGTGCGCGACGCAGGCTACAGCGAGCGCCAGGTCATCGAAATCTGTCTGGCTGTCGCATCGATCACCTTCACGAACCTCGTGAACCGCGTGAACGACACGACGCTCGATTTCCCGGCCGTCGCATAACGGCGTAACGGCGTAACGGCACAACGGTCGCAGCCGTCAAGGCCGCACGGCGAGCCTCACTGGCATCGAACTGGGCACCATCGTGAACGCGGAGATTTCCTCGATGGTGTCCGGGTCGACCGCGAGGTCGACCGTGAAATTCGCCATCAGCATCGACAGCACGAGCCGCATTTCGACGCTGGCTAGATGCCGTCCGGGACACACACGCGGCCCCGCGCCAAACTGCAGATACGCGCGCATTTCATGCGCGCCGTGCGCGGCATCGCGCTGACGCAGCCAGCGATCCGGGTCGAACTTCAGCGGCTCGGCGAAATTGCGTGCATCGAGCATCGCGGGCCGGTTCAGAAAGAAGTGTTTGCTACCCGCTGGCAGCGACACATCCTGCAGGCACACGTCTTCCAGCGGCTCGAACGAATTGATCGCGGCCACGGGTTTCAGGCGGCTTGCCTCGGTACATACCGCTTCGAACAGATCCAGCGACTTCAACGCGCCGTAGTCCGGACAGATGGGCGATGCGCCCAGCGCCGCGCGGGCTTCACCGGCCATGCGCTGTTGCAGCGGCTTGTCGTCGGCGAGGTAAAGCAGCGCCCATGCAATCGAATTGGCGGTGGTGTCTTCGCCCGCGAGCAGCAACGTGAGTACGTTGGCGGCGACCTGGTCGTCGGTGATGCCGGAGTCGGGCTGGTCGCGCATCATCAGCATCGCTTCGAGCAGATGCCGCGGCGTTTCCGACGGGTCGTCGCGCATATGGGCGCGCGCGCGTTCCATCATCTGACGGACATAGCGATGCACCTCGACCAGTGCGCGGTCCACGCGCCGGTCGCGCGGCAGGCGTATGTAACGCCAGTACGGAAAGGGCGCGTTGATGCGCGTCATCAGCATCGGGAAGATCAGCGCGAGGTGCTCCTGGATCACGCCGCGGTTTTTTTCGATCGTATGCGGGTCTTCGCCGAACGCGAGCGCGCTTGTCACGTCCACCGTGTAGCGCTTCAGGTCTTCCGTCATCTCGACGACGCTGCCCTGCTCAGCCGCGCGTGCCCAGCGCACGCGCAGGCGTTCGGTGATCGCGGCCAGCGTCGGGTAGAACGCCTTGATATGCGGAATCGACAGCGCCTGCATGACGAGCCGCCGTTGCGGCTCCCATGCGGCGCCTTCGGCGGAAAAAAGGCCATTGCAGCCGATTTCCTCCAGCACCGATTCGAGCGTCGCATACCGGCGATAGCGGTGCGGCCGCTCGCGCATGATGGTCTGGCAAAGCTCGGTATCGGTCCAGACGGTAACGGGCATTCCGGCTATCTGGAATCTGAACGGCGTGCCAAACTCTTCGGCCCAGCGCTCCAGGATCAGATGGAGCTTCGCAGGCGCGAGCTGATGCAGGTTGCCGATCAACGGCAGGCCCTTCGGGCAAGGCAGATCGGCGATCTGCCGCATGCGGGTCGTGTGACCCGTCGCTGCATCCACATCCATGTTGTAGCCCTCTCATGGCGGCGCCTGCGTATCGGGCGCATCGCTCCAGTTAAAGAGAATAGAACATTGAACCACGATTGCCGATGGTCTTCGGAACACCGCGTGCCGGCGCGCGGCGAACGTGTGCTGGCGCAATGCAGGCAGAAAGCGCATGATCCCAGGACGTGGCCGCGGACATATCGCCGTTACCCGGCAGGTACAGCGATATCGAAGTGGCGCGCCATGTCATGTCAAAGGTCGGCCGTTATGCGCGGGCGGGTCGGTTCAATGTCCGCGCACCGGCTGTATGTTCACACGTCCTGGGAGGGATCCAGCATGGAAAAATTCGACGCCGCCAATCCGTTTGGCGAATTCACCAAAATGCTCGAGCAGTTCAAGCTGCCCGGCTTCGATGTGCCCGCCATCATGGAAGCGCGGCGCAAGGACGTCGAGGCGCTCGTCGCAGCCAACCAGACAGCGTTTCAGGGCATGCAGTCGCTCGCGCAGAAGCAGGGCGAAATGCTGCGCACGACGCTGGGCGAATTGCAGGCGCTGGCTTCCGCGGGCGGTGCCGCATCGCCGCAGTCAGCCGAACTTGTGCAGCAGACGCTGCATAAGGCGCTCGCGAACATGCAGCAGCTTGCGCAGGCCGCCTATCAGTCGCAGGCGGAGTCGTATGCGGTAATCCAGAAGCGTGTCGAGGAAAACGTCGAGGAACTCAGGACGTTGATGCAACAGAAGAAGTAATCGCGCGCATCCGTCATCGCGCGGGTCACACGGAGAAAGGCCGCGACAGTCTGACTGTCGCGGCCTTTCTTGCATGTACCGCTTACGACGCGTGGTTAGCCACGTGCGATGCAATCACGCGATGCACAAAGCGCAGTTTGTCGATGACGGGCGTCGCCAGCGCGAACGGATAGCCGTCCGCCACGCCCACACTCCGGTTCAGGCTGTTCAGCACGTTCGTCAGCGGAAACCAGCGCTTCACGAGGTTATCGAAGCTTGCATCCTCGACGGGCGTGGTGTCCTTGAGTGTCGGTTCGTCGGGGCTGTCGGGCAGCAGCGCAAGGCCGTACGAAGCGGCCGTATCCAGCGCATCGACGATCAGCAGATAGTGCCCCCACGTCTCGGACCAGTCCTCCCATGGATGCATGGTGGCGTACGCGCTGATATACGCGTTGCTCCAGTCGGCGGGCGGCCCGTTCCGATAGTAGGCGCCGAGCGCTTCGCCGTAGTCGGCCCGCTCGTCGCCGAACAGTCCGCGATATGGTTCGACCCATCGGGTGCCTTCGATCAGGCGATCGAAGAAGTAATGCCCGCTCTCATGCCGGAAATGCCCAAGCAGCGTGCGATACGGCTCGCCCATCGCACTGCGCACGCGCTCGCGATGGGCGTCGTCGGCTTCGGCGATATTCAGCGTGATCAGGCCGTTGTCGTGGCCCGTCATGACCCGCTTGCCGTCGCCGCCATCTTCGAGAAATTCGAACGCGAGGCCATGATCAGGGTTGCTTTGCCGCGATTCGACCGTGAGCCCCAGTGACGCCAGCGTGTACAGCAGCCGCCGCTTGGCGGTTTCGAGGCGAAACCAGTACAGCCGGTTGTCCGGCGCGCTCAGGTCGGGAATGGTATGGGTCAGCTGGCAGGCGGCGCACAGCGTATCGGGGGAACCGGCCGGGATCATCCAGTTGCAGACTTTCTCGACCGCGAAGTTGTGGCACTGGCGGTATAACGTGCGCCCGGCGCGCGGATGCAGGCTGCGCCACTGGCCGTTGCCGGCATCCTCGAAGGCGCTGATTTCGGTCAGTTCGGGCACGTAACCGAGCAACGCGTTGCAGCGCTCGCACAGCACGTTCTCGAAGAACACGAACTGCGAGCATCGGTTGCAATGAAAGGTTTTCATATGCTTTTACGGCAGAGGAATGGAAGACGGAGCGGTAAACCAGAACGCGCCATTCGACGCAATCTCCGTGCCGCGACGTGTCGCCGAACATTTCTTTCTCACGCATTATGTGCATGATGGGGCATGAGCGCTGCGCTGCTTTGGTGCGTAACGTGCAAATGCGCCGGCCGTAATGTCCGGATTCGTCCGGGCAAGCCGTCTCGCCTCGACCGGCGTGCCGAGGACGTCTCACAACAAACGGCATGAAGCTTGCTTTTTGCGGCTGCCATCCTTTGCGCAGGAGTCCGGTGTGTCCATACGTGTCGCGTTGACCCATGTCACACATTACCGTTACGACCGTCCGGTCGCGCTTTCGCCGCAGGTCGTGCGCCTGCGTCCGGCGCCACACTGCCGGACGCCCATCCTGTCATATTCAATGCGCGTCGAGCCAGAGGAGCACTTCACGAACTGGCAGCAGGACGCGTTCGCCAACTATCAGGCCCGGCTCGTTTTCCCCGAGAAAACGCGCGAGTTCAAGGTCACGGTCGATCTCGTCGCGGAAATGGCCGTCTATAACCCGTTCGATTTCTTCCTCGAACCCGCCGCCGGGAAGTTTCCCTTCGAATACGATCCGGGCCTCGCGCTCGAACTCGCGCCGTATCGCGTCAAGCGCGAGCCGACGCCGCGTTTCGCTGAATTCGTCGCGAGCATCGACCGCACGCCGCGTGCGACCGCCGATTTCCTCGTCGAACTGAACCAGCGTCTTCAGCACGACATCCGCTATCTGATCCGGATGGAGCCGGGCGTTCAGACACCCGAGGAAACGCTCGTCAACGCGTCGGGCTCGTGTCGCGATTCGGGCTGGCTGCTGGTGGAAACGCTGCGTCAACTGGGTCTCGCCGCGCGCTTCGTGTCCGGCTACCTGCTGCAGCTCGCACCCGATACGAAAGCGCTCGAAGGCCCGAGCGGCACGGAAGTCGACTTCACCGACCTGCACGCTTGGTGCGAGGTGTTCCTGCCGGGCGCCGGCTGGATCGGGCTCGATCCGACCTCCGGACTGCTGGCGGGCGAAGGCCATATTCCGGTGGCGTGCACGCCGGAGCCGGGAAGTGCCGCGCCGATCTCGGGCGCGGTCGACAAATCCGAAGTGGAGTTCGAGCACACGATGTCGATTCAGCGCGTGCTGGAAACGCCGCGCGTGACGAAGCCTTATACGGAAGAAGTGTGGTCCGACGTGCTGGAGATGGGCGCGCAGGTCGACCGTCAGCTCGCCGACATGGACGTGCGCCTGACGATGGGCGGCGAGCCGACCTTTGTCGCCGTACGCGATCGCGACGCCGCCGAATGGAACACCGACGCACTCGGCCCGACCAAGCGCGGTTATGCAGTCGCGCTGATGGACAGGCTGCGCACGCGCTACGGCGCGAACGGCTTTCTGCACATCGGGCAGGGCAAGTGGTATCCGGGCGAGCAGCTGCCGCGCTGGGCGATGTCGCTCTACTGGCGCGCGGACGGCGAGGCGTGCTGGCATGATCCGTCGCGCTTCGCCGATGAGCGCGACCCCGGCCGCTACACAGCGGAAGACGCAGCGCGCTTCATCCATCATCTCGCCAGCAAGCTTTCGCTCGATACGGACACAATCCAGCCGGGCTTTGAGGACACCTGGTACTACCTGTGGCGCGAGCGCCGTCTGCCGGTCAACGTCGATCCGTTCGAATCGAAACTCGACGACGAACTTGAACGTGTCCGTCTGCGTCGCGTGTTCGATGCCGGGCTGTCGAGCGTGACAGGCTATGTGCTGCCGCTCGCGCGCGCGAGCCACACGCCGTTGAACGGACCGAAGTGGGTGAGCGGCCCGTGGTTCTTCCGCGACGAGCGCATGTATCTGATCCCCGGCGATTCGCCGATGGGCTACCGGCTGCCGCTCGAATCGCTGCCGTGGGTTTCGTCGAACGACTACCCGTGGCAGCACACGCACGATCCGTTTGCGCCGCCCGCGCCGCTGCGCCCGGCCGCGCAGTTGCGGATGCAGTACGAGGCAGGCTCGACGTTCAGGCCTGCAACGTCCGCCACGGCGGCCGCAGCCGTCGCATTCGGCGCGGACAACGGCGCTTCGCCGGGCAGCGCCGCCAGCGGGCCCGCGGGTCTGCGCGACAGCGACACGGCCGGCTGGGCCCGCGACGCGGCGCGCATGCCGGAGCGTGGCGAATCCGCGAGTTGGATTTCGCGCACGGCGCTGTGCGTCGAGGCGCGTGATCCGGCGCGCGCAGCCGGGCCGAAAGTGGAGGCGGAAAAGTTCGGCAGCGGCCGCAAGCTGCTGCACGTTTTCATGCCGCCGCTCACCGCGCTCGACGACTATCTCGACCTGCTCGCCGCAGTCGAGGCCACGGCGGCTGAATTACAGATGAAGGTGATCATCGAAGGCTACCCGCCGCCGCGTGACGCGCGTCTGAAGATGCTGCAGGTGACACCCGATCCGGGCGTGATCGAAGTGAACATCCATCCGGCGTCGAACTGGGAGCAACTGGTCGATCACACCGAATACCTGTATCAGTCCGCGCACGAAACCTGGCTGTCGAGCGAGAAATTCATGCTCGACGGCCGCCATACCGGCACCGGCGGCGGCAATCATCTCGTGCTGGGCGGCGCGACGCCCGCCGACAGTCCGTTCCTGCGGCGCCCCGATCTGCTGGCAAGCCTGATTGCGTACTGGCACAACCATCCTTCGCTGTCGTATCTGTTTTCCGGCCTCTTTATCGGGCCGACGAGCCAGGCGCCGCGCGTCGACGAAGCGCGCAACGACCAGGTGTATGAACTCGAACTGGCATTTCTCGAACTGCAACGCCAGATCGACCGGCTTGGTGGCCGCGACGGCTGGCAATTGCCGTCGTGGCTTGTCGACCGTGCGCTGCGCAATATCCTGATCGACGTGACCGGCAACACGCACCGTTCCGAGTTCTGTATCGACAAGCTGTATTCGCCCGATGGTCCGACAGGGCGCCTCGGCCTGCTGGAACTGCGCGGCTTCGAAATGCCGCCGCACGCGCGCATGAGCCTCGTGCAGCAGTTGCTGCTGCGCGCGCTCGTCGCGCGCTTCTGGGACAAGCCGTACACGACGCGCCTCACGCGCTGGGGCACCGAACTGCACGACCGCTATCTGCTCGGCACGTTCGTGCAGATGGATTTCGACGATGTGATAGCGGACCTCAACGCGGCTGGCTTTGCGTTCGATACGACGTGGTTCGCGCCGCATTTCGAGTTCCGCTTCCCGCTGGTGGGCGAAATCACGACAAACGGCATTGCGCTGACGATACGCAGCGCGCTGGAGCCGTGGCACGTGATGGGCGAAGAAGGCTCGCCCGGCGGCACCGTACGTTACGTCGATTCGTCGGTGGAGCGGATCGAGGTGCGCGCGCTCGGACTCAACGAAAACCGTCACGTGATCACGGTGAACGGCGTGCCGTTGCCGATGCAGCCGACCGGCCGCGCCAGCGAGCAGGTGGCCGGCGTGCGCTTTCGCGCGTGGTCGCAGCCGTCGGCGCTGCATCCGACGATCGGCGTCGATGCGCCGCTCACATTCGACATCGTCGATACGTGGACGGGGCGCTCGATCGGCGGTTGCCAGTATCATGTCGCTCATCCGGGTGGACGCAATTACCAGACGTTCCCGGTGAACGCGTACGAAGCCGAGAGCCGGCGGCGCGCGCGCTTCTTCACGATCGGCCACACGCCTGGGCCGCTTTCGGTCGAAGCGCCGCAGCGCAGCCTGGAATTTCCCTTCACGCTGGATCTACGCTACTGGTGACCTGAAAAACAACACGCGACACGATCTTGGCTTTTCAATCGACTTTTCCCTTCGAGCCGAACGCGGGTCTCGCCGACGCGCTCGCGCTCCTGCGCGCGCTGCCCGTTCGCGACGGACACTGGGACGAGATGCACGACGCGTCGGGTGCGCTGCGCGAGCCGTGGCGACGGTTTTTCGAGCTGCTTGGCGAAGATGGCGTCGCGGATCTCGATCAGGATGCCGCTTCAGTCGCCCAGCAGATCCGCGACAACGACATCAGCTACAACGTGTATGCCGACAACGGCGAGTCGCGTCCGTGGTCGCTGGACCTGCTGCCGTTCCTGATCGCCGAAGACGAATGGACTGAAATCGAGCGCGGCGTGATGCAGCGCGCGCATCTGCTGAACGCGATCGTGGCGGACGTCTATGGTCAACAGACGTTGTTGCAGCGCGGCCTGCTGCCACCCGCGCTGGTGTTCGGCCATCCGGGGTATCTGCGGGCGGTGAAGGATTACGTGCCGCCTGGCGGGCAGTATCTGCAGTTCGTCGCGATCGACCTCGCGCGCGCGCCCAACGGCGGCTGGACCGTGATGGCACATCGCACCGAAGCGCCGTCCGGCCTCGGCTACGCGCTCGAAAACCGGATGATCGTGTCGGGTCTCTTCACCGATCCGTTTCGGGCAATGCGCGTGAGCCGTCTCGCGCCGTCGTTCTCGCAACTCGTCGGCACGCTCGCGCAACTGGCCCGTGCGACCATGAGCGGCGCGCGGGACGAAGCGCCGCATATCGCGCTGCTCACGCCCGGGCCGTATAGCGAAACCTACTTCGAGCACACGTTCCTCGCGCGCTATCTCGGCGTGACGCTGGTCGAGGGCAAGGACCTCACGGTGCGCGACGACATGCTGTATCTGAAGACGCTTGCGGGGCTGGAGCGCGTGCACGTCGTGCTGCGCCGCCTCGACGACGCGTTCTGCGACCCGGTCGAGCTGCGTGCCGATTCGACAATCGGCGTACCCGGCCTGCTTCAGGTGATGCGCGCGGGCAACGTGGTGGTCTCGAACGTGCCCGGCGCGGGTGTCGCGGAGTCGCCTGCATTGCACGGCTTCATGGCGGGCATCGCGCACGCGCTGCTCGACGAGGAACTCGTGTTGCCCGACGTGCCGACGTGGTGGTGTGGCGAAGACGCCGCGCGTGCGAACGCATTCGCGCGGCAGGATTCGGCGTTTCTCGTACCGACGTGGCCCGAATCGCAGCGCGACGGCGCGCCCGGCATGGCGCCCGGCGCGCAGTGCCTCGACGCCTGGCGCGAGCGCATCGAAACGATGCCGGACGCGTTCACGGTCCAGCAGCCGTTGCCGTATTCCTGCACGCCGCGTTATGAAGGCGGCACGATCGGCAACCGGCCCTCGGTGCTGCGCCTCTTCGCGATCGCCGATTTCAACGGCGGCTGGCACGTGATGCCAGGCGGCTTCACGCGCCTCGCGGCTGAACGGCAAAGCACGGTATCGATGCAGTTCGGCGGCAGCAGCGTCGATACCTGGGTGCTGTCGAGCCAGCCGCTCTCGACGTTTTCGCTGCTGCCTTCGCCGCTCAAACCCGGCGACCTCGCGCGCAGGCATCGCACCGTTTCCAGCCGCGCGGCGGAGAACCTGTTCTGGTCCGGCCGCTACGGCGAGCGCGCCGAAAACAACGTACGCCTCCTGCGCCTGATTCTCGGCTCGCTGGAAAACAGCGACAGCGACGCGATGTTCTCGACGCTCGTCGAACTGGCGTTGCAGAACGGCCTCGCGCCGCAGGTCGACATGCTCGGGCAGCAATCGCCACAGACGTTCGAGCGCACGCTGGTCGCGAACCTGAACGAGCACACGGGGGCGGCCAGCATCGGCCAGAACCTGGCCTCGCAGGCGCGCGCGAGCGGCGAGATTCGCGGCCGTCTTTCGAGCGATCACTGGCGCACGATCGTGGCGGCGCGCAACGATTTCCGCGATGCGCTGATCATGCTGACACCTTCGGCACCTGCGCCTGCGCGGCACGATCGTTACGACCGCGTCACGCTGATCAACGCGCTGGAACATCTGTCGACGCAACTCTGTGCGATCAGCGGCGCGCAGGGCGACCGGATGACGCGCGACGAAGCTTGGCGCCTGTTGTTCGTCGGGCGCCATATCGAGCGCGTGTCGGCGATGACCGCATATCTGCGCGTCGTCGCCGAAGGTCGCCAGCTTGCGACGCCGGCCGGCTTCGATCTGCTGCTGCAGCTCTTCGACAGCACGCTGACGTATCGCTCGCTTTATCCGGGCCGCTTCGAAGTGCCCGCGCTGCTCGATCTGCTGGTGGTCGAGCCAACCAATCCGCGCGGGCTGTACGGCGTCTACGAACGCCTGTGCCGCAAGCTCGACGAGATCACCGTCGCCGCCGGCAGTTCGCGCCACGCGACGTTTGCCGGCCTGATGCGTCCCGTCGAATCCTTGCCGTCTCTCGAACGCCTGTGCGCAACCGATGCGGACGGCGGCTATACCGAACTCATCGAAGTGTGCAACGAACTGAACGCGCTGGTCGCGCTCGCGGCCAATGAAATCAGCGCGCGTTATTTCAGCCACGCGAATACGCTCGCATTGCGGGTGTCGTCATGACGGCCGCGCATACCGTGCTGTCGGTGTCGCACCGCACAACGTATCGCTATTCGACGTTCGTCGAAACGGCGCAGCATCTGGCGACCATCCGGCCGCTCGCGTGCGCATGGCAGCGCGTGGTGAACCACACCGAACGCATCGAGCCGACGCCTTCGTATGCGCATAGCCGCATCGATGCGTTCGGTAACGACGTACTCTATTTCGCACTCGATACTCCGCACGAACGCCTGCAACTCGTGAGCGAAACGACGGTGCAGCTGACACCGCGCTGGACGTCGCTCGATCCGCAATCGACGCCTGCGTGGGACGCGGTGGCCGACGCGCTGCGCTATAGCATCGGCGGGACGTTCAGGCCGGAGACGGAGTTCTGCTTCGCTTCGCCGAATATCGTGCTGCGCCCCGCGTTGCGCGAATACGCACTGTGGAGTTTTCCGCCGGGCAGGCCGGTCGCGGCGGGCGCGGTCGATCTGATGCATCGCATTCACGCGGATTTCGAGTACAAGCCGTCGGCGACGATGTTCGATACGCCCGCCGAACGCGCGTTCGAATTGAAGCGCGGCGTGTGCCAGGACTTCGCGCAGGTGATGATCGGTTGTCTGCGCTCACTGGGGTTGCCCGCGCGTTACGTCAGCGGTTATCTGCGCAACGATCCGCCTCCCGGGCAGGCGCGGCTGATCGGCGCGGACGCGTCGCACGCATGGGTGTCGGTCTATTGCCCGGGTAGCGGCTGGATCGATCTCGACCCGACTAACGACGTGCTCGCCGACACCGATCACGTGACGCTCGCAACGGGCCGCGATTACAGCGACGTATCGCTGCTGCGCGGCATGATTCTTGGCGGCGGCGCGCACCGCGTCGAGGTGGGCGTGAGCGTACTCGCGCTTTGAGCGCGCGCGAACGCACCTGCGCGCGCCCCGGCAAGCCATTCAGTCTCGCGAATCCGCCGATGCCGACTGCGCGCGGTCATCCGTCATCCAGCAAAAAAATTTGACAGTGTGCGTATGCACATATATGATGATCTGCATGAACCGGCCTCTCTCCTACGACGAATGCAACTGCTTTGCGCTGCGGCAGGCGGCGCGGCATGTCACGCAGATTTACGAGCGGCATCTGTCGGCAGTGGGTTTGTCGGCGGCGCATTTCACGATTCTTGCCAAGCTCGCGCGCACACCGAACCTGACCATGATGGATCTGGCGGACGCGATGGTCATGGACCGCACCACGCTGGTTCGCGCAATGAAGCCCTTGCAGCGCGACGGTCTCGTGTCCATCGAACCGGCCGCGCATGACGGTCGCACGTTTCTGTTCAGCCTGACCGGCAAGGGCGAGAAAACCTTCGACGAGGCCGCTATCGCATGGCGCGCCGCGCAGGACGAATTCGAAAACCGCTTTGGCCGGGCGCGCGCGCAGGCGCTGCGCTCGGAACTGTTCGACATCACGGAATAACGACGTGTGCGATGTATTGCGCCTGCCATTATTGCGTCTTAATGTGTGCATACGCACTTATAAATGAAATCCACGTTATTTCCGGCAGAAGACGACTGTTTCGCGATTCGCCAGGCGGCGCGCTATGTCTCGCAGCTCTACGACCGGCATCTCGCCCAGGTCGGCCTGACGACGACGCAGTTCTCGATCATGGGCCGGATCCGGCGCGCCCGCCGCGCGACGATGAAGGGGCTCGCCGACCAGATGGTGATGCAGCGCACGACGCTCGTGCGCGCCATCCAGCCGCTGCGGCGCGACGGACTCGTATTCAGCGAGACACTCGAACCGGACCGGCGCGAGCTGTCGATCGGTTTGACCGAAGCGGGCGAGGCGCGTCTCGCCGCCGCACGTGAGCACTGGTACGCGGCACAGGAAGAGTTCGAAAAGCGGTTCGGCCCGAAGCGTGCGGAAGCGCTGCGACGCGAACTGTTTGCGATGACCCGGGACTAGATTCGAAGCCCGCGTGACGCGGGCAGCAGCATCGGCCGGCGCGTTTTCCGCGCCGATTTTTTCAGGTAACGAAGTGCATACGCACATATCAACATGTCCACTACTCCTTCGACTATCGCACCCGCCAGCGCGGCGGATCGTGCCAATTCTGCCCGACGCATCCCGTGGATGCTGCTTGCGGTCACCGCGGTTCTCGTCGTGCTGGTTGCAGCCGGGTCGTACTGGTTTTTCGTCGGGCGCTTTGTCGAAAGTACCGATGACGCGTATATCGGCGGCGACGTCACCGTCATGGCGCCGAAGGTGAACGGTTTCGTGACCGACGTGCTGGTGAAAGACAACGAACACGTTCACGAAAACCAGGTGCTGATCCGTCTGGACGCACGTGATTACGACGCGCGTCTCGCGCAGGCAAACGCTGAAGTGGACAGCGCGAAAGCCGCCGTCACCGAGTTGCAGGCGAAGAAATCGCTCCAGCTCGCGACGATCAACGAACAGGGCGCCGAAGTGCGTGCGTCCAGCGCCGAACTGACGCGCAGCGCAGCCGACCAGACGCGTTACCGGGAGCTCGTGAAAGATGACGCCGTGTCGAGCCAGGTCGTCGAGCGCGCCGAAGCGGATCTGCTCAAGGCGCACGCCGCCGTTGATCGCAGCAATGCCGCGTTTATCGCCGCGCAGCGTCAACTGGTTGTGCTGGACGCGCAGATCGGCGATGCAAAAGCGCGCATCGCGACGGCGCAGGCCGCGCAGCGCGTCGCGGCGCTCAACGTCGAATACACGACGATCCGCTCGCCGATCGACGGCTACGTCGGCAATCGCACCGCGCGCGTCGGCCTGCTTGCCAATACCGGTGTTTCGCTGCTGACGGTCGTGCCTTCGAGCGGCCTGTGGATCGACGCCAACTTCAAGGAAGACCAGTTGAAGAAGATGCGCGTCGGCGACAGCGTCGACGTCGAACTGGACGCATCGAACGGCGAGATCCATGGCGTCGTCGACAGCCTTGCGCCGGCAACCGGGGCTACGTTCAGCGTGCTGCCCGCGGAAAACGCGACCGGCAACTTCACGAAGATCGTGCAGCGCGTGCCGGTGCGCATCCGCCTCGACGTGCCGAAGGAGATGCAGGGCGTGCTGCGCCCGGGGCTCTCGGCGACGGTGAAGGTTCATCTCTCAGCGCACGCGTAAATCCTGAGGCGAGCCGATCATGCACCCTGACCACGCGCACGCAGCGCGCCCCGCGAACCCCGCCGATCAGCCCATGCGCGCGAAAGTCTTCGCGTTCGCGCTGATGTGCCTCGGGTTCTTCATGGCGACGCTCGACATCCAGATCGTCGCTTCCTCGCTCAGGGACATTGGCGGCGGTCTGTCCGCCAGCCAGGACGAACTCTCCTGGGTGCAAACGTCGTATCTGATCGCGGAAATCCTGGTGATTCCGATGTCAGGCTGGCTTACGCGCGTGTTCTCCACGCGCTGGCTGTTCGCGGCATCGGCGCTTGGCTTCACGATCACGAGCATGTTGTGCGGCATGGCATGGGACATCAACTCGATGATCCTGTTCCGCGGACTGCAGGGCGCGCTCGGCGCCGCGATGATCCCGACGGTCTTCACTACGGCATTCGTGCTGTTTCCCGGCAGACAGCGGCTGATCGCGGCCACGACAATCGGCGCGCTCGCCTCGCTGGCGCCGACGATCGGCCCCGTGATCGGCGGCTGGATCACGTCGCAATGGTCGTGGCACTGGCTGTTCTACCTGAACCTCGTGCCGGGTATTCTGGTGACCGTGCTGGTGCCGAAGTTCGTGCACATCGACGATGTCGACCTCTCCCTGCTGAAAAAGGGCGACTACCCCGGCATCGCGCTGATGTCGGGTTTTCTGGGCTGCCTCGAATACGTGCTCGAAGAAGGGCCGCGCAAGAACTGGTTCGGCGATCAGGTGATCCTGACGTGCGCATGGATCTGCGGTATCTGCGGGTTCCTGTTTCTTGTCCATGCGTTCACGGCGAAGGAACCGATCGTCGATCTGCGCGCGCTCGCGATCCGCAACTTCGGTATTGGCAGTCTGCTGTCGTTCATTACCGGTATCGGCATCTTCTGCGCGGTGTATCTGACGCCGGTGTTCCTCGCCCGCGTGCGTGGCTTCGATTCGCTGCAGATCGGCCTTGCGCTGCTTTCCGTCGGCTGTTTCCAGCTGGTGGCGCTGGTGGTGTATTCACTGCTTGCACGCGTGGTCGACATGCGCTGGCTGATGGTGTTCGGGCTCGTATGCTTCGGCGTCGGCCTCTATCTCTACGTGCCGCTCACGAACCAGTGGGGCTGGCAGGAACTGCTGGTTCCGCAGGCGCTGCGCGGCATCGGTCAGCAGTTCTGTATTCCGCCGATCGTCACGATGGCGCTCGGTTCACTGCCCCCATCGCGGCTCAAATCCGCCAGCGGCCTCTTCAATCTGATGCGTAACCTCGGCGGCGCGATTGGCATTGCCGTCGCCAGCACGATGCTCAACGACCGTCTGAACCTGCATTACGAGCGTCTCGACGAACACGTGACGGCGGGTCGTCCAGTGATCGAAGCCGTGATCCAGCAGCAGGCGGCGCATCTGTCCGCGGTGGGCGGCGACGCGCTCAACGCGGCGACAGCCGGTCTCGACGTTCTGCATGGGTTGCTGATGCGCGAGGCGCTCGTGCTCACTTTCTCCGACACGTTCCTCGCGGTGGCGCTGTGTTTCGTGGTGGGACTCGCGAGCGTGGTGTTCTCGCGCCCGTTCGGCAACACCGCGCCGCCTCCCGACGCTCACTAAGGTACCTGACATGAAATCGATCATTGCAAAGGCTCTGGCGGGCATCGCCGCGCTGAGTCTCGCCGCCTGCGCCGTGCAGCCGGAAACCCACGCCGATCTGCCGAAGACCGTGCAGACCGTCGCGCCCGACGCGTGGAGCGTCGACGCGCCGCAGGCGTCCGTGAACGCCGACGCGTGGTGGAACGACTTCGGCGACCCCATCATGCATGAGCTGGTGACAGCGGTGCTGGACGGTAATCTCGACGTGCAGGCCGCCGCGGAACGGGTCAAACAGGCGCAGTCGATCGCGACGCAACGTCACGCGGATCTGCTGCCCGAACTCGACGCTGTCGCACGCGCTGCCGATACGCGCCAGAACACGCCGCCGCCGCTCGGTTACGTGCGCCAGGCGGGTATCGGTCTCGCCGCGAGCTGGACACCCGATGTGTTCGGCGGCGAGCATCTCGCGCTGCTCGCGGCACAGGCGCAGGTGTCGGGCCGCAAGGAAGCGCTGAATGCCGTGCGCCTCGCGCTCGCCGCCAGCACGGCGGCCGCATACATCGACCTGCGCTGGGCGCAGTCGCAGATGCAGATCGTCAAGGATAACGAGCAGATCCGCAGCCGCGCGTTGCGTCTGACGCAGGAGCGCCTGCACTACGGACTGTCGACGCAGCTCGACGTCGCGCGTGCGCAGAACCAGCTGTCCGATCTTCAGGCGCAGATTCCGCGCGTGCAGTCGACGATCCAGCATCAGCTCAGCCTGATCGCGGTGTATTCGGGCCGCACGCCGGAAAGCGTCGACGGACTGCTGCTCGCGAACGCGCAGGCGATTCCCGTGCCGTCGCAGAGCGTGCCGCAGACGCTGCCTTCGGAGGCGCTGCTGCGTCGCCCGGATGTGCGCACCGCGTATGCCGGCGTCGAGCAGCGCGCGGCGGAAGTCGGCGTATCGAAGGCGCAGCGTTATCCGCAGTTCAGGCTGACGCTCTCGGACGGCCTGCTCGCCGCGTCGTATCTCGGGTTGCCGACGCTCACCGACAACCTGTTCAGCGCGGCCCTGAGCGCGACGAGTCCGATCTTCAACGCCGGCCGGGTCAACGCGGGTATCGACGAAAGCGAGAGCCGCATGCGCGAATCGCAACTCGGCCTGCGTCAGACGATGCTCGAAGCGCTGAAGGAAATCGAGGACACGCGCAGCGATCTCGTCAGCACATCCGAGCAGGCGCAGCGGCTTTCCGGCGCGCTCGATGCGTCCAGCCAGGCGCTGCGTCTTTCGAGTGAGCTGTACAAGGGCGGCGCGTCGAGCTTCCTCGACGTGCTCGCCGCGCAGGAAGCGTATCTGCAGGACTCGGAATCGCTGAACCAGGCGAAACGCGAACATGCGCTTGCCGCGGTGGCGCTGTATCGCTCGCTCGGCGGCGGCTGGGATACGCAGAATTTCGCCGATGTTGCCAGCGTTACCGCGACGTCGTCTGGCACCCCCTGAACAGACCCGTAACTTCACTTTCCACCTCAACGAGGGAATCGACCATGAGTACACGCGAAATTGTGATCAGCCATCCGGTGAGAACCCCGATCGGGGCCTTCAGCGGTTCGTTGAAGGATGTGCCTGCCACCGACCTCGGCGCGGCTGCCGTCCGCGAAACGCTGCGGCGCGGCGGTATCGATGCGGCGTTGCTGTCGTCGGTGGTCATGGGCAATGTGATCCAGGCGGGCAACCGCATGAACCCGGCCCGCCAGGCGTCGATCGGCGGCGGCGTGCCGGTGGCCGTGCCGGCATTGACCGTCAACCGCGTCTGCGGTTCGGGCGCGCAGGCAGTCGTCTCCGCGGCCCAGGAAATCGCGCTGGGTCTGGGCAACGTCGCGGTCGCGGGCGGCATGGAGAACATGGATCGCGCGCCGTATCTGATGGACGGCGCGCGCCACGGTTATCGCATGGGGAGCGCGCAGATTCACGACAGCATGTTGCGCGACGGCCTCGTCGACGCGTTTTCCGGCGAGCATTCCGGCTGGCATACCGAAGACCTCGTGACGCAGCTTTCGATCACACGCGACGCGCAGGATGGCTGGGCCGCCCGGTCGCAGCAGCGCTTCGTCGCGGCGCAGGAACGCGGCGCGTTCGAAGCCGAACTCGCCGCCATCGAAGTCAAGGGACGCAAAGGTCCCGTGCTGTTCGCCCGCGATGAGCAGCCGCGCGGCGACACCACGGTCGAGATTCTCGCGAAGCTGCGTCCCGCGTTTCGTCCGGACGGCACGATCACCGCAGGCAACGCGCCCGGGCTGAACAGCGGCGCGGCCGCGATGATCGTCGCGGAACGCGGCTTCGCGGAAGCGCGCGGTATCGAACCGTTCGCGCGGCTCGTGGCGTACGGCGTCGCGGCGGTCGAGCCGGGCATGTTCGGCCTCGGTCCGGTGCCGGCCGTGCAGATGGCGCTCGAGCGGGCCGGGTGGAGTCTGGGCGATATCGAACGCATCGAGATCAACGAAGCGTTCGCCGCCGTGCCGATCGCCGTCGCGCGGAAACTCGGCCTGGCCGAAGACATCATCAACGTGGAAGGCGGCGCGATCGCGCATGGTCATCCGGTCGGCGCGACCGGCGCGGTGCTGGCGACGCGGCTCATCCACTCGATGCGACGCGATGGTCTGAAGCGCGGTATCGTCACGCTGTGTATCGGTGGTGGCCAGGGCATCGCGCTTGCGCTCGAAGCGCTGTAAGACCGCTTTAAACGCTTTGGAACGTGCGCGCCGCGTCCCTGCATCCGACGATACTTTGCTGTATTTTCCGTATGCACGGATGGACAGACGGACGGCGCGCACGCGCCACACGATTGATCTCAAGGAGACATGATGCGAATTCTGGTGGTGGGTGCAGGTGCGACGGGCGGTTATTTCGGCGGACGTCTCGCCGCGGCGGGGCGCGACGTGACGTTTCTGGTCCGCGCGCAACGGGCGGAGGAACTGAAGCGCACGGGTCTCGTGATCCGCAGTCCGCGCGGCGATCTCACGCTGCATGATGTGAAAACCATTCAGGCAAGCGATGCCGCGAAACCGTTCGATCTCATCGTGCTCAGCTGCAAGGCGTACAGCCTCGACGACGCGGTGAAGGCATTCGAGCCGTTCGTCGGACCCGATACGGCGATCCTGCCGCTCCTGAACGGCATGGCGCACATCGATACGCTGACGGAGAAATTCGGCGCCGCGCGTGTGCTGGGCGGCCAGTGCGTGATCGCCGCGACGTTGAACCCCGCACGCGAAATCGTGCATCTGAACGACCTGCATTCGATCACGTTCGGCGAGCTCGCCGGCGGTTCGACGGAGCGCGCCCGCGCCATCGATGCCACGCTGCAGGGGGCGGGCTTCGATGCTGCATTGAGCGATGCGGTACTTCAGCAGATGTGGGCGAAGTGGGTGTTCCTCTCGACGCTGGCGGCCAGCACGTGCCTCTTTCGCGCTTCCATCGGCGACATTCTGGCGGTGCCCGACGGCAAACGCGTGATCGAAGGCCTGCTGTCCGAATGTCGCGCGGTGTCGGCGTACAACGGTTATCCGATGGGCGAGGATTTCGTGGCGCGCGTGAGCGGCACGCTCTTCGCGGCGGGCTCGCCGATGACGGCCTCGATGTTGCGCGATGTCGAGAACCATTCACGGATCGAGGCCGATCACATTCTCGGCGACCTGATCCGCCGGGGCGACGCCGCGCAGCACGATGACGCGCATATGTCGCTGCTGCGTCTTGCGTATAACCATCTGAAGGCTTACGAAGCGCGGCAGGCGCGCGAGGCATAGAGGCATAATCGCGCGCAGGCATATTTCAGGTAGCCAGCCGGATGGATATCCACATCACGATTCAGGGGCGCCAGGATCTGGCGGGGCAGATCTATCGACAGCTAAGGGCGGGCATCGTCGAAGGGCGGCTGGCGGGCGGGGTGCAGTTGCCGTCCACGCGGGATCTGGCGACGCAACTCGGCGTATCGCGCAAGACCACGCTCGACGTGTTCGAGCGTCTGCTTTCCGAAGGGTTTCTGTCGGCGCGCGCGGGCTCCGGCACGTTCGTGTCCGACGGCCTGCAGCGCCTGCCCGGCGAAAAATCGTCGCATGCGAAAGCCGCCGAAGCGGCGAAGGTGCAACCGGCGGCGCAGGCGCGCGAAGTGTGGGACGAACTCGCGGTTTCGCTCGCGTTGCCGCAGCCGGACGCCCGGATCACGCTCGACTTTGTCGGTGGCGTGACGGACAAATCGCTGTTTCCGTTCGACGTGTGGCGCACCTGCATCAATCACGCGCTGCGCGTGCAGTCGCGCGGCCGCGGCACCTATCACGACGCCGCCGGCGAGCAGGAACTGCGGCTCGCCGTGTCGCGCTATCTGGCATTTAACCGCGCGGTCGCCAGCAACTGGGACGACGTCATCATCACGCAGGGCGCGCAGCAGGCGCTCGATCTGGTGGCCCGCGTGATGCTGCGTCGCGGCGACACCGTTGCCGTCGAAGATCCTGGCTACCCGCCGGCGCGCGCGTGTTTCGCCGCGCTGGACGCGAAGGTCGTGCCGGTCCCGGTCGACGAACAGGGCCTTGTCGTGAGCCGGCTGCCGAAGAACGCACGGCTCGTCTATGTGACGCCTTCACACCAGTTTCCGCTTGGCATGCCGATGAGTCTGGAGCGCCGGGTCGAACTGCTCGAATGGGCGCAACAGCGCGGCGCCGTCATCATCGAAGACGACTACGACTGCGAATACCGCTTCGAAGGACGGCCGGTGGAGCCGCTCAAAAGCCTCGACCGCGCAGGTCTGGTTGCGTACGTCGGCACGTTTTCAAAGACGATTTTCCCCGAACTGCGCATGGGTTACGTGGTGCCGCCCGCCTCGCTGCTGGGTCCGTTGCGGCACGCGCGACAGGTCGGCGACTGGCACGGCTGCACCCTGACGCAGACCGCGCTTGCCACGTTCATGCTCAACGGCGACTTCGCGAAACACCTTCGACGCATGCATAAACACTATGCGGCGCGGCGCGCGATGCTGCTTTCACACCTGCAAAACGGGCTTGCGCCGTGGTTCGAGCCGATCGTGCCGACCGCGGGCATTCACCTTGCCGCAAGGATCAGGGCGCCGCTCGCGGAGGCGGCGGTCGTCGAGGCAGGACGTGCCGTATCGGTTGGGCTTTATGGGCTCGCACCGTTCCATTTGCGCGAGAAAGCGCGGCCTGGCCTGATGTTCGGCTATGGCGGGATCGGCGTCGAACAGATCGACACGGCCCTCACCGCGCTTGCGGAACGGATGCCGGGTCTTGCCCGCTGATCTTCAAAAAGCCCTTGATATGCGTGCCCGTTTGCGTAAAGGCGCGTGAAAGGGGCGGTCGTCACGTGGCTGGTTTCGCGCCGCCCCTGGTGTTTACCTCACTCTCAAGGGTGCGTGCGCCGTGATCCCAAAAATGCGTTTTACCCGCTAAAACAGGCGTCAAAATGTGTTGAGGAGTCAGCGCCACGCAACAAACCTGCGGCGTCATGCACAAAAGATTCGCGCGAAACGCTGGAGCGCTTGTAGAATCCGGCACTGAAGCGTGCGCATACCGCGTGCCCTTCAGTGCATTCACTGACCACAACAGGTAGGAGAAACATGCCGACTTCCGCAAAAAAGGTGGCCAAGAAGGCTGCCACTATACCGGCCAAAAAGGTTGCAGCGAAGAAAGTGCCTGCGAAGAAAGTAGCGGCTAAGAAGGTCGCCGTGAAGGCGTCCGGCGCACCGTCGCCGATCAAGGACACCTTCACGAAGGCCTCGCTGGCTGCACACGTCGCAGATCGTGCTGCTGTCGAACTGAAGGCTGCCAAGGCCGTTCTGGCCGCGCTCGAAGATACGATCCTCGGCGCGGTGCACAAGAAGGGCGCTGGCGAATTCACGCTGTCCGGTCTTCTGAAGATTGTTGTTCAAGCCGTGCCGGCGAAGAAGAGGCGCTTCGGCAAGGACCCGTTCTCGGGTGAAGAGCGCTGGTTCCCGGCCAAGCCGGCTAGCGTGCGCATCAAGGCACGCCCGCTGAAGAAGCTGAAAGACGCGGCAGGCTGAGCGGTTCGAGTCGTGGCCGGCGCCCCTGGGGGGCGGTGCCGCCCGGTCGCGTAACGCGCTGTAAAAAAAAGAGTCCCTGTGGGCGCAAGCCCACGGGGATTTTTTTCGTGGTGCGTTCTTGTGAGCATCCCGGAATGCGCGCACGCTTGCTCGCCGTCGCGTTGCCTCGAACAGCGCTTTCGTCACGAAACGGACATTGACGCTTCGACGCCCGAATGCACCGCAGTAGCGCATTGACCGGCGCAGCGGTACGATGAGGACGTCGCCCATGCCTGCTGGATGCGCACTTCGGGTGCATCCAGCGCCCGATTTCAGCGTGAAGCGAATGGCATAGCGCTTGCTTGAAACAGAGGGCTGTCGAACACCGAATGCGCAGCGCATTCGCCTTCTATCCGACAAAAGAGCGGGGCGTGACATGCGATGCTATGACGAGATGCGTCATCACGACGAAGCCGTGCGACCGCACTACGCGCGGTTCGAGCGCTGGCTCGTTCAGCAGGGCGGGGATGCGATTGCCCGCAAGCGTGCCGAGGCGGATCTGCTGTTCCGGCGCGTCGGTATCACTTTCGCGGTCAACGGCGATCTGTCCGGCACAGAGCGACTGATTCCTTTCGATCTGATTCCGCGCATCATTCCGCGCAGCGAATGGCAGACGCTCGAAACCGGTTTGCGTCAGCGCGTGCAGGCGCTCAACCTGTTCATCCACGACGTTTATCACGACCGCAACATCGTGCGGGCGGGCATCGTGCCGGCCGCGCAGGTGTATACCAACGCACAGTACCGGCCGGAAATGCAGGGCGTGAACGTGCCGCTCGGCGTCTATGCGCATATCGCTGGCGTCGACGTGGTGCGCGCGGGCGACGACGGCCAGTTCTTCGTGCTCGAAGACAACCTGCGCGTGCCGTCGGGCGTGTCGTACATGCTGGAAAACCGCAAGATGATGATGCGGCTTTTCCCCGAGCTTTTCGTGCAGAACCGTATCGCGCCGGTCGCGCATTACCCCGATCTGCTGCTCGATACGCTACGCTCGGTGGCGCCTGAAGGCGTCGACGATCCGGTCGTCGTCGTGCTGACGCCGGGCATGTACAACTCGGCGTACTTCGAGCACACGTTCCTCGCGCAGCAGATGGGTGTCGAGCTGGTGGAAGGCAAGGATCTCTTCGTCGACGACAACTACGTGTTCATGCGCACGACGCAGGGGCCGAAGCGCGTCGACGTGATCTATCGCCGCGTCGACGACGATTTTCTCGATCCGCTCGCGTTTCGCAGCGATTCCGCGCTTGGCGTGCCGGGTCTTCTCACCGCCTATCGCGCCGGCCGCGTCGCGCTCGCGAACGCAATGGGCACCGGTATCGCCGACGACAAATCGATCTATCCGTACGTGCCGGAGATGATCGAGTTTTATCTTGGTGAGAAACCGGTTCTTAACAACGTTCCCACGTTTCAGTGCCGCAAGCCCGACGATCTGGCCTACACGCTCGCGCATCTGCCCGAACTCGTCGTGAAGGAAGTGCATGGTGCGGGCGGCTACGGCATGCTGGTGGGACCGGCATCCACCGCCGCCGAAATCGAGGACTTCCGCAAGCGTCTGATCGCGCGGCCGGTGGGTTATATCGCGCAGCCGACGCTCGCGCTTTCCGCGTGTCCGACGTTCGTCGAATCGGGTATTGCGCCGCGCCACATCGATCTGCGGCCGTTCGTGCTGTCCGGCAAGACGACGACGATGGTGGCGGGCGGCCTGACGCGCGTCGCGTTGCAGGAAGGCTCGCTCGTCGTCAACTCGTCGCAGGGCGGGGGGACCAAGGACACCTGGATGGTCGACTGAAATGAGTGGTTGCATCCGCAACCAGTGAGGACCGTACCGGCGACGCGTATCGCCGGTGACAGGTGACAAACGGAAAATGCCCGGTAACCAGCGCAGGCCTCGAAGATTCAGGGTCATGCGTTCATCGATAACGGAAAGCCGCCATGCTAAGCCGCACTGCCGATCATCTCTTCTGGATGGCCCGTTACATGGAGCGCGCGGAGAACACCGCCCGCATGCTCGACATCAACCTGAAGGCGCTGCTGCTGCCGCAGACGCCCGAACAGGAAGCGCGTACGCAACGTTCCGTGCTGCGCATCTCCGAACTCGAGGGTGCGTTCGCGGAGCGCTACGACGAACCTTCGCGCGAGCATGTGCTGCATTTCATGGTGGCCGATTCCGCCAATCCTTCGAGCATTTACTCGTGTCTGCAGGCGGCGCGCGAAAACGCCCGCGCCGTGCGCGGCACGTTGACCACGGAATGGTGGGAGACGATCAACGACACATGGCTTGAATTCAATGAGCGTGCGTCGTCCGGGCAATTGATGGCGCATCCGGTGACGCTCTTCGAATGGGTCAAGTTCCGCTCGCATCTGTCGCGCGGCGTGACGCTCGGCACCGCGTTGCAGGACGACGCGTTTTTCTTCACACAGTTGGGCACATTCCTGGAACGCGCCGACAACACGGCACGGATTCTCGACGTGCGGTTCGCCAACGTCGAGCCGAATTCGCGCGATGCAGCGCGACAACTCGAAGATTTCTATTACTGGACGTCGATCCTGAGTTCGGTTTCGGCGCTCGAAATCTATCGCAAGGTCTATCGCGATGTCGTGACGCCCGCGCGCGTGGTCGAACTGATGATCCTGAACCAGCAGATGCCGCGTTCGCTGCTCGCGTCGCTCGAAGGCGTGTGCGCGAATCTCGCGATGCTGCGCACGTCGGGATCGAACGAATGCGAGCGCTTCGCTGGCAAGCTGCGTGCGGAACTCGTGTATTCCGACATCCGGCAGATTTTCGAGGCGGGACTGCATGCGTATCTGACGCAGTTCCTTGCCCGCGTGTTCGAACTCGGCGGACTGGTGGCACGTACCTATCTGATGTTGCCGGTTGCCTGATGGAGCCTGACCTATGTATCTCTCGATTCGACACGACACCTCGTACCGTTACGAATCAACGGTCCACTATTCGATCCAGCAGTTGCGCCTGACGCCCGCGAGCGGCGGCGCGCAGGTCGTGCGCCGCTGGACGCTCGATGCACCTGGCAAGCTCGACTCCACCTTCGACGCCTACGGCAACGTGTTGCACACGCTCGTGCTGAACAAGCCGCACAGCGAGATCCGCGTGCGTGTTTCGGGCGAGGTCGACACGTTCGCGCTCGTCGATGGCCGGTTGCCCGATGGCGTCGGCCCGATTCCACTCGAACATTTCACGTGCTCGACGCCTTTGACCGACTGTGATGCCGCGGTGCGTGAACTCGCGGCTTCGGTGCCCGCGCTCGATACGCCGGCTTCGTTGATCGCGTTGTCGGAGCAGATCGTGCAGCGCGTGCAGTTCCAGTCCGGCATCACCGAGGTCACGAGCACCGCTGCGGAAGCGCTGGCGCTCGGCAAGGGCGTCTGTCAGGACCACGCGCATCTGATGCTTGCCTGCTGCCGCGCGCGCGGCGTGCCGGCGCGCTACGTGAGCGGCTATATCGAACCGGGCGACGTCGAGCACGGCGCGAGTCACGCATGGGTCGACGTCTGGATCGATGGCGTGGGCTGGACGTCCGTCGACGTCACGCACGCGGCGTTCGCAAGCAACATCTATTGCCGGCTTGCTGTCGGGCGCGATTACGAAGCGGCGTCGCCTGTGCGTGGAAGACGGATTGGCGGGCGCGAGGAAAAGCTCAGCGTGTCGGTGACGGTCAGCGCACAGACACCGCAGTAGAGCGCGGGAAATCCATGTCCTGGGACGACGCGGCCTTCATGAAGGCCGCGTTGGCGTCGTCATACCGGAGGAAGCGTCAGAGGCGGTGTGCCGGCGCATTACAATAGCGGCGTTCTGTCGTTTTCCAGGTTGGCAACCATGACTTACTGCGTGGCGATGTGCGTGGATGAAGGGCTCGTGTTTCTCTCGGACACGCGCACCAACGCGGGCGTCGATCACATCAGCACGGCGCGCAAGATGTCCGTGTTCGAACAGCCCGGCGAGCGCGTGCTCGTGCTGCTGGGCGCCGGCAACCTCTCGCTGACCCAGGCGGTGCTCCAGGCGCTCAGCGAGCCCCCAGAGGCCGGCAAACCGACGCTCTGGACCGCTTCGTCGATGCCCGAGGCCGCGCGCGTGGTCGGCGACGCGGTGCGCCAGGTGTATCTGCGCGAGGCGCAGGCGCTGCAGGAATTCGGCGTCGACTTCAACTGCGCGTTCATTCTGGGCGGACAGATCGTCGCTTCGGCCGATAGCGGCGCGCCTTCGACGCCGCGTCTTTTCATGATCTATCCGGCGGGCAATTTCATCGAGGCGTCGAGCGTCTGCCCGTATTTCCAGATCGGCGAATCGAAGTACGGCAAGCCGATCATCGACCGCGTGCTGATTCCCTCCACACCGCTCGACGAAGCCGCCAAGTGCGCGTTGATCTCGATGGATTCGACGCTGCGCTCGAACCTCTCGGTCGGGCTGCCGCTGGATCTGCTGGTCTATGAGAAAGACACACTTCGGGTGACGCGGTTCGTCTGCGTCGATCAGGACAATGCGTACTATCAGATGATTCACCGCACGTGGGGTGAGCAGTTGCGTCAGGTGTTCGGCGCGATTCCCGATCCAGCGTGGGAAAACTCGGGCGACGTGCCGCATCAGCAGCGTAGCCGGGCGCCAGTGGTGTCGCAGCAGGACGCGAACGATGGGGTGGCCGGACGCGGCGACGTGCGGCCGGCGCAGACGCTTGCACAGGCAGACGCGCAGAAGAAGCAGCGCTAGTTACGCGGCAGTAACGCGGCAAACGCAAAAAGCCGGACGATGTGATGTCCGGCTTTTTGCGTTTATGGCGCTGGCTTTGCTGCTGCTGGCTTCGGCAGAGGGCAGACGTAAAAAAACCAGCCGCCGGCTTGCGCCTGCGGCTGGTTTCATACAGCTTCTGCCAGAGCTACGTAACAGGTTCTGTGCTTAGAACTTGTGACGGATGCCCAGGCTGACGATCGTCTGGTTGTCGCTCGTCGAAGCGAAGCCATAGTCAGCCACCGAACCGACCGCCGACTGCAGGTCGCCGGAATCGTTGCGCTGGTTGCCGTTAGCATGCTGGTATGCGCCAACCAGGTAGATGTCCGTGCGCTTCGACAGGTTGTAGTCGCCGCCCAGCGAGATCTGGTGGTATGTCGCGTTCGAGTCGCCCTTGCCGTGCGTGTACGTGTAGCCCAGACCGAGCAGTGCTGCCGGGGTCAGCTGGTAGTTCACGAAGCCAGCGCCGACGTCGTACTTCTGGGTCGAGCCGAAGCCCGATTGTGCGTCCGGCTTGTACTGCGCATTGCTGTAACGACCGCCGAACGTGAACGGACCTGCCACGTATTGCAGAGCAACCGATGCGATTCCGATCGACTTGGCCGATCCATAGGCCGAGTTCACGATGCCGTCGTACGTAGCGTCCGACGTTGCCGAAGTGCTCCAGCCGTCACGCGGCACCGTCGTCGACGTGTTGTCCATGCGGATGTAGCCAGCAGCGACGGAGAACGGACCCGTTGCGTACGTTGCGGCACCTGCCCACGTTTGACCCGAACCCGTCGAGCCTGCCACGCCGCCCAGTGCGTACATGGCTTCGAACTGGAAGCCACCCCAGACCGGCGATGCGTACTTGACCGAGTTGTTGGTACGCGAGCTGTTGTCGTTGTTGTCGACGTCGCCTGCGGTCGTGAACGTGCTGCCCCAGTAGTTGTCAGCCGTCAGCGGCTGAACGAGGTCAACCACCGGATCGTACTGACGACCGAGGGTAGCGGTACCCCACGAGTCGCCCGTCAGGCCGACGTACGCTTGACGACCGAACATGCGGCCGCTTTGACCGAGCGCGCCGTTGTTCGGGTTAAAGCCGTTTTCCAACTGGAAAATCGCCTTCAGGCCGCCGCCCAGGTCTTCCGAACCCTTCATGCCCCAGCGATTGCCCTGCAGGTTGCCTGCAGCCATGTTCCACAGGCTGTGACCACCAACGTTCGAAACGTACTGGATCGAGTCGTCCAGCACGCCATAAAGAGTTACGCTGCTTTGAGCGTGCGCGACGCCTGCGGTGCCGAGCAGTGCCAGCGAGAGGGTCGAAAGTGCGAATCGTTTCATCATTTCTCCACGCAAATGATTGGTTTAGTTGTTGCGGATTGGAGAATAACGCAGTGTGTCTGAACGTAAGAACTGAAAAAAAATGAGTGTCTCTAAAAAGTGACACAGGGCCAGAAGCCTTATAAATAAAGCTTGCCAGCGAATATTGCGGATATAGCAATATTGAATCGTTGACTACGCAATATTGTTGTTTCAATGACAGTGATTGAGGCTAATTGCTCAAAATAATTGTTGAATTGTAAGTAAGTCGTCTAATTACATCGAGTGGTCTGTCGCCTTTTTCCAGGTTTGTGGGGCGGGGAAGATCGGCTTTTGCGGGCGCGTCGACGGGATGCTGTTCAGCTTTGTTCGCCTGGCGGACGGGCAGGTTTCGCTGGCCCGACCGGCCTCGATCTATCTTGATTAACGGTCGTCGGCAGCACCGGGTTTGGTGTTTTCGGCGTCATTGCGCCGCCCCGCGAATGTCGTGGCGGCGAACGCCGCCGCAGCCACGAGAACCATCGACCCCCACGGATGCCGGCGGATATGGCGCTCCGCCCGGACGATGGTCGCGGCCGCCGCGCGCGTCGCCTGGGTTTCGGCGTGCGCCACCGAACGGCCAATATGCATTGCCGCCGCGGCCGTCGAGGGTCGTGGCGTCATCCGTGACGCTCCAGCAGGGCTTCCGGCCGACGTGTGCTGCGCGGCCACGCGTGCATCGATGGTCGCAGTCGATGCATCACGGTTCGGCGCGCCGTTCGACACGACGGCCGGCTTCGTCGAAGCCGCCATCACCGAAGCGAGCATTGCCCGGCTTCCGGGTGGCGGCGTGTCGTCCTGCAATGCCCACGGGCCGCGTGGATCGTGCAGGCGCCCGCGAGCAGCCGAGAACTCCGCGCCGAGCAGCAGCACGGCCGCCGAGAAGTACAGCCACATCAGGAGGATCGCGAGCGAGCCGGCCGCGCCGAACGAGTTGGCCATGCCGGCGTGCGCAAGGTAGAGCGCGAACATCTTCTTGCCTGCCGAGAACAGCACGGCCGCAACCAGTCCGCCGACCATCGCATCGCGCCACCGGACCGGCGCATCGGGCAGAAACTTGAGCAGCCCGGCGAACGCGACAGCCAGCACGAGCAGGCCGACCGCGAGCTGCAACAGGTTGCCGATCACGATGTAGGGCGAATCGCCGAGCAGCCAGTTGCCGATGAACGTGATGGCTGCATCGAGCACGAGCGAAACGATCAGCAGGAACGCGACGCCGAGCACCAGCCCGAACGAAATCAGCCGCACGCGAACGAGTGCGATCACGCTGGACGTGCGCGGCCCCACGGCGGGCCACACTATATTGAGTGCGCTGTTGAGCGACGAGAACGTCGCGGACGCGCCGACCGCAAGCAGCACGAACGAGATGGCCGCCGCGATGCCGCCCGCACTGCCGCTGTGATGTGCATTCTGGACGATGGTTTGCACGGCTGCTGCCGCGTCGTCGCCGAGCACGCCATGCACCTGGCTGAAGAGCTGGCCGCGCGCCGCTTCCGCGCCAAAGAACCAGCCGGCGATCGCGATCACCATGACGAGCGTCGGCGCGAGCGAAAAGGCCGCGTAGAACGCGATGCTCGCGGCCATCGCAGCGCAGCGATCTTCCGCGAACTGTTTGAATGCGCCAACCGCCCACGATGCCTGCTTGCGGGCCGCGGTCTGCAGCTTGTCGGTGGAAAGCGTATCCATGATTGTCCTTCGTCGCGAGACCGTTGCCCGTTGCAGCTGCCGCAAGCCGTATGCCTGCCACTATATCAACGCATGCCGCGATGCCATGGTGCCCAGTCAAGGCGCATTGTTTTTCCCGGGAGTGCGGCAGGTGACGGGGCGATGCTGATTCCGGTGCTGTTGTGATTCCGCAGGTAGTGACGCCCGTCTCATGGAAATCCCCTAAGAAAAAGGTTTTTCCGTGAAAGCCGAAAGAAGGATGCACCCTCCCATAATCGCGCCATCGATGCAGACAGGCAGCATTCCGCTGCCAACAATAACGGAGACTATCGATGCGACCGAATCTCAGCGCGTTTCGCCATATTGCTCTTGCTTCCAGCCTGCTATTCAGTCTTGCCTCGCAACATGCGTCGGCAGCCGATAGCGGGAAGATCACGATCATGGTTGGCGGGATCACGAAGCTGATCTATCTGCCGGCGCGCCTGACCGAACAACTGGGCTACTTCAAGGACGAAGGGCTCGACGTTGAATTGCTGTCGCAGCCTGCTGGTGTCGATGCAGAGAACGAACTGCTGGCCGGTGCCGTCCAGGGTGTCGTGGGCTTCTACGACCACACGATCGATCTGCAGACCAAGGGCAAGGAAGTCAAGGCGATTGTCGTGTTTGGTCAGGTGCCAGGCGAAGTCGAAATGGTGTCGACCAAAGCTGCCGATACAGTCAAATCAATGGGCGACGTCAAGGGCAAGACGCTCGGCGTGACGGGCCTGGGTTCGTCGACCAGCTTCCTCACGCAATACCTCGCGGGACAGCACGGCATCCAGTCGACGGAATACACGATGCTACCGGTGGGCGCCGATGCCAGCTTTATTGCGGCGATCAGGCAAAGCCGTATCGACGCTGGCATGACCACTGAGCCCACGGTGTCGGCATTGCTGAAATCGGGCGAGGCGAAGGTGCTCGTCGACATGCGCTCGGTCGAGGGCACGAAGGCGGCGCTCGGCGGCACCTACCCCGCCTCGAGTCTCTACGTGCAGGCCGCGTGGGCCGATTCGCACAAGGCGGAAGCGGCCAGGCTCGCGCATGCCTTCGTTCGCACGATGCAATTCATCCACACGCATAGCGCGGAAGAGATCGCGGCGAAGATGCCCGACGACTATCAGAAAGACAAGCAGCTTTACGTGAGCGCCCTGAAGGCGTCGCTGCCGATGTACACCGTCGACGGCAAGATGCCGGCTGATGGTCCTGCGACCGTGCTCAAGGTGCTCTCGGCATTCAACCCGTCGGTCAAGGGCAAGCATATCGAGTTGGGCAAAACCTACACCAACGAGTTTGTCAGTTCCAGATAGGTCACTGGCGCCCTCAGAGCGTTTGTGCAACGGGTGCTGTCCGACTCCGTTGCACTCGCGGTGCCACCCTCGTGGCTCCGCCTTTTCCCATGATTCCTTCCGCACTGTCGTGGATTCTCGCAAGCCTGCACGTGAGTTTCGGCTTCGCCCTGGTTGGCGCGGTGGTTGGCGAATTTCCCGGCTCTAAACAGGGCATTGGCCTGCTGATCTCGACTGCGCAGGGAGCATTTAACGCCAGTGGTGTATTTGCCGCGGTGGTCGCGCTTACGGCCGGCTATTTACTTGCCACGCTGAAAAAGCGCCTGCTGAAATGGAGGCCTGCTGCGTTCTGAGCGTCGGAAGTTATCGCAACTCGCCGGGAGGAAAACGACGAAGTGGTACCGCAGGTTATCGATCACGGTCCCCGCATTCCGGCCGAGGCCCGCGCCCACGTGTTCGAACGTTTCTATCGCGGGGCGACTGGCGTCGAGGGAGCCGGTCTGGGCCTGTCGATCGTGCGGGAAATCGCGCCATCGACATCTATATCCACCGCTTGCGCAAACATCTCGCGAGGTCAAGCGCACAGATCATGACGCTACGGGGTCTGGGCTACATCCTCCGGCAAAGAGATTCCGAATAACGAACAGGGGCGCTGTAACGTATATCAGGGAATGCACTTAGTTGTACAAAAGATACGGGAAAGGAGGGTGAAGGATTGAGGTATCCAGGATTGCATTCATTCGCATGCCGGGGATCGGATATCCGATCAGGCGGACTGCAGCAGCCGCGAGCAGAAAAATCAGATTTTCAACGCAGCAACCTGAGGAGACGGACTTGAAGAAAAAGTACTTAACCGTGGCTATCGCGGCAGGTGCGCTCGGCGCGACAGCCGCGCATGCGCAGTCGAGCGTGCAGCTCTACGGCCTGATGGACCTGAGCTTTCCGAGCTATCGGACGCACGCCGACGCTAACGGCAATCACGCCGTCGGCATGGGTAACGACGGTGAACCGTGGTTCAGCGGCAGCCGCTGGGGCGTGAAGGGTGCGGAAGACATCGGCGGCGGGTCGAAGATCATCTTCCGGCTCGAGAGTGAATACGTCGTCGCGAACGGGCAGATGGAAGATCCGAACCAGATATTCGATCGTGATGCGTGGGTCGGCATCCAGAACGATACGTTCGGCAAGTTTACGGCAGGATTCCAGAACACGATCGCGCGCGATGCGGCGGCCATCTACGGTGATGCGTACGGTAGTCCGCGACTTTCGACCAACGAAGGCGGGTTTACCAATTCGAACAACTTCAAACAGATGATTTTCTATGCGGCCGGCCCAACGGGCACCCGTTATAACAACGGTCTCGCATGGAAGAAACTGTTTGGCAACGGCATCTACGCCAGCGCTGGATACGCATTCGGCAACAGCACGAGTTTTGGCTCGAATTCCACCTATCAGGTGGCGCTCGGTTACAACGGCGGGCCGTTCAACGTGGCGGGATTCTACGGCCACGTCAACCGTGACGGCTTCACGAACCAGTCATATTCGGTGGGCGGCAACTATACGTTCGGCATCCTGCGTGCCAACGCGGGCTATTTCCGCTATCTCGGCAATCAGGGCGCGCTCGGTCAGCGTCAGGATAACGCATGGACGGTGTCGCTCAAGCTGTCGCCGAAGGGGCCGCTCGACTACGAACTCGGTTACCAGCAGATGCGCGTGCACAACGCCGCCTACGACAGCGGCGGCGACATCCCGAACGCGAACGTTGGCGTTTTCGATCCGACGTCCGGTCTCCACAACGGCTATAAGGAGACGCTGTACTGGTCGACGTTCTACCACCTGTCCAAGCGTACTGAACTGTATCTGGCCGGCGACTATATGAAGCTTCACGGCGGCTATACGGTCGGAACCACATTTGGTTCGACCAACCAGCTTGAACTGACGACAGGCGTGCGCACCCGTTTCTGATCCTGGCAGTTGCTCCTCCTGGCTGATTCATCGACTGGAAATACTCCTGTTTGCGGCGACGGATAAATCCGTTTGCCGCTTTTTTCTGTTTCGCGAGTCGAGGATGACTACCATGTTCAGAAATACCTCTATCCGCGTCGCCCTGACAGTGACGATCGCCGGCTATACGGCCGCACTGGTGTTCGTGATCGCCACCTCTGTCGCGGGCCTCAAGGCGGCCAACGCGGCGCTCGAAAAGATGTACACCGAAGAGACGGTCGCCTTGCGCCACCTCGCCGCGAGCGGCGAAGCAATTTTGCAGGTGCGGGTTGATCTCGGCGCCTACGAAACGCTCATCGCGCAGGGAAAACCCACCGAGGCGGTGCTCGCCCGCGTACACACCGGGCTGGCGGACAGTGATCGTGAACTGGCGGCCTACCTGTCGCAGCCGCCGTCGGACGATGTGGAGAAGGGTCTGGCTGACGCGCTACGCGCCAGGCGTGAGCAGTTGATGAAACAGGTGCTGGCCCCCGAAGTCGCGGCACTCGATCAGGACGATTTCATTACGTTCCGGACCACGGAGCGTCAGGCCCCTGAGGCGGTGTTCAGCGACTATAAAAGTGCCCAGCGTGCGTTGGAGAATGCCCAGCTGCAGCAACAGGGGGCTCGTTTCAATCTGGCCCAGGCGCATTTTCATCTGCTGTGCTGGGTGTTTGGAGCCATCGGGCTTGTCGCGATCGCACTGGGTCTGTTCGCGCGCTTCATGGTGGCAGCGTCGATCGTGCGGCCGATCAACGCTGCGATCCAGCACTTCGAACGGATCGCCGCCGGCGATCTCACCGGGCACATCGCCAGCGCGCGCGTCAACGAAATGGGCCGCCTGATGGCTGCGCTTGCCCGCATGCAGGAGAGCCTCGTTGCCGCGGTCAGTCAGGTTCGTCACGGGACAGCGGCAATCGGACATGGCGCGCGTGAGATCGCAAGCGGCAACGTCGATCTGTCGACGCGCACCGAGCAGCAGGCGGCGACGCTGCAGGAGACTGCATCGAGCATGGAAGAGTTGACCTCGACGGTCAGGCAGAATGCCGACAACGCACGGCAGGCCAGCGCGCTCGCCGAAAACGCGTCGGAGATCGCGGCGCGCGGCGGCGGCGTTGTCGAGCAGGTCATCGACGTGATCGCGGACATGTCGTCGGGGTCGAGCAGGATCGTCGACATTATTGGCGCCATCGAGGGTATCGCATTCCAGACCAACATACTCGCGCTGAATGCCGCCGTCGAAGCTGCGCGTGCGGGTGACGAAGGGCGTGGATTCGCGGTGGTCGCAGGCGAAGTACGTGCACTGGCGCAACGCTCGGCGGCAGCGGCGAAAGAGATCAGGGAGCTGATCAGTGGGTCGGTCGCAAAGGTTCAGAACGGAGCCGAACTCGCGACCCGCGCCGGCGCCACCATGGCGGAAATCGTCAGCGCTGCACGCAACGTAACCCGTATCGTGAGCGAAATCAGCGTGGCTTCTGAAGAACAGTCGCGAGGTATCGAGCAGATCAACCGCGCGGTCACGCAGATGGATAACGCGACCCAGCAGAATGCCGCGCTGGTTGAGCAGGCCGCGGCAGCGGCGGCGTCGCTCGAAGATCAGGCGGGCGCCCTTGACGATGCGGTTGCCGTGTTCCGACTGCATGAATCTCGCCAGCCGCAGAGCGAGGAACCCCACAGGCAGGACTGGGTGGCGTCAGAACTATCGACCGTCCGGGCATGACGTGATCGAACACTTCGGGACCCGTGCGGCGGCCAGGGCTATTGCAGCGCAACCTGTGCCCCGACTGCCGGTCCAATCAGTAGAGCAGCGTGGGTGTGCCAGGAGGGGCGAGATGGACGCTCGAAAGACGTTGTGGCGGCTTGGGGCCGGTTTCCTCACATGCCTGCTCCTGGCCAGCCTTGCGGGATGCGACGCGTTCACCGGACCGCCCGCGCCAGAATGGCCGGGTCCGCACGCACCCTATCCTTTCCCCGACGACGTTCCGCATCGAACCAGATGATGTGGCCAGTGGGGCGCGCAAGACACGCCCAAAGGCGATCAACCCGCCGCGCCGGGCCACGGTAGCGCACTGGCGCGGGTGCCCACCTTGTGCCCGACAATTTCGTAAATCGCCACATCATCATGCTCGAATGCCGTGGCCCAGCCACTCAGATAGTCGCACCAGGTCTGAAAGCTCCGGTCATCGACGAGTTGCCGCAGCGCCATCGCTTTCGCCCTGAAGTTCTCTTCCCACAAATGCAGCGTCCTCACACAATGCCGACGCAGGTTCTGAATGTCCGACACTTCCAGTCCGCCTTCTCGCATTGCAGCCAACGCATGGCCAAGATCGGGCAGTTCGTCGTCTGGAAACACATATCGGCCGGAAAACTCGCCACCGTCGAAGCCGAACTCGCCGCTGCCCGGCCCCGCCGACATGATGCCGTGACTGACGAGCACGCCATCCGTTGTGAGATGTTCCTGCAAGACTGAGAAGTATTCCGAAAGATTGCCGCGATTGTCGAACTCGAACATGCCGAGGCTCGTGATCCGGTCGAACCGGCCTTTGACATCCGGCCAGGCTTGCAAACGGATTTCGACGCGGTCGGCAAGACCTGCTGCCTTGATGCACTCGTTGGCCCAGTCGAACTGATTCTTCGACTGTGTAATGCCGACGCAATGCGCTCCGAACTTCGCGGCAGCGCGAATCACCAACGCTCCCCACCCGCAATCGACATCGAGCAGACTTTGCCCCGGTTTGAGACCGATTTTCGCAAGGACATGGTCGATCTTTTTCAGTTGCGCGGTTGCGAGATCTTCGTCGCCGTTCTCGAACCAGGCGCACGAATAGACCATCCGCGGATCCAGTCCCATTGAGTGGTATTCGTGCGGCACGTCGCGCAGATGCCTGTCGCGCTCCAGCAGCGCATTCGCTGCAGCCGACTTCAGGACGGCGGAAAGTTTCCGGTGTGTGGGCCTGTCAACATCGTATGGCTGTCTCTCCGATGGCGTGGTGTGAGCGGACTTGCCCATCCGCGTGCGAACCTCGCCGAGCCACCGGGTTACTTTTCCGTCCTGAGGCATCTGTCTCTCCGTTGTGCAGTTTTTTTATCGCCTCACGTCGGCGTGCTTGCCTGGCACATCTTCCCGCTTGTTGGTCGGCGCCATGCGCGTGCTACGCGGAATCCACACGCGGCGGAATTGCTCGACTTCATGCTCGTCCGCGAACACCGACATTGAAGGCTTGACGAGGTCGTGCCGCGATACGATGCCGAGCAGACGATACGTGTTCTCGTCTTCGACCACTGGAACACGATCGAGTCCGGTAATTGCGAGGCGAGCGGCCACGCTTCTACAAGTCTCTCGCGGCAGCGCGATTTCGGGCCGCGTTTGCACGAGGAATGTGCCAAGCGGGGCATCGGTTTTTTCCGGGGGAATCTGATCGAGCAGCGTCCGGTCTGCCATGCCCACAAGGATTCCGGAGTCGACAACCGGATAGGCGCGGTACTTCTGCTGTGCTCCGAAATAGTCCCTGAGCACCTCGGCGACCGTCGTTTTCGCGTCGATCGTTTCGATGGTGCGAGTCATGACCTCGTCGACATAATGTCTCTCGAGTGGATCGATGCTGTACTCGCGATAAATGTGATAGCCGCGGCGGGCAATTTTTTCGGTCAGAATTGAGCGGCGCATGAGAAGGACCGTAAAACCATAGGCGACCGCGGCGGCCGCCAGCAGGGGAAGCAAGGCATTTGCGTCGCCCGTCAGTTCGAATGCGAATACTGCTGCCATCACGGGCGCGCGCATCATGCCGCCGAGCGCCGCGGCCATGAAAATGAGCGGCCAGACCGCGGGCTCGCCTCCGGGCATGTACGGGGCGGCAACGGCGCCGACGCCTGCGCCCATCATCAGCAAGGGAGCCAGTACGCCACCCGATGTGCCCGAGGCCAGCGCGATCACCCAGATGATCGCCTTGACCAGGACGATCGCGATCACGACCCGCACAGCAAGGTGGTTTTGCAGCAGGTCTCCGATCACGTCGTATCCGACGCCGAGCGTGCGCGGCTGACAGTATCCGCCGATACCGACTGCGATTGCGCCCAATGCCGGCCACCACATCCAGTGGATCGGCAGCCTGCCGAACATATCCTCGACCTTGTAGAGCACCGTGGACAATCCCCAGGACAGCGCACCGGCGATCAATCCCGCAATGGCCGACGACACGAGACCGATCGGACCGAGCGGTAACGTATGCAGCGGAAACAAAGGTCCGCTTCCCAACAGCAATGGCCGGGTGAAGCCTGCCACGGCACACGCGATGGCGACCGGCAAGAGGCTGCGAGGCCGGAGTTCGAATAGCAAAAGCTCGATGGCGAGCAGCACGGCCGCAACCGGCGTGCCGAACACCGCGGTCATGCCGGCGACCGCGCCCGCAACCAGCAGCGTCTTCCTTTCGGCACTCGACAGATGGAAGTATTGAGCAATGAGCGAACCGATCGCTCCGCCTGTCATGATGATCGGGCCTTCCGCGCCAAAGGGGCCGCCGCTGCCGATCGCGATCGCCGACGCGAGCGGCTTGAGGATCGCCACTTTGGGCGACATCTTGCTCTTTCCGAACAGAATCGCTTCGATGGCCTCGGGTATGCCATGGCCGCGAATCTGTTCCGAACCGAACCGGGCAATCAACCCCACCAGCAGGCCGCCAATCACCGGAGCCGCCACGACGAACAGTCCAAGCGTGTTCTGCGACGGTGAATGGTTCGCCGTGGATATCGTGTGGAAGAAGAACAGATTCGTGAACAGGCGGATAAGGTGCAGCAGAAAATCGGCGACGACGGCGCTCAACGCTCCGCCAACCGCCGCGATGGCACTGATACGCAGAAGTCGGACATCTGTTGCGAAATCGCCCTTGTGTTCGCTCATGGTTCCCTTTGCTTGACGGCCGAAGATCTATAACGCCCGGGGCGTATATATATCACAATGTGATGTATTGCGCTAAATAGTTATGAGTCTGTCCTTTCCCCGTCACCGGGCCGATCTTTCAGGACGCATACGGGCCCCGGCGCCAGCGCACGGATCAGGCACGGTCTGTTCGTATGGTCCTGTTTGCCGTCGTATTTGCCAGACCAGGCCGGGTACGCTGCTTCAAGATCGGGAGATTCCTGTTCGGCAGAATGGCCGGGTAGCCGAATACGATCTTCAACATCTGCAGATCCGGTGGCGGTGCCTTGTAGCCGCGCTCGTCGAATTCATACTTGAAAACGCTATCCACGGGCCGTCCCGGAGCTAGCGAAAACCCTGGCCAAATCGCTCTTCCATGCCTGAATGCAACTGGTATGATGACATCATGACGCCATAAGTGACGAGTGCGACAACAAGAAGAAACGCGCCTGTCCAGAGCGACTGGTTTTGCAGTGCACAGACGTTTACACAGGAGACAAACGATGAAGGCCTCAAAACACTGGCTCGCGCTGGCGGCAGCCACGATTACCCTTTTCACCGCGGCGGGGGCTGCTGAAGCGGCCAGCCTGATCGCCATCATTACGCCCTCGCACGACAACCCGTTCTTCAAGGCCGAAGCGGATACCGCGAATGCGCGCGCCAGGGCGCTTGGCTACGACACGATCGTCCTCGTGCATGACGACGATGCGAACAAGCAGTCGAATCTGGTCGACACCGCCATCGCGCGCGGCGCCAAGGCCATCATTCTCGACAACGCGGGCTCCGAGGCATCGATCGCAGCGGTGCGCAAGGCGAAGGCGGCGGGCATTCCGTCGTTCCTGATCGATCGCGAAATTAACGCGACAGGCATCGCCGTTTCGCAGATCGTATCGAACAACTATCAGGGTGCGCAGCTTGGAGGCCGCGCATTCGTCAAGGCGCTCGGCGAGAAAGGTAACTACGTCGAGCTCGTTGGGCGCGAAGCCGATATCAACGCGGGTATCCGTTCGAAGGGCTATCACGATGTGATCGACCAGTTCCCGAACATGAAGATGGTCGAGCGGCAATCGGCCAACTGGAGCCAGACGGAAGCGTTTAGCGTCATGGAGACCATTCTGCAGAGCCACCCCGATATCAAGGGCGTGATCGCGGGCAACGATACGATGGCCATGGGGGTATCGGCTGCACTGAAGGCCGCGAAACGCAGCGACGTGATCGTGGTCGGCTTCGACGGCAGCAATGACGTTCGCGACGCAATCATGCGCAATGACATTCGGGCGACAGTCCTGCAACCGGCCGCGCTGGCTGCAACAGAAGCTGTAGAGCAGGCAGACAAATATATGAAGACCGGTTCGACCGGCAAGCCTGAAAAACAGTTGATCAACTGCTCATTGATTACCAAAGCGAACGCCGGCAAGCTCGACATGTTTGCCCTGCGCTAAAGGCAGGCCCCTGGGGGTGGAACGCCTCCAGGTTCTCATCCGGCGTAGAGCGAGGACATTCATGAGAGCTTCTGTATGCGCGGCGGTCCTGCTGGTCGCGAACTGTGCGCTGTCCGGTTGCAAACTCGTCAAGAACGACCCCCAGACGGCCAAAGGTCCACGCGATGCCTATGCGTCGGCGGGCTATGATCCGAACGCGATGGTCGCTTCGATGTGGAGCACGAAAGTGGTGCCCGACGTCGAGAAGCGCGCGACCGATATCAGGGTACTGCTGGACGCGATCAAAACCGATCCCGACGCGGCCGGCAGGAAGTACGGCTATCGCGGCAAGGACGACGGCGCCCCGTGGAATTTCCCGACGAAGGTGCACGGCACGATCGTGTCGGTCGACACCGATTCGAGTCAGGGAACCGTCGGCGTCGATACCGATGGCGATGGCAAGGCCGACGTCATCGTCGACATCGGCCCGACTGTGCTGGGCACGACCCTGCGCGATTCGCTCGACTTCCTCTCGTTCACGGATTTCCGCAATCAGATCGAGTACGCCAGGTTCGGGACCGCACTCAACGCATATGCCGTAGCGCGTGTGATGAAACCGTTACCGCGCGACAGGCTCAACGGACAGACGATTACGGTGACTGGCGCTTTCTCCTATGACAGCTCCAGTGACCAGCCGGAAGTGGTTCCGCTAGCGCTCGCGCTCGGGAGCAAACCATGAGCGCAATCCTCGCGAAAAGCGACGCCACGGACGACATCATCCTTCAGGTCGAAGGCGTGACGAAGATGTACCCGGGCACCGTCGCGTTGAAGGACGTGAACTTCGATGTACGACGCGGCGCTGTCAACGTGCTGGTGGGCGAAAACGGCGCCGGAAAATCGACGCTGATGAAAATCATCGCCGGCGCGGAGCAACCCGGCTCTGGGCGATTGCTGCTCGATGGCGAGCCCATTGAACTGACAAGCAGTTCCGACGCGTTGCGGCATGGCATCGGCATCGTGTTTCAGGAGTTGAACCTGTTCCCGAATCTGTCGATTGCCGAAAACGTCTTCATTGCGCACGAAATCACACGCGGGCGCATCGACATCGACGCCGGCGCGCAACGTCGCACAGTGCGCGAGTTGCTGAAGCGGCTCGAACTCGACGTCAGTCCGGATACGCTGGTTGAGGACCTGCGCATCGGGCAGCAGCAACTGGTCGAAATCGCCAAGGCGCTGGCTCATGACGCGCGCATCCTGATCCTCGACGAACCGACTTCCGCGCTGAGCGCGGCCGAGGTCGAGGTGCTGTTTCAGGTGATCGCGGATCTGAAGTCACAGGGCGTTGCCATCGTCTATATCTCGCATCGGCTCGAAGAGCTGATCCGTATCGGCGACTACATCACGGTGCTGCGCGATGGCCGTATCACCGGCAATCAGCCAATGGACCTGGTGGATGTGCCGTGGATCGTGCGGCAGATGGTCGGGCGTGAGACGAAAGATTTTTCCCGCCCGATCGGACACGAGCGAGGCGGCGAGGTGTTGACCGTGCACGATATGTCGCTGCCGCGCAAGGGAACGGGCCTGCTGGTGGACCACGTGTCGCTGTCGCTGCACGCGGGCGAGATTGTCGGCATCTACGGGCTGATGGGAGCGGGGCGCTCCGAACTGTTCGAATGCATCCTCGGCTGCCATCCGCATGCCACGGGCGACGTGGTGCTCGACGGCAAGCCGCTGAACGGCAAGGCGATTGCAAAGCGCGTGGCCGACGGTCTTGCGCTGATCCCCGAGGACCGTAAAGCCGACGCGTTGCTGCCGATTCTATCGATCGGCAGCAACATGACGCTGTCGAGCCTCGCCGGTTTCGCGCGGGGTTTTCATATCCTGCGCCAGCGCGAGCAAAACGCCATTACGCGTTTTATCCGGGACCTGGCGATCAAGGTGGCCGACGCGTACCTGCCTGTCAGTTCGCTCTCCGGCGGCAACCAGCAAAAGGTGATCATCGCGCGCGCATTGATGACGGCGCCGAAGGTATTGCTGATGGACGAGCCGAGCCGCGGCATCGACGTAGGCGCGAAGGCGGACATCTTCAAGGTGATGCGGGACCTCGCTGTCAAAGGGCTCGGTATCCTGTTCGTCACGTCCGATCTCGAAGAGGTGATGGCGCTGTCCGACCGCATTCTGGTGATGTCGAACGGCCGTATCACGGCCGAATTCGATGCAGCCGGGGCGACGCAGGACGCGCTTGTCGCGGCATCGGCGATCGGACACCGCGTGGACATGCATGAAGCCGGGCAAGTTGCCGCTGCCTGATCTGGCGCGACGCATGCCGGCCTGACCGTATTAATGGAGATCCCGTTCATGACCCTGGCCATAAAAAGCGCTGCACCCGGTGCGAATTTCGGAGAGGCGCCGCTTCTAGTCCTGCTCAAGCTGCGGACGTTCATCGCGCTCTTTGCGGTCGTTATTTTCTTTTCGTTCGCGGCGCACAATTTTCTCAGCATCGAGAACATGCTGATCATGTCGCGTCACGTAGCGCTCAACGCGTTCCTCGCGATCGGCATGACGTTCGTCATCGTGACCGGCGGCATCGATCTGTCGGTCGGCTCGATTGTCGGTCTTTCGGGGATGGTGGCAGGCGGCCTGATTCTGAACGGCATTCCGGTCGGCAGCAGCTACACCCTTTACCTCAGCGTGCCCGAGGTGATCTGCGTCGCGTTGCTATCGGGTGTCGCGGTCGGCGCGTTGAACGGCCTGCTGATCACCCGCCTGAACGTCGCGCCGTTCATCGCCACACTCGGCACGCTGTATATCGCGCGCGGCGCGGCGCTGCTGTCATCGGGTGGCGAGACGTTTCCCAACCTCACGGGCAATCCGGATTACGGCACGACAGGTTTTCCGATCCTTGGCAGCGCGTCCATCCTCGGCATCCCTTTGACGGTCTGGCTGCTGGTCGTAGTCGGCGTATTCGCGGCCTATCTTGCGGCACGCACGCCGCTTGGGCGGCAGATCTATGCGATCGGCAGCAACGAGCGCGCGGCGCAACTGTCCGGCGTGCGCGTCAATCGCGTGAAGATGTTCGTCTATATGTTCTCGGGCTTTTGCGCGGCGATCGTCGGGCTGATCATTTCATCCGAACTGGTTGCGTCGCATCCGCTGAGCGGCGAGACATTCGAACTCAACGCGATCGCGGCGGCCGTGCTGGGCGGAACGTCGATGTCGGGCGGCCGGGGCCGGATCGGCGGCACGATCATCGGCGCATTCGTGATCGGCATTCTGTCCGACGGGCTTGTGATGATGGGCGTCAGCTCGTTCTGGCAGACGGTCATCAAGGGTGTGGTGATCGTGGCGGCCGTGGTCGTCGACCAGGTGCAGCGGCGCGTACAGCAACGCTTCGCATTGCAGAAGCAGGCCGCGACGGGAGCATGAACGATGAATGCAACAAACGCGGGGGCGAAGCGCTTCAGGGGCGGGTTGACCGGATGCGGGTTCTTCTCGCGAAACCATCTGCACGCCTGGCAGGACATCGATGCTGCCGAAATCGTCGCGCTGTGCGATGCGGATAGCGAGCGGTTGCAGGCAACCGGGCAGGCGTTCGGTATCGAGCGCCTGTACACGGATGCAGCGGCGATGTTGAGCGCGGAGGAACTGGATTTCGTCGACATCGCCACGACGGCGCCGAGCCACCGCCTGCTCGTCGAAATGGCGGCACATGCAGGCGTCGCGACGATCTGCCAGAAGCCGTTCGCGTTGACACTAGCCGATGCACGCGCGATGGTTGCCGCGTGCGATCAGGCCGGTGTGCCGTTGATGGTCCATGAGAACTTTCGCTGGCAGCCTGCCATTCAGGCCGTGGGCCGCGCGCTGCAAGACGGTCTGATCGGCGCGCCATTCTGGGGCAGGGTGTCTTTTCGTTCAGCGTTCGACGTGTTCAGCGGACAACCGTATCTCGCGCAGAACGAGCGCTTCATCGTCGAAGATCTTGGCATTCATGTCCTCGATGTTGCACGGTTCCTGTTTGGCGACGTCGAACGCCTCAGTGCGACCACCTCGCGGGTGAATCCTGCAATCGCCGGTGAAGACGTCGCGACGATTCTGCTGACGCATGAGTCCGGCGTGACGAGCGTGGTGGACTGCAGCTATGCATCGCGGCGCGTGCAGGAGCTGTTTCCGCAGACGTTGATCGAAGTGGATGGTGCGGACGGCACGCTGCGATTGTCGGCGGACTATCAACTGGAGATCCACAACCGTGACGGCACGCACAGGCAAACCGTGACGCCGCCGCGGTTGGCGTGGGCATCCGCGCCCTGGGAGGCCATTCAGGGCAGCGTCCTGAACATTCAGCGGCACTGGATCGAATGCCTTCGCAATGGATGCGAACCGGCGACGAGCGGCCGCGACAATCTGAAGACACTCACGCTGGTCGAAGCAACTTATCTTTCCGCGCGCGAAGGTCGAACGGTGACGTTGAAGTCGCTCGAAGAAGAAGCGACCGTGGACACGTCCGGTTCGTTGAGCGCGGTGTCGCGATGAATGATCGTGAGACCGCGCTCGCGCACGTGTATTACGGCACCTCGCAGATCGAAGCGCAAGGGCAGACTCTGGCGACCGGACCGTGGTCCACGATGCTCGTCGACGGCGCGTTGCGCGATATCCGTTATCGGGGCACCGAAGTCATACGGGCGATCGCCTGGCTCGTGCGCGACCGGGATTGGGGCACCTGCCGGCCCGTGATACGCGACATCGAAGTCGACTCGCATGCGGAACGCTTCCGTGTCTCGTACACCGCCGAATGCACGAATCCCGACGGCCACGTCCTGACCTGTGCGGTCACGATTGATTGCGACGCTGACGGCGCGCTCGAATTCCGCGCGCGCGCGACGGCGCAAACCGACTTTCTTGCCGCGCGCTGCGGCTTCGTGGTTCTGCATCCGGTCGACGGCGTGGCGGGCGCGGCGGCGCGCGTCGGGCATGGTGACGGCACGGTCGACGCGTCGTCGTTTCCCGCATTGATCGATCCGTGGCAACCGTTCAAGGACATCCGCACGATCGAGCATTCGCCTGCGTCAGGGCTGAACGTACGCTGCTCTTTCACGGGTGACGTCTTCGAAATGGAAGACCAGCGCAACTGGTCGGACGCGTCGTTCAAGACTTACTCGCGGCCGCTCGAACTGCCGTGGCCCTATACGATGGAAGCGGGCTCGACGCACGAGCAGTCGGTGCGTCTTCAGATCGAAGCCGCGCGGGAGCAATCGCCGACGTTGCCGGCAGTGCCGCATCGGGAATGCAAAGTCCTGATCGACCTGCACGGCATGAACGAACCCATGCCCGCTCTCGGCGTCGCGATTGCACCCGATGAGATCGACGCGGCGTTTGCGAATCTGCCGTTGCTGGCCGAACTCGCGCCGCAGCAACTGACGCTGCACTTCGATCCGCTCGCCGGTCACGGTCAGGCGGAGCTCGACCGGTTCGCGCAATTCCAGCGTCGCGCCGGGATTGCGGCCGTGCTTGAATGCGCGCTGCCCGGCGTCGGCGCTCCTGAAGAGGAATTGCAATCGATTGCGGTACAGATCCGGCAGGCCGGGCTCGCGTTGACCGGCATCGTCGTCAGTCCGTCCGTACACCGGCAGTCGAATCCGCCGGGGAGCAGCAGCCCGCCGTGCCCGTCGCTGGACGATGTGTACCGCGCCTGCCGTCGGGCGTTTCCGGATTTGCGTCTGGGCGGCGGGATGCTGAGTTACTTCACGGAACTCAACCGGAAGCGGCCGCCACTGGATCGGGTCGATTGGGTCACGCATGCAACCTGTCCAATCGTTCACGCAGCCGACGATCGCAGCGTAATGGAAACGCTGGAGGCGATCCCGCATATAACGCGCTCGTGTCGCGCGTTGATCGGCACGCAGCCGTATGCGATCGGACCGGTATCGATCGGCATGCGACAGAACCCGTATGGTTCGCGCGTGATGCCCAACCCGCAAGGTGCGCGCGTGGCGATGGCCGGTGACGACCCACGTCAGCGCGGTCTGTTTGGCGCCGCCTGGCTGGCGGGTTATGCGATGGCGCTGGAAGGCGCCGCGCTCGAGTGTCTAACTCTCGGCGCGTTGACAGGACCGCGTGGGCTGGCCGGTGGGCTGGCCGATAGCGCCACGGATCCGGCGCGCTACCCGGTATTTCATGTCGCGGCTGCGCTGGCGCGGATGGCGGGTAGAAGCCGGTTGCAGTGCCGCTCCGAAAGACCTCGGGACGTTGCGTGCTTCGGGGCGCGGGACGCCGGGGGACGCCTGCGTCTGATCATCGCCAACCTGACGCCGGAGAAACGCACGGTGCGGCTGGATTCCGGTTGCGGGAACAGGATGGGTGAACTGGGCGTCGCGACGCTCGACGAATCGTCGGCGGCGAAGGCGCGCGTCGGGCGCGTACTGGCGGACGCCATCAGCACCGGGTGCGACACCTTCGCCCTCGATCCATTTGCCTGCGTCCAGATCGCTTCCGGGCTGACACCTTTTGGACGGGATTTCCCGCCATACGAAGCCCGACGTTCATCTTCCTGACCGGCTGTCGACGTCAACGCGAAAACGCGTGATGGCGGAACGACCGATGCCCGCTTTTCTTGCTGATGAAACTTACTTGGTGAATACCCCAGTGTCTAAATTTCAAGCATGATGGTCTACTCATCATACCAGTTCATCACATGAGTGATGTGCACGAAAGGCGGCCAGCCTGGAGGATGTGAGATGCAAACCGTACCTGTGGATCCCATCGAACGATCGGCCATACGCAAGGTGTCGATCCGGCTGGTGCCGTTCGTGGCGTTGATGTTCTTTATCAATTTTCTCGACCGCACGGCGATCTCGTTCGCCGGTCCGAACGGCATGACGAAGGATCTCGGCTTGAGCGCCGGGCAGTTCGGGCTCGCAGCCGGCGTGTTTTTCATCGGCTATATCGTGCTGGAAATTCCGAGCAACCTCGCCTTGCACAAGTTCGGCGCCCGTCGCTGGCTGGCGCGGATCATGGTGTCGTGGGGCATCGTCGCGCTGCTGTTCACGTGGGTCAGCAGCATTCCCGGCCTGTACACGTTGCGTTTCCTGCTCGGCGTCGCCGAGGCGGGATTTTTCCCGGGCGCCATCCTGTTCCTCAGCATGTGGGTGCCCGCGCGATATCGCAGCCACATCCTCGCGCTCTTCTACCTGGCGCAACCGCTGACGATCGTGATCGGTGCGCCCGTCGCCGCCTTGCTGATCGAGGCGCATGGCGTGCTCGGGCTCGCGGGCTGGCGTGTGATGTTCTTCGGTGTCGCTGTGCCGGCCATCGTGATCGGCGTCGTGGCATGGTTTTATCTGGCTGACCGTCCATCGCAGGCGCGCTGGCTGACACCCGCCGAGAAAACCTGGCTCACCGCCGAACTCGAAGCGGAGGAGCGCGTCCGCGCCGACGCTTCCACACCGCACTCGATGCATGCGTTTGCCGCCCTCAGAAGCGGCCGCGTCTGGATGTTCGCGCTGATGTATTTCGGCCTGATCTACGGTCTCTACGCGCTGGCATTTTTCCTTCCGACGATCATCGGCGGCTTCGAAGGCCAGTTCGGCACGCATTTCAACGTGTTCCAGAAAGGCTTGATCACGGCCATTCCGTATCTGCCCGCCGCAATCGCACTGTTTTTCTGGAGCCGCAACGCGACGAAACACGGCGTACGTGCCTGGCACATCGGTGTGCCGGCGCTGATCGGCGCGGCGAGCATCCCGGTCGCGCTGTACATGCAATCGCCGGCGGCCACCGTCGCGGTGATCACCGTCACCGCTTGCGCGATCTTTTCCGCGCTGCCGAACTTCTGGGCACTGCCCGCGCGTTTCCTGTCCGGCGCCGCCGCCGCCGCGGGCATTGCGCTGATCAACACCATCGGCAATCTCGCGGGCTTCGTCGCGCCGTATCTGACTGGCGCAGTCAAGGACGCCACGGGTTCCTATCACATGCCCATGTTTGTCGTCGGCGCACTGATGCTGGTTAGCGCGGGACTCGCTTTCGCGTTCTGCAGTAACTCGCGGCTGCAGCAATCCGGCGACGGCGCTGCACCTGCGGCGCTCGAACCCCAATCGCATTCAGGCTAGCTGTCGCGCATTTCAATGAATCCATGCAAGGAGGTCGCACCATGAAAGAAAAGATCGCACTATTCGGCGCTGGCGGAAAGATGGGTTTTCGCCTCACCAGCAACCTGTTGAAGTCCGACTACCGCGTCGCCCACGTCGAGGTGAGCGAGGCAGGACAGAAGCGCCTCAAGGAAGAATTGAACGTCGAGTGCGTATCGGTCGATGCAGCGCTCGACGGCGCGCAAGTGGTGATTCTCGCCGTACCTGACACGCTGATCGGCAAGCTCAGTCACGAGATCGCGCCGAAGCTGCCGGCGGGCACGATGGTGATGACGCTCGATGCCGCGGCGCCGTTTGCAGGTCATCTGCCAAAGCGCGACGACCTGACGTATTTCGTCGCGCACCCGTGTCATCCGCTGATCTTCAACGACGACGCCGATCCCAGGGCGCGCCGCGATTTCTTTGGGGGCGCGTATGCGAAGCAGTCGATCACCAGCGCGCTGATGCAAGGTCCGGAAGCAGCGTTCGATCTCGGTGAAGATGTGGCGAAGGTGATCTACGCGCCGATTCTTCGCTCGTATCGACTGAGTGTCGACCAGATGGCATTGCTCGAACCCGGCCTGTCGGAAACGGTCTGCGCGACGCTGCTGTACGTGATGCGCGAAGCGATGGACGAGACCGTGAAGCGAGGCGTGCCCAGGGAAGCCGCGCGCGACTTTCTGCTCGGCCACATGAACATCCTGAGCGCGGTGATCTTCAACGAAATTCCCGGCGCGTTCTCCGATGCGTGCAACAAGGCGATCGAATTCGGCAAGCCGCGGCTGATGCGCGACGACTGGAAGAACGTGTTCGATCATGCGGAGATCGCCGAGAGTATTCGCCGGATTACCTGACAGACCGGAGAACCATGCCTGCATGCTGATTTATGAACAGGGACTGATATCGTGAGCGAACGTATCCACGCCACTTACTGGCTCGAAACGGGCGATGATCCACAGCGCGCCGCCGACGTGATTGCCGGCGAACAGTCGAGCGGCACCTTCGTCGCGCTGCCCAACGAAACGCCGGAACTGAAGGCCCGTTCGGGCGCGCGTGTCGAGCGCCTCACCGTGCTGGAGACGGTTGGCGCGCCGAGCCTGTCGGGTGGAATCGCGTCGGACACGTACACGCGTTGCACGCTCGAACTGTCGTGGCCGATCGGGAACATCGGTCCATCGTTGCCGAATCTGATGTCCACGATTGCCGGCAATCTGTTCGAGTTGCGCCAGGTGTCGGGCCTGCGTCTGACTGAGCTCAGACTGCCGCCGTCGTTCGCGGCGGCCTATCCGGGGCCGGCGTTCGGTATCGAAGGCACGCGGCGGCTGAGCGGCGTGACCCACGGACCGTTGATCGGCACGATCATCAAACCGAGCGTGGGCCTGTCGGCGGCGGAGACCGCGCAGCAGGTGCGCGAACTCGTCGCGGGCGGCATCGACTTCATCAAGGACGACGAGTTGCAGGCGGATGGTCCGCATTGTCCGTTCGACGAGCGCGTGCGGGCGGTCATGCGCGTGGTCAACCGGGAGGCGGATCGCACCGGCAAGAAGGCGATGGTCGCGTTCAATCTGACCGGCGACCTGGACCAGATGCGTCGTCGCCACGATCTCGTGCTGGCCGAGGGCGGGACGTGCGTGATGGCGGTGCTGAACTCCGTCGGCCTCGTCGGCCTGCATGAACTGCGTCGCCACTCGCAATTGCCGGTTCACGCGCATCGCGCTGGCTGGGGGTATCTGTCGCGCTGCCCGGAACTCGGCTGGGACTACGCGCCGTGGCAAATGATCTGGCGTCTTGCCGGTGCCGACCATTTGCATGTGAACGGACTGCGCAACAAGTTCAGCGAACCCGATGACAGCGTGATCGCCGCCGCGCGCGCGGTGCTCGCGCCGGTGATGCCCGAAGCGCCGATGCCGGCGATGCCCGTCTTCAGTTCGGGACAGACCGGCCTGCAGGCAGCGGACACGTACGCCGCGATCGGCTGCGCCGATCTGATTCATACAGCCGGCGGCGGCATTTTCGGTCATCCCGGCGGCGTGGCGGCAGGCGTCGAGGCGTTGCGCGAGGCATGGGTCGCGGCCATCGCAGGGGTGCCGCTGAAGCAGCATGCTGCACGTCATCCCGCACTGAACGCCGCGCTGGAGTTCTGGAAATGAACGGAACGAGCGAGGCGACGTGGCCCGATGGGCTGCTGCTCGCTTATTACGGTGACGACTTCACCGGGTCGACGGACGCGATGGAGGCCATGTCGGCCGCCGGCGTGCCGACGGTGCTGTGTCTGCAACAGCCCACGCGCGAGTTGCTGGCGCGATTTCCAGAAGTTCGATGCGTGGGCATGGCCGGCTCTTCACGTGGACGTTCGACCACCTGGATGGACGACGAACTGCCAGAGGCATTTGCAAGCCTTGCCGCGCTCGGTGCGCCGATCCTGCAATACAAGGTTTGCTCGACGTTCGATTCGTCCCCGGAGGTCGGGTCGATCGGCCGCGCGATCGACATCGGCGTGAAGCATATGCCCGGAAGCTGGTCGCCGATGGTGGTGGGTGCGCCGCGCCTGAAGCGTTATCAGATGTTCGGCAACCTGTTTGCCGCGGTCGATGGTGCCGGCTACAGACTCGACCGGCATCCGACGATGTCACGGCATCCCGTCACGCCGATGAACGAGGCCGATCTTCGCCTGCATCTCGCGAGGCAGACAGCGCGCCGCATCGAACTGATCGACATGATCCAGCTTCGCGGCAGCGATATCGACACCCGGGTGCGCGCACTGAGCGCAGCCGACACGCCGGTGGCACTGATCGACGTGCTCGACGAAGAGACGCTGGCGGCGGCGGGCCGTTTGATCTGGGAGCAGCGCGGTGAAGGGATCTTTACGGCGGCGTCGTCGGGCTTGCAATACGCGCTTGCGGCGTACTGGCGAGCGTGCGGCCTGTTACCGCCGACGCCATCGCTACCCGTCGCCGGACCCGTTCAGGCGATTGCTGTAGCAAGCGGCAGCTGCTCGCCGGTGACGGCCGCGCAGATCGGCTGGGCGCGCGCGCACGGTTTTCACGCGGAGCGCCTGGATTTGCACAGGGCGCTCGATCCGCGCGATGGCGCCGCGGAGATCGAACGCGTCGTGACGGCGGCCGGACAGGCGTTGACTCAGGGGATCAGCACGATCGTGCATAGCGCCGAGGGGCCGGACGATCCGGCGGTAACCGGCTTCGACGCCATTGCATCGTCAGCACGGCTTGCGCGCCACGACGCGGCGCGCATGGTCGGGCACGCATTGGCGGAGGTGATGCGGCGGCTGCTCGACCGCTTCGATCTGCCGCGTGTAGTGGTCGCGGGTGGCGACAGCTCGGGCGAAGTGGCAGGCGCGCTCGGTATCGATGCGCTGAGCGTCGTGGCAGGACTTGCGCCAGGCGCCCCTCTGTGTCGCGCGTGGTCCGCCGAGGCGCGGCGCGATGGTCTGCAAATCGTGCTGAAAGGCGGCCAGCTGGGCGATGCGGCATTCTTTGGCGCAGTCAGGGAAGGGCGGGTGTCGGGGGCGTGACGTCGGGACGCGTGTCGAAACAGCGAACGGTTGCGCCGCGGCCAGTGGTCTTGCGGTGTCACGCTCACCGTTCGCCTGGCACGCTTCCATCTGTCGGGTGGTCCGTGGTAAGGTCATTACACCACCTGTTTTATGCGGACATGTCATGGCTGAGATCATTCAGCGTAGAAAGCTGTATCAGGAAGTTGTCGACCGGCTCATGGAGCGCATCCGCTCGGGCGAAATTGCGCCGGGCGCCCAGCTTCCATCCGAGCGGGAGTTGATGGAAATTTACGGGGTAGGCAGGCCGGCTATCCGCGAAGCGCTGCAAACGCTGGAGCGCTCCGGCATCGTCGAGATCGTCCACGGTGAGCGCGCGAGGGTCGTCGTTCCCACGGCAGACCGGCTGATCGCGCAGGTTGCCGGCGGCGCGATGCATCTGCTGCGCAGCCATCCCGACATGCTGGTCCACCTGAAAGAGGCGCGCGTCTTTCTCGAGATGGGTACTGCGCGTATGGCGGCGGAGCGGGCAACGGAGGAAGACGTCGCCCGGCTGCAACTCAGTGTCGCCCGGCACCGCGCTTCAATGGTCAATCTCGAGGAGTTTATCGAGCGGGACATGGCGTTTCATCGCGAGATCGCGTTGATCAGCGGCAATCCGATTTTTCCGTCGATTGTCGAATCGCTGTTTCGCTGGGCGGGAGAGTACTACCAGCCGCTAGTGCGCGCGCCGGGTGCCGAGGAATTAACGTTGTCGGAGCATCAGCGAATCGTCGATGCGATCGCGAAACATGATGGCGACGGCGCGGCTGAAGCGATGCGTGCGCATTTGAATCGCGCAAACGACTTGTACCGGATTCTCAGCCGCGCGTAAATGTCGGACTGCGACACCATCGCAAACCTCACACCGCTTCCTTCACAGCCCGCAGGAACTGCTGCGTCCGTTCATGCCGGGGCGCGCTGAAGAACTGTTGCGGCGGACCCTGTTCGATGATCTTGCCCTGCGAGAAAAAGCACACACGGTCCGCGAATTCACGCGCGAAGCCCATCTGGTGCGTGACCATCAGCATCGTCAGATCGTGCTCGCTGCCGAGCCGCCGGATCACGTTCAGCACTTCGCCGCACAGTTCAGGATCGAGCGCCGACGTTACTTCGTCGAATAGCATCACCTTCGGCCGCATCGCCAGCGCGCGGGCAATCGCCACGCGCTGCTGCTGACCGCCGGATAGCTGCGATGGATAGTGATTGCATTTGTCCTCGAGGCCGACGAGCGCGAGCAGGTCGCGGGCGCGCCCAGTCGCTTCCTTGCGTGAGAGCCCCAGTACCTGAATCGGCGCTTCGATCGTATTGGCGAGTGCCGTCATGTGCGGAAACAGATTGAAGCTCTGAAACACCATGCCGATCTTGCTGCGCACGCGCCGTAGATGTTTGACCGAGGCCGGCACCAGCACGCCGTTCCTGCGCATGTGCGTGAGCGGTTCGCCGTCCACTTCGATCATGCCGTCGGTCAGCGGATCGAGCGTCATCAACACGCGCAACAGGGTCGATTTTCCTGAACCGCTCGGGCCGATGATCGCCACTTTCTCATTGCGGCCGACTTCCAGATCGAGTTCGTCGAGTACCGTCAGCGCACCGTAGCGCTTCGTCACGCCGGTAAAGCGCACCATTGGCGCATCGCCTCGCGCACCGGTCTGCGACTCAAGTACGGCGGCGGGATCGTCTCGTTTCATTGGGTTCTCCACGGATGGATCCGGATGCGAAGGGGGGTGAGCATCGAGGGCATCAAGGTCGGTCTTCATGGTCACGGCAGCCTCAATCCGTTTTCAAGCCGTCGCACGAGTTGCGCGAAGCTCACGCTGATCAGCAGGAAGAAGATGCCCGCCAGCGTGATCGGTTCCAGATAACGAAACGTTTCCGAGCCGATGTTCTTGGCCTGCTGCATCAATTCGACCACGGTGATCGCGGACAGCACGGGCGTGTCCTTGAACATCGCCACCAGATAATTGCCGAGTGCCGGAATCACCGCGCGAATCGCCTGTGGCAGGATCACGCCGCTATAGGTGCGCCACGGCGACAGCGACAGCGCGCACGCCGCTTCCCACTGGCCGCGCGCCACGCCGTTCAGGCCGGCGCGATACACCTCGGACGTGTAGCACGCATAGTGCAGCGCGATACCGATCGTACCCGCGGTCAGCGCGGACATCGTGATGCCGTACACAGGCAGCACATAGAACAGCACATAGACCTGAATGAGCAAGGGCGTGCTGCGAATGAATTCGACGACGAACCCGACGGTCCGCGCCAGCGGTTTGATCGGGCTGCGCCGCAGCACCGCGAACACGAGTCCGAGCACCAGCGCGACGGAGAAACCGATCAACGTGATGAGGATCGTGTACATCGACGCGTGCAACAGGGCGGGCAGAATCCGTACTGCGTAATGCAGATCGAAGAAGCTGTTCATCGAACGGCCCTCTGATTGATGCCATGACTCACACGGCGTTCGAAATACCGCATCAGTGTGGCGAGAATCTGCGCGAGCACGAAGTAGATGAGCAGCGTGAGCGTGAAAATCTGCGCGGTCCTGAAGGTGGCCTCATCGAGTTGCCGGGCGCGGAACGTCAGGTCCGACAGCGTGATCAGCGACACCAGCGAGGTGCCCTTGAGCAGCTCGATCATCAGATTGGTGGCGGGCGGCAACGCGTTGATCATTGCTTGCGGCAGGATGATGCGGCGCATCCGGGTCAGTGGCGACAGGTTGAGCGCGAGCGCCGCCTCGAACTGGGCGCCCGGCACCGAGCGCAGCGCGCCACGCAGGATTTCCGAGCCGTACGCGCCGTAGTGCAGACCGAGTCCGACGATCGCGACGGTAAACGGCGTCATCTCGATCCGGAACGGCGGCAGGGGCAGCACGAAGAAAAACCAGAACAGTTGCACGAGCAACGAGGTGCCGCGAAAGGTCTCGACATAGGCGTTGCCGAGCCAGCGCAGCGGTGCCCACGGCGCGAGCTTCGCGGCCGTCCCGACGAACGCCATGGCGATGGCGAGCACGGTGCTGCACGCGGCGATCCCGATCGTGACGAGGGTGCCCTGGAGCAGCAGGGGAAACAGTTCACGCATGGCGGTTCCTCGCTTGCATGACGGCGCGCGCGGTTGCGCGCGCCTTAAGCTTCATGACCGGCCTTCGATACCACGTTGCCGATGAGCCGGGCGTGTAGCGGGCTACTACTTGCCGCAGATGTCCGCGGCGGTACGCGTCGTCAGATTCGATCTGTCGAAGCCGAACGGGGCGACCGTTTGCAGATGGTCGGGCGTGCCAAGCCATGCGTGCAATTGCTTGTCGACCGCATCGCGCAGATCGGTGTCCTCGGGACGGAACGCGAGCGCGCCGTAGCCGGTGTGCTTCGGATCGTCCGTGAACTTTGCCACCGCTTCGACCTGGCCAGCGTCCTTGGCGGCGAGGCCTTTCATCGTCAACGTCGTACCGGCGGCCGCATCGGCGCGGCGCGCACGCACGGCCTGCAGTTGCGCGGTGGTGTCGGGCACCTGTATCAACTGGGCATCTTTCACGCCTGCATCGCGCGAATTGGCGAGCTCGACCGCGCCGGCCATCACGGCCAGCTTCAGGTCGGGCTGTTTGCCGATATCGCCGAAGCTATGCAGATTCTTCGGATTGCCCTTCAGCACGAGCAGCGTGTCCTCGATCTGGTACTGCGGATCGGCGAACGCCACCTGTTTGCAACGCTCCGGCGTGATGTACATGCCGGCGGCGATCACGTCGAAACGGCCCGCGCGCAGGCCCGGAATCAGCGAACCCCATTCGGTCAGCACGCCGTCCACTTTCTTCACGCCCATTTTGGCGAAAATCTTGCGGGCGATCTCCGGCGATTCGCCCGTAACCTTGCCGTCAGGTGTCGTGTAGGCAAACGGCGCTTCGTTTGCATAGCCGATACGCACTTCGCCGGTGCGCTGGATGCGCTGCAACGTCGTTTCCGCCGATGCGCCCTGAGCCTGCGTCACCAGAGCCGCCGCGGCGACGCAGAGCGCTCCCAGCAATCCTGAAGTGTGCTTCGCTTTCATATCGATCCCATTCCGTGGCGTTTGAATGTCGCGGTGCATCATGCGCCGCAGCGGGGTGAAAGGCCGGCGTTGCTGCTGACCGACCCGGCCGGCAGCGCGTCCGTGAATGCAGGATACAAAGCCATATTTTTGTTTGCTAATGCTCTAGGACAATAATTTTCATGCACTGTTTGGCCGCACTATCGGAGCGAGGTATGAATGCGTGACCCGACAACAGCGGAGGGCAGCGGTGATCGAGCAATGGCGGGAAGCCGTGCGTGCGGTGCACGGCGTGGAATCGAAATATAAGCGGCTGGTCAAGGCGATCGCGGGCGACATCGAAAGTGCTGCGTTGCTGGCGGGCGCGCGCCTGCCGCCGCAGCGCGACGTCGCCGGAGAACTGGCGATCAGCGTGCAGACGGTGACTAACGCCTATAAGGAGCTGGAGCGGCAAGGGCTGATCCGTTGCGAGGTGGGGCGCGGCAGCTTCGTGGCGGCGCGCGTCACTGAAACCATGTCGAGCTATATGCTCGATACGGCCGAGCGCTCGGTGGTCGACTTCTCGATCGCGCGGATCATCCATACGCAGGAACACGACGCCATGTGGCGCAAGGTGTGCGCGACGCTCTCGACGCTCGACGACCAGCCCTGGATTCGCGCGTTCCGGCCCATCGCGGGCTTCGAGCATCACCGGCAGGCCGGGATCGCGTGGCTCGCGTCGTTGGGCATGCCGGCTTCGGCGGATACGCTGCTGGTCACGAACGGCGCCGCGCATGGCATCTTTCTGGCGCTGGCTTCGCTGGTGGGACCCGGCGACACGGTGCTGTGCGAAAGCCTCACGGATCACGGCGTGATCGGCTCGGCGAACGTACTGGGCTTCACGTTGAAGGGTCTTGAGATCGACGAGTACGGCATTCACCCCGAACACTTCGAGGAGATGTGCGATAGCGAGCGCATCACGGCCCTTGTCTGCACGCCCACCCTGAACAATCCCACGGTCGCGCTGATGCCCGATTCGCGGCGTCGCGCGATTGCGAAAATCGCCGAGCGCTACGGCGTGTACGTTATCGAGGACGATGTCTACGGTCCCTTGCCGGCAAAAGCCGGCACACCGATTTCGAGTCTGATTCCCGATCTGTCGTTCTATTGCACGAGTTTGACGAAGTCGGTCATGGCCGGTTTGCGGATCGGCTATCTCGCCACTCCGCGGCGGCTCGCGCTACGCGCGGAAAGCGTGCTGCGTGTGAGCAGCTGGATGGCGACGCCGCCGATGGCCGAGGTGGCGACGCGCTGGATCGTCGATGGAACTGCCGCACGGCTCGTGGAAATACAGCGCGAGCTTCTGGGGCGGCGTCAGGCGCAATTGCAGCAAACGCTCGGCAACTATGTGCTCGGCGCGCATCCTCAGGCACTGTCTGCCTGGTTGCGCGTGCCCGACCACTGGCGTACCGACCGTCTGGTGAGGGAACTGCGCAACCGCGATATTGCCGTGACTTCGCCTGATCCATTTCTCGTGCGCGACGCGGACCGGCCGAATGCGGTACGCGTGTGCGTCGGCGCCGAGGTCGGCGAAGAGACCTATAAAAGCGCACTGGAAACGATGCGCGACGTGTTCGAGCAGTACCCGCAGGTGCACGATTTCACCTGACCTCAAGTGGATTCCGCTCTGCTCGCATGAAATGAACTAGGACAATGGAAATCGTTTTTTAGAACATTAGACTGGGCTGCATTGAAAACGATGCGGCCGCAACCAGCGTAACAACGCAAGTGCGACAGCATCGGAATTGAACCCTTTCGTGCAGGGCCGCGTTCATGTCCGTTCTGTCGTTAGCCGATGTCTACCGCGCGCGTCGCCGTATCGAGGGGCGCGTCTGCCATACGCCGCTCGTCGAATCGCAAAGCTTGTCGGCGAGGGCGGGCACGCCGGTGTTTCTGAAACTCGAAACCGTGCAGCCGACCGGCAGCTTCAAGCTGCGCGGGGCCACCAACGCACTCGCCCGACTTGCCGAACAGGGCTGCCGGAAAGTCGTGACCGCCTCGACGGGCAATCACGGCCGCGCGGTTGCGCATGCGGCCCGCGCGCTGGGTATCGATGCGACGGTCTGCATGTCGACGCTGGTGCCGGGGAATAAGGTCGATGCGGTCCGGGCGCTCGGCGCGCACGTGCGGATTGCCGGCAAAAGCCAGGACGAAGCTGAACATGAAGCGTTGAGACTGGTGCGCGAAGAAGGCTTTGCCTACGTCCCGCCATTCGACGATCCGCACGTGATCGCCGGTCAGGGGACCATCGGACTCGAAATCGTCGAGGCGTTGCCGGAGGTCGCGAACATCGTCGTGCCGCTATCCGGCGGCGGCCTGTTTGCCGGCATTGCGTTCGCCGCCAAAAGCGCGAATCGCGCGATCGGCCTGACCGGCGTGACGATGGCGCGTGGCGCCGCAATGCATGCGAGTCTTGCGGCCGGCCAGCCGGTACTCGTGGAAGAGGTCGAAACGCTCGCCGATTCGCTCGGCGGCGGCATCGGACTCGAAAACCGCTATACGTATGCGCTCACGCGCGATCTGATCGACGAGACCGTATTGCTCGACGAAGCGTCGATCGCACGCGGCATCGTGCATGCATACCGGCATGAACGGCTCGTCGTGGAAGGCGCGGCCGCTGCAGGCATCGCCGCCTTGCTCGATGGCGTATTGCCGGCCGGGCGCATCAAACGCGGGCCGCTCGTGCTCATCGTGACGGGCGCCAATATCGATATGGACCAGCACCGCCGCATCGTCGATGCCGCGTCGACCCAACCTGCCTCGCACACTGTCTCATGACCTCGATCACGCTCCTCGGCGAAGCTGAGCTTCGCCAACTCGTGCCGCTCGATCTTGCCGCCGTCGACCAGGTCGAAGCAGCCTTTCTCGCACTCGCCACCGAAGCTGTCGCGATGCCGCCGATCCTGCGTCTCGATCTGCCTGGACACAACGGCGAAGTCGACGTCAAGACGGCGTATCTGCCGCGCTTCGACAGCTTCGCTATCAAGGTGAGTCCCGGGTTTTTCGACAATCCGTCGCTCGGTTTGCCGAGTCTGAACGGGCTGATGCTGGTGTTGTCGGCAAGGACCGGCCTGACCGAAGCGGTGCTGCTCGACAACGGTTATCTGACGGCCGTGCGCACGGCAGCCGCCGGCGCGGTCGCCGCGCGCTGGCTGGCGAAGCGGCATACGCCGCAAGTCGCGGTGCTTGGCGCCGGCGAGCAGGCACATCTGCAATTGCGGGCGTTGATGCTGGTGCGTCGTGTCGAACATGTGCGCGTATGGGCGCGTAATCCGGCTAGCGCACAGCGTTTCGCGCAGGAGATAACCGCCTCGCTCGGCGTGCGCTGCGACGTTGCACGCGATGTCCACGATGCGCTCGCCGAAGCGGACGTCGCGATCACCACCACGCCAAGCCGCACGCCCCTGATCGAAGCCGGGGACCTGCATCCAGGCCTGCACATCACGGCGATGGGTTCCGACACCGAGCACAAGAATGAAATCGCGCCGGCAGCGCTCGCGGCGGCACGCTATGTATGCGACCGCGCGCAGCAAACGCGCGTGCTGGGCGAGTTGCATCACGCGCTGAAGGCTGGCGTGATGCGCGCCGACGCCGCGATAACGGAGCTGGGTCAGGTGATTGCCCGGCAGGCCGCGGGCCGCGTCGATGAAACCGATGTGACGATCTGCGACCTGACCGGCACCGGCGCGCAGGACACCGCGATTGCCTCGCTCGCATTGAAGCGGGCGCATGCCGCGGGCGCGGGGACGGTTTTTCGCAATGACGTGAAGCGCCAGGACGGGACGACGTCTGAAACGACATAACGGGAAGGAACGGGATACGGGCGTGTTCCGGCATCGAAATGTTCCATGGCACGCCGTGCAAGCTGTTCGTGACGGAGTAATACATATGCGGGCATCACCTATTCAGCCGACGGTCGATTTCAACGCCGGGGGCGAACAACATGGCTTTCTGAAGTTGCCACATTCGCACGACACGTCCGCGTGGGGTGCGGAGATGATTCCGGTCACGGTGATCCGCAACGGCGACGGACCGACGGCGCTCCTCACCGGCGGCAATCACGGCGACGAATACGAAGGCCCGATCGCGTTGTCGAAGCTGGCCGCGACCTTGAAAGCCAAAGACGTCAAAGGGCGCGTGATCATCGTGCCGTTCATGAATTTTCCCGCGTTCCGCGCGGGCAGCCGCACGTCGCCGATCGATCGTGGCAATCTGAATCGCAGTTTTCCCGGCAAACCGGACGGCACGATCACCGAAAAGATCGCCGATTATTTTCAGCGTTATCTGTTGCCGCTCGCCGATTACGTGCTCGATCTGCACGCCGGTGGCCGCACGCTCGACTTCGTTCCGTTCGGCGCGATTCATCTGCTGCCGGATGCCGGTCAGCAGGCCCGGTGCGAAGCGGCGATGCATGCGTTCGGTGCACCGTATTCAATGCGGATGCTCGAACTCGATAGCGTCGGCCTGTACGACACAGCGGTTGAAGAAGCGGGCAAGGTTTTTGTGTCGACCGAACTCGGCGGCGGCGGTACGGCGACGGTGCAAAGCGTGGCGGTGGCGGAGCAGGGCGTGCGCGGCTTCCTGCAGCACGCGGGCATCCTCGGGCAAGACGAGGCCATGCGTCAGACAAGGCATGAAACCCCGCGCACCACGACGCTGCTCGACATGCCCGACAGTACCTGCTTTACGACGAGCGAACACGACGGTCTGCTGGAGTTGTGCAAGGACCTGGGCGAGAGCGTTGAAAGCGGCGAAGTGATCGCGCGGATCTACGACGCCTCGCGTACCGGCGTCGCGCCCGTCGAATATCGCGCGCGACGCAGCGGGCTGCTCGCGGCCCGGCATTTTCCGGGCCTCGTGCGGATCGGCGATACGGTGGCGGTGGTGGCCGATGTCGTCGAGCGCGGCATACCGGTGACGGTCTGATCTCGCGATGAAACTCGACCGCTACGATCTGGCGATTTTGCGCATCCTCGCGCACGACGGACGCATCACCAAGTCGCATCTCGCCGGGGAGATCAATCTGTCGATCTCGCCGGCGTGGGAGCGCGTCAAACGCCTGGAAGAGGGCGGCGTGATTCGCGGTTATCGCGCCGATATCGACTGGGTGCGCGCCTTCAAGGGCAGCCGCGTGGTGGTCGAGGTCACGCTGGCGCGCCATACCGCGCACGACATGCGGCGCTTCGAGGAGCGGATCGCCGCCGCACCGGAGGTCGTGCAATGCCACGCGACAGGCGGCGGCGTCGACTATGTGATGCACGTGATGTCGCGCGACATCGACCACTACCAACGCTTCATCGATTCGCTCCTGACCGACGAACTGGGTATCGAAAAGTACTTTACCTACATCGTCACGAAGGTGGTGAAGAGCAACGCGGAAGGCTTGCCTGACTGGGCGGAACAAACGATTGGCGACGGTAGTTAAAGCGCATCGCGATCTCGCCAGAAAATCGCCACGCGTCGCGGTGAAATCCAGAAAAAACACCGGTTTTGCGACGCCACAACCAGAAAAACCGCCTCGCCACCGGAAGTACAGTGACAGACATACATCGCACGCAGGAGATCGTCATGTTGCTGGGTCATCCGGTTTTATTCAAATCGCTGTGTTACGTCGACGGACGCTGGGTACATAGCGCGAGCGCCGCGAGTGTCGCCGTGCAGAATCCGGCGAATCAGGCGGTGCTCGGCCACGTGCCGATGCTCGACGCCTCGCAAATCACCGAAGCAGTCGATGCGGCGCAGCGTGCGTTCTCTACATGGCGCTGGCTGCCGGTCGCTAAACGCTCGGCACTGCTGTTGCGCTGGCATGAGCTGATCCTGTGCCATCAGCATGACCTGGCTGCGATTCTGTCGCTCGAGCAGGGCAAGCCGCTCGCCGAAGCGCGGGGCGAAATCGCCTACGGCGCGAGTTTCGTCGAATGGTTCGCGCATGAAGTGCGACGTCTGAACGGCCGCACGATTCCCACGCATATCGACGGCGCGCACCTGGGCACGGTGATCGAGCCGGTCGGTGTGGCGGCGCTGATCACGCCGTGGAATTTCCCCTGCGCGATGATTACGCGCAAGGCCGCCGCCGCGCTCGCCGCCGGTTGCAGCGTGGTGGTGAAGCCCGCGCATGAAACGCCGTTCTCCGCGCTCGCGCTCGCACAACTCGCGGAAGAAGCGGGCTTTCCCGCAGGCGTATTCAATGTCGTGCTCGGCGAGCCGCAAATGGCGATGGAAACGCTGGTGCGCGATACCCGGGTGCGCTCGGTGAGCTTCACGGGTTCAACGCGCGTCGGCGCGCGGGTCATGCAGACCGCGGCCCAGGCCGGCATCAAGAAGACGGCACTCGAACTCGGCGGCAACGCGCCCTTCATCGTGACCGAAGATGCCGATCCCGATCAGGCTGTACGCGTCGCGATCGCGGCGAAGTTTCAGACTTCGGGTCAGGACTGCTGCGCGGCGAATCGCATCTTCGTTGCCCGCCCGCTGTACGAAGCGTTCGTCGCGCAATATAGCGAAGCCGTGAAAGCGCTGAAGGTCGGTGCTGCATTCGAAGCGGACGTGGACGTCGGTCCGCTGATGCATCAGGCGGCGTTCGACGCCACCGCGCAGCGCATTGCCGACGCGAAAGAGAAGGGCGCGCGCATTACGGCCGGCGGCGCGGCCCATGAACGCGGAGGCTGGTTTTTCGAACCGACCGTGGTCGCGGACGCCGCGCCCGGCATGCGCATCTACGACGAAGAAAACTTTGCGCCGATCTCGGCGGTCTCGCCGTTCGACTCGCTCGACGAAGCCATTGAACGCGCGAACGACACCGAATACGGCCTCGCCGCGTATGTCTGCGCGAAAGATCTCAACACGGTGTTTCAACTGATTCGCCGTCTCGACTTCGCCATGGTGTCGGTAAACGGCGCGAAATTCACCGGCGCGCCGATTCCATTCGGCGGCATCAAATCATCCGGACTCGGCCGCGAAGGCGGGGTCGAAGGCTTCGAGCCGTTTGTCGAAACCCGTTATTTCTGCCTCGGCCAACTCGGTTTGCCGGTAACCGGCAGCCTTCCCGCTCACCGCGCAGCGGCTGCGACCGCCTGAGCCCATCCAGTCCTCTCATCGATCATATAAAGGAGCTTCTCATGACCCAGCTCGACCAACTCTTCGACGCCGATCGCGCGCACTTCATGCATCCCTCGACGCACGCTCACGACCATGCGAGCGGGGCACTGCCCGGGCGCATCGTGACCGGTGCGAAAGGCATTCGCATCGAAGACCATCAAGGCAAGACGTTTATCGACGCTTTCGCGGGTCTGTATTGCGTGAACATCGGCTATGGCCGCACCGAGGTTGCCGAAGCGATCTACGAGCAGGCGAAGAAGCTGGCGTACTACCACACGTACGTCGGTCACTCGACGGATACGATCATCGAACTGTCGTCGCGCATCATCGACTGGGCGCCGCAGGGCATGAAGAAGGTGTACTACGGCATGTCCGGTTCGGACGCGAACGAAACGCAGATCAAGCTCGTCTGGTATTACAACAACGTGAAGGGCCGCCCGGACAAGAAGAAAATCATCTCGCGCCAGCGCGGGTATCACGGTTCGGGAATCGTCACCGGCAGTCTGACCGGCTTGCCGAGCTTCCATCAGTATTTCGATTTGCCGGTCGAGCGTGTCAAGCATACGGTGTGTCCGCACTGGTACCGGCAGGCGCCGGCCGGCATGAACGAGGCGCAATTCGTTGCGTACTGTGTGGAGGAACTGGAAAAACTGATTGCGAAGGAAGGCGCGAATACGATCGCGGCCTTCATCGCCGAACCGGTGATGGGCACGGGCGGCATCCTGCCGCCGCCGGCGGGTTACTGGCCGGCGATCCAGCAGGTGCTGAAGAAGCACGACATCCTGATGATCTGCGATGAAGTGGTGTGCGGTTTCGGCCGACTCGGCTCGAAGATGGGCGCGCAACACTACGGCATCACGCCGGATCTGATCACCGTGGCGAAGGGTTTGACCAGCGCGTATGCGCCGCTGTCGGGCGTGATCGTCAGCGAAGGCGTGTGGGACGTGATCGACAAGGCATCGCAGGAATCCGGCGCGATGGGGCATGGCTGGACCTACTCGGGTCACCCGATCTGCGCCGCCGCGGCGCTCGCGAACCTCGATATTCTCGAGCGTGAGAATCTCACGCAGAACGCGGCGCAAACCGGTGCGTATCTGCTCGAACAGTTGCACACGGCGTTCGATTCTCATCCGCTGGTCGGCGAAGTGCGCGGCGTGGGCATGCTGGCCGCGCTCGAATTCATGGCCGACAAGGACGGGCGTCAACCATTCGATGCGACGCTGAAGGTCGGCCCGCGCGTCTCCGCTGCCGCGTTGCAGCGCGGGTTGATCGCGCGCGCCATGCCGCACGGCGACATCCTGGGCTTCGCGCCGCCGTTGATCACCACGCGTGATGAGGTGGACGAAATCGTGAAGCTGGCACGTGAAGCGGTGGATGAAGTCGCGTCGCAGGTTCTGGCTCCAGCAGCCTCCGCGTAACGAAGCGACGCGCCGGTGTGTGCCGCAGCGAGTGGCGGCACACACCGGTGTTCCAGTCGATGATCGTATGGGAAGCGAGTAGAAAACAGCCGGGCCAGCGGATGATCGCTGGCCCGGCTGTGTGTTATGCAGGCCCGCTATTCAGGCCTGTTTTGTGGCTTGCGTGTAGTGCCGGTCTGGAATCACAACGATGTTGCCCACGAAGCGCCTGGCCATGAATTGCGTTTGCGCTTCATGGAACTGCGACAGGGGATACATCGCAGCCAGAATGGGCTTGATCGTGCCGGCCTGGATATAACCGAGCACGCGTTTGAAGGCGCCGCGCGTCCCTTGCGAAGACCCGTTCAGCTGTAACTGCTTCAGGTACATCGTGCGCAGGTCCAGCTGGACTACCGGTCCGGCAATGGCACCGGCCGTGGTGTAACGGCCTTCCGGCCGAAGCACATTGAGCAGCTTGCCGAACAGCGCGCCGCCGACCAGGTCGGCCACGATATCGACCGGCCGCCCACCGGTCATCCGTTCTACTTCCGTGGCGAAATTCTCGCTGTCGCGAAGCATCACGCCTTGCGCGCCGAGTTTGAGCACCGCATCTTCCTTGCCCTTGCTGACCACGGCATACGGAATCGCCCCGCGTGCGCGGCACAGTTGAATGATTCCCGAGCCGACACCGCCGGAGGCGCCCGTGATGAGCACCGTTTCGCCGCTTTTTACCGCAGCGCGTTCGATCATCTGTTCGCCGGTGTGATACGCGCACCAGAACGTCGCGAGTTCGGCGTCGGAGTAAGTGGAATCGACACGATGTGCGCTCTCCGCGGGCACTGCGGTGTATTCGGCGTAACCGCCGTCGCGGCCGTGGCCGATGTAGTCGATATCGGCGAGGCTGTCGTCGTCGCGGTTATAAATCGATGCATCGACGATCACGCGTTCGCCGATACGGGCATCGCTGACCCCGCTGCCCACCGCGACCACACGTCCGACAATATCCGCGCCCTGAATGCGCGGGAACGACAGCGTCGAGCGGCCGCGCCGCCAGGTGGAGACGGCTTGCGGATCGTCGTCCGTACCGTATGCGCCCTCGCGGACCCATACGTCGGTATTGTTCAGCCCGCAAGCGGTGACTTCGAGCAACACTTCGCCGGCCTGGCAGGCGGGAACCGGCACGTCGTCGCGATAGACGAGTTTGTCGAGGCCGCCGTGGTCGGTCAGCACGACGGCCTTCATTGTTCTGGGAAGCATGTTTTCCCTTTAACGTGTCCCTGTGCGCGACGCGGCCGCGGCGGCACAGGGGTAGGTGAGCTTATGGTTTGACGAACAGCTTGCGCGGCGTGTTGCAGAACGTCTCGACACCGGACTCCGTAATCAGAATGCTTTCGGTGATTTCGAGTCCCCAGTCGTCGAGCCACAGTCCGGGCATGAAGTGAAACGTCATGCCCGGTTCGAGGACCGTCTTGTCCCCCGGCCGCAGGCTCATCGTGCGTTCGCCCCAGTCAGGCGGATAGCTCGCACCGATCGGATAGCCGCAGCGGCTGTTTTTCTCGATGCCGTATTTGTGCAGCATCGCGAAGAACGCGTTGGCGATGTCTTCGCACGTGTTGCCGGGTCTGGCGGCGGCGAGGCCTGCCTCGATGCCTTCCACCACCGCGCGCTCGCCGTCGATGAAATGCTTCGGCGGCTTGCCGAGGTACACGGTGCGCGATTGCGGGCAGTGATAGCGCTTGAAGCAGCCGGCGATTTCGAAGAACGTGCCCGCGTCCCTGGCGAAGGGCGTGTCGTCCCAGGTCAGATGCGGGGCCGCGGCATCGGCGCCGGTCGGCAACAGCGGCACGATTGCCGGATAGTCGCCACCGTAACCGTCGACGCCGGTAATACCCGCCGAGTAGATCTCGGCGACGAGATCGTTCTTGCGCATGCCGGGTTCGATCCGCTCGACGATATGCGCATGCATCTTTTCGACGATGCGTGCGGCCACGCGCATGTATTCGATTTCACGCGGCGACTTGACGGCGCGCTGCCAGTTCACGAGGCTGGTTGCGTCCTGCCATTTCGCCTTCGGCAGATGAGCGACGAGCGAGCGATAAGCCGCGGCGCTGAAATAGTAGTTGTCCATTTCCACGCCGATCTTCAACGCGCCCCAGCCGCGCGCTTCGATTACCTCACGCGCGAGGTAGTCCATCGGATGCCGCACGGCCGACTGCACGTAATGATCCGGATATCCGACTATCTGCCCGTGCTCCATGAACACGGTGCGCTTTGCACCGTTCGCGTCCTGGCCACGGCCGAACCAGACCGGTTCGCCGTCCAGCGCGAGCAGCACGCACTGATGCACGTAGAACGACCAGCCGTCATAACCGGTGAGCCACGCCATGTTGGTCGGATCGGAGACGATCAGCAATTCGATCCCTGCCGCCTGCATTGCCTTGCGCGTCTTGCCGATACGGGCGGCGTATTCGGCACGTTCGAATGGCAGGCGTACGACGGGCGCCGTGGTCCGCGGTTCCTGTTGCGTTGTATCTGACATCTTCCCCTCTCTCTTCGTGACGTCGTTGCGAAAGGCGGTGCCTCGTGCACGCAATGAGACACCTGCAGGCTTTGATGGCCGCAGTCTAATGCCGCGAAAAACGGCTTTTAATGTGCTAGTTCAATCTTCGCCACCGACCTGAACCGGGGGCGTGGAACCTGGCGACATCGTCAGCTTTTTCGCGCTGCGCTTATAGGTGTTGTCCCTGACCCGCACGCCGGCTTCTTGCCCGGACAGCCTTTCGCCTTATGGCGTGGCCCGGTTTTCGCGGGGAAAAGAATTGTTCTAGAGCAATCGGATACCGAATATGGCTTTGTATTCTCGTTTGCAGAGTTGTTCTCGCAGCACCCCATTCAATGAGGTCAGGTATGACGAACGGGAACCGGATCGATATGAACACCGCGCGAGTCACCGACATGCTGGGCGTTTCAGGCGTCGCCCCGGCGACCCTTCCCCCGGACTGCCCGGCCGCATCTGGCGACACCTTTTTGCCACGCCGGGAGGCGTCGATGACGAAGCCGTTGATCAGTATTGATCGCATCACGAAGCGTTATGGCGCGCTGACCGTGCTCGACGAACTCTCGCTCGACGTGATGCCGGGCGAGAAGCTCGCGCTGATCGGCCCGTCGGGTTCCGGCAAGACCACGATCCTGCGCATTCTGATGACGCTCGAATCGATCGATGGCGGCCACATCGAAGTAGACGGCGAGCAGCTGTTTCATATGCCGCGCGGCGGCCAGATGGTGCCTGCGAACGAGCGCCATCTGCAGAGGATGCGCGAGAAGATCGGCATGGTCTTCCAGCACTTCAATCTGTTTCCGCACAAGAGCGTGCTCGATAACGTGACGCTCGCGCCAATGCTGACCAAGGGCGAGAGCCGCGAGTCGGCGGAAAAGCGTGCGCTGGAACTACTCGACATGGTCGGAATGGCCGACAAGGCAAAGAGCCGTCCGGCGCAACTGTCCGGCGGCCAGAAGCAGCGCGTGGCAATCGCGCGGGCGCTTGCCCTCGCACCGAGAATCATGCTGTTCGACGAAGTGACTTCAGCGCTCGATCCCGAGCTTGTGGAAGAAGTGCTGAACGTGATGCAGCGGCTCGCCAGACAGACCGACATGACGATGTTGCTCGTCACGCATGAAATGGGTTTCGCACACGATTTTGCCGACCGTGTGCTGTTTTTCGACCGCGGCAGGATCGTGGAGGAGGGCAAGCCCGAAGATATCTTCAGTCATCCAGAGCATGAGCGCACCAAGGCATTTCTTCGCAAGATCATCGCGGGGGGGCGCCGGATCTGACCGTCGTATACCACACCACGCCACACACGCCTGTCGTTGCACACCACCACGCTTTAGGAGCCAAAAATCATGAAATTGAAAGGGATTCTGATCACGGGGACGTTGTCGCTGCTGACCTTGACCGGCCTTGCGGTCGCCGCGCAGGACAAACTGGCGCAACTCAGGGAGCAAGGTTTCGCGCGCATCGCGATCGCCAACGAACCGCCGTTTACCGCGGTCGGCGCCGACGGCAAGGTGACGGGCGCCGGGCCTGATGTGGCGCGTGCGGTGTTCAGGAAGCTGGGTGTCAACGATATCGTCGCGTCGATCTCCGAGTATGGCGCGATGATTCCGGGCCTCGCGGTGGGACGGCATGATGCGATCGCAGCGGGTCTCTTCATGACGCCGCAGCGCTGCGCCGCCGTCGCGTATTCGGAGCCGGTGCTGTGCGCGGTGGAGGCGTTCGCCGTCAAGAAGGGCAACACCAAAAGCATCAAGACCTACGAGGAAATCGCCAGGGATCCTGCGGCTGTGATCGGCGTCGAAGGCGGCACGACCGAACAGAAACTCGCGACCGCCGCGCATATTCCGACCGAACGCGTCATCATCGTGCCGGACGGTCAGAGTGGACTGAAGATGCTGCAGGACGGTCGCATCGATGCGTTCGCACTGCCGCTGTTGTCGATCAGCGACCTGCTCACCAAAGCGAAAGACGCGAACCTCGAATCGATCGCGCCGGTGCAGGGCACGCCCGTGCAATGCGACGGCGTGGCATTTCGCAAGCAGGACACCGCACTGCGCGATGCTTTCGACGTCGAACTGAAGAAGATGAAGGAATCCGGCGAGTTCGCAAAGATCGTCGAGCCGTACGGATTCTCGGCAAAGGCGGCGATGTCGACGACCCGCGACAAGTTGTGCGCGGCGAAGAACTAGATCTGCCCAGGCCGTCTGGCACGCTATGCAGTAGCACGCCAGACGGTCATTCCGTTGCCTGCGAGGTGCGCTCATGAACGACTGGTCCGGCTATCTGCTGCTGATTCTGAAAGGCGCGGAGGCAACCGTTGAACTCACTGTGATGGGGACGGTGCTTGCGCTCGTGATGGCCTTCGTCGCGGGACTCGGGCGGCTGTCCCGATTCCTTGCGGTGCGCGCGCTCGCTACCTCGTATATCGAGTTTTTCCGCGGCACGTCGGTATTCGTCCAGCTGTTCTGGGCGTATTTCGTATTGCCGATGGTCGGATTCACACTGACGCCGCTCCAGGCCGGCGTGCTCGCACTCGGCCTGAACGTGGGCGCGTACGGCGCCGAAGTAGTACGTGGCGCGATCGTCGCGATCGGCGACGAGCAGCGGAGTGCATGCGTCGCGCTGAATCTGTCCACGTATCAGCGCATGCGTCACGTGATCCTGCCGCAAGCCTTGCCGCTGATGCTGCCGACCTTTGGCAACAACGCGATCGAGCTGCTCAAGGGCACGGCAGTCGTCTCGCTGATCTCGCTTGGCGACATGACGTTCCAGGCGCAGGTCGTACGCGCGCAAACCGGCAATACGCTGATACCGTTCGCGACGATTCTCGCGCTGTATTTCGCAATGGCCTGCCTGATTTCGTTCGGCGTGCGCAAGCTTGAACGCCGGATGACCTTTGGTCTCGACGGGATGAGGAGATAACCGTATGGAATGGGACTGGAGTTTCGCGCGCGAGATCATGCCGATCCTGCTGCAGGGCCTGAAGATCACCGTGCTCGCGACCCTGCTTGGCGCGGTGGTGGCGGCGGTGACCGGCATGGCGTTCGCGATCCTGAAGCTTTCGCCGAATCGCGCGGTGTCGCGTACCACAACGGCCGTGGCGAGCTTTATTCGTGGCACCCCGTTGCTCGTGCAGCTTTACTTTGTTTTCTATGTGTTGCCCGATATCGGTATCCGGATGCCGGCGCTCGCCGCCGGTGTACTCGCGCTCGGCGTTCATTACGCGACGTATACGGCCGAGGTTTACCGGACCGGCATTGAAAACGTACCCCGTGGGCAATGGGAAGCCGCCCGGGCGTGCAACCTGAGTCCGGTGCAGATGTGGCGGCACATCATCTTGCCCGAAGCGGTCCCGCCGATGCTGCCCGCGCTCGCGAACTATCTGATTTCGATGTTCAAGGAAACGCCGTTGCTATCGGCGATCACGGTTCTCGAATTGATGAACGAGGCGAAGATCGTCGCGAACACGGACTACCGTTACCTCGAACCGATGACGCTCGTCGGCGTGCTGTTTCTGTGTATCAGCCTTGTCGCGGTGGTCGGTGTACGGCTGCTCGAAAAACGTTATCCCCATCTCGGGCACTAGACGATGCCGACCGTGATCCATCCGTTAAGCAAAACGCCGCAACTCGACGAGCGTGCGCTCGAAAAGCGCATCGGCCTCGTGATCCTCGCAACCGATCACACGACCGAGCCGGACTTTGCGGCACTCGTCGCGAATGAGCGTATCGGTATCTACGTGAATCGCGTGCCGTATGCAAACCCGGTAACACGGGAGAATCTGCTCGCGATGCAGCCGTCGCTGACCGCCGGCGCCGCGCTGATCCTGCCCGGCGAAGCGCTCGACGTGGTGATGTATTCGTGCACGTCGGCGTCCGTCATGATCGGCGACGCGGAGATCGAACGGGCGATTCATGCGGCGAAACCCGAGGCACAGGTCGTCACGCCGACGGCCGCCGCGGTGACCGCGCTAAAAGCGCTTGGCGCGCGCCGCATCAGCGTGCTGACGCCTTATACCGTTGAAACCAGCCAGCCGATGGCCGGGTACTTCACTGCACAAGGTTTCATCATCGACCGCTTCACGTGCCTCGGTTTGACCGATGACCGGGAGATGGCGCGGATTTCGCACGACGATATCGTCGCGTGCGCGCTTGACGCAATGGCTGAAGAATCCGACGCGCTCTTCATCTCCTGCACGGCGGTACGGGCGGCGGCTGTCATCGCGAAAATCGAGACTTCGATCGGCAAGGCGGTCGTGAGCAGCAATCTCGCCACTGCCTGGATGTGTCTGCGTCTTTGCGGCGACAGCGCGGCCAGACCTGCGCGGGGGCGGTTGATGACGCTGCCACTGGTTGAACGTCAGGCCAGACAGGAACGCTGAAGGCTACGCCAGGCGGACGGTCGGTCCCATGCAAGATACTCGCGGTCCCATCCCCAACGTCGAACCCGCTAACCACGACCACTGAGTCGACATGGAGCAGGGGCATGTTGACCACATGAAATGACAGCGATACCATTCCGGTCTATACTTGCGCGGCGAGGTGCGCTGTCTGCTAATTTGAAATGACAGCGATACCATCGATAAAAAACTTGCGGAGACACGGATGAAAATCATGGAAGCCACTTCCGTTGCCAGAAAAGCGGCCAGCGGACGATACAGATGGACCATTTGCGCGCTCATCTTTTTTGCGACGACGATCAACTACATGGATCGCCAGATGCTGGGGTTGCTGGCCCCACTGCTGCAAAAGGATATTGGCTGGAACCAGATCCAGTACGCGCAGACCGTGATGGTGTTCACGGTCACCTATGCAGTGGGCCTTGCGACGTTTGGCCGGATCGCTGACCGGTTCAGCACCAAAGTGGTCTACGGTGGTGCGATGGCGATGTGGAGCCTCGCCGCGATGCTGCACGCGGTGGCGGCGACCGTCCCGGGCTTCGCGGCCGTGCGCGGTTTTCTGGGCTTCAGCGAGGCGGCGAACTTCCCGGTCGCCATCCGCACCACGGCCACGTGGTTTCCGAAGAAGGAACGCGCGCTGGCCACCGGCCTGTGGAACATGGGCGCCACCATCGGCGGGATCGTCGCGCCGGCGTTCGTGCCGATTGCCGCGGTCATGTGGGGCTGGCGTGCGACCTTCGTCGTGGCAGGGGCGACCGGTTTCGTCTGGCTGGCGGTGTGGCTGCTGGTGTACCGTCCTCCCGCGGAGCATCCGTCGGTATCGGCGGGCGAACTGGCGTACATCAATGCGGACCAGGACGAAGGCGTCGAGCAATCCGTGAGCTGGCTTTCGGTGCTGAAGTACCGCGAAACCTGGGCGTTCATTTTCGGCAAGCTGCTGACCGATCCGGTGTGGTGGTTCTATCTGTTCTGGCTGCCCAAATGGCTCAACGAGTCGCGGCACATCGACATCAGCAATCTGGGTCTGCCGCTGATCGTCATTTATGCGATGGCATCCGGCGGCAGTGTGGCGGGCGGCTGGCTGTCGTCCAGTCTGATGAAGCGCTCCAGCAAGCCGAATGTCGCACGCAAGGTCGCAATGGGCATCTGCGCGGTGTGCGTCCTGCCGATTGCCACGCTCTCGCATTTTCAAAGCCTGTGGTATGCGGTGTTCGCCGTCGGTCTGGCCGCCGCGGCTCACCAGGGGTGGTCCGCGAATCTTGTCACCACGGTCGGCGACGTGTTCCCGCGCCGGCTGGTTGGCACCGTGATCGGTATCGGCGGCGTGGCAGGCATGGTCGGCTCGTTCTTCTACTCAGGCGTAATCGGCGAGACGTTGCAGCGCACGGGTCAGTACTGGGCGCTCTTCGCGGTTGGTGCGTCGGCCTATCTGGTCGCGCTCGGTGTCATTCATCTGCTGATGCCGCGCATGACGCCGGTGAAGCTGCGCGGGCAGCACACTACGTCGGCCTGAACGCTGCGTTGAAGCCGGCAACGGCTTGTGTTGTGTCCTGGTTTTGTTGCGGGAAGGCCCGCGGCGTAAGGTAGACTCTGATTCGCGCACAATCTGGAAGGACGGCCCGGGAAGAAGTTACCGGGCCGTCCTTCCGGGAATTTCCGCGTAACAATTGTGCAGACCGTGAATCAGACTATTAATGCCCAGCCCAAAAGAAAAAGTGGCGCCGTTTGCCGGCAAACGGCCGCGTGGCGGATCACGGGAGATCCGTCTAACTGAAGTCGCGACGCTGGCGCGCGTATCGCCGATCACGGTGTCGCGCGCGCTCAACAATCCTCAGGTTGTCGCGCCGGAAACGCTCAAACGTATCCAGCTTGCCGTCCAGCAGCTCGGCTATGTGCCGAACCGGCTCGCCGGCAGCCTGTCGTCGTCCAGGTCGCGGCTCATCGCCGCAATCGTGCCGACCGTCACGCATTCGCTGTTCGCGGCATCCATCCAGGCATTCAGCAACGCGATGTCACGCGCCGGCTATCAGGTTTTGCTGGGCCTGAGCGGGTACAGCGACGTCGACGAGTGCCAGGTGCTGGACGCGTTGTTGAGCCGGCGTCCGGAAGCGATGCTGCTGATCGGCGTCGCGCGTTCGTCAGCGCTGCGTGCACGGCTGCTGAACGTCAATATTCCCACCGTCGAAACATGGGACATGACCGACACGCCCGTCGACATGCTGGTCGGCTTCTCGCACCACGACGCGGGGGTCGCTGTGGCGGAGCGCTTTCTGGCGCGCGGCAAGCGGCGTCCAGCCATTATCTCGGCCAACGACGAACGTGCGATGGCCCGTCGCGAGGGCTTCATTGAGACCATGGCGCGTCATGGCATCGACAATGTCGCGCAGGTCCTCGTCAAGCCGCCAAGCTCGGTGGCGCAGGGGCATAACTCGTTTGCCACGATTCTCGCGGAGCGCCCGGATGTCGATGCAGTGTTCTGCGGCTCCGATCTGCTCGCGCTCGGCGTACTGAGCGAGGCGAGGGCCCGCGGCCTCGATGTGCCGTCGCGGCTCGCCGTGTGCGGCTTCGGCGATCTCGAGTTCTCGGCCGACCTGGTGCCGGCCCTGACCACGGTTCAAATGGACGGCAGCCGCATCGGCATCACCGCCGCGCATTGTTTGATCGACCGGCTCGACGGCTCGCCGGCGCGGCCGAAGATCGATATCGGCTTCACGCTGGTCGGACGCGAGACGGCCTGAGGGGAGCGTTCAGCTCACCTTGCAACACACGATTCACGTAATGCCAAGGGTTTACCCTTTGTATTTTGTTTAAATGATTGCGTTATCATTTCTAAACTGCTCCGGCAGTTTTTTTGACGTTGACGATGATATCGATGTCATTGAGCGGGCGGGCCACGCGTACCTCGCAGGCAAGCGCCTGCATTTACAAAAACAGGATGAAGGAGACGCGTGATGACGAAGCACGGAAAAATAAAGGCATTACTGATCGCAGGTGCGGCACTGGGTGCCGGCGCGGCGAATGCGCAAAGCAGCGTGACCCTGTACGGGGCGGTGGACGACGCGTTCGTCTACGCCAACAACCAGAAGGGTCATTCGAACTTCTATCTGCGCCAGGGCAATCTGTATGCGTCGAAGTGGGGCCTGCGCGGCGTGGAGGACATCGGCGGCGGCACCAGCGTGATCTTCGATTTGCAGAACGGCTTCGATCTCAATAGCGGCGCCCTGTCGTCGTCCTCGCAGATCTTCAACCGCGAAGCGTTCGTGGGTTTGCAGAACCAGCAATACGGCACGTTCACGATGGGCCGCCAGTACACGCCGTACTACCTGTTCGTCGGGCCGCTTGCGTCGAGTACCTGGCTGACCGGCGCGACCGGCGCGCATCCTGGCGACATCGACGGGCTCGACACGACGATTCGCATCAACAACGCGCTGGTCTATACGACGCCGACCTGGAACGGCCTGCAGGCCAGCGGCATGTACGCGCTCGGCGGCATTGCGGGCAGCACCGGCAAGGGGCAGACGATCAGCGCGGGCGTCAAGTATGCGACTGGTCCCATCGGCCTCGCGGCGGGCTATCTGCGCATGGACAACGCGCAACAGACCACGGGCTTCGATCCGGCGTCCACCGGCAGCTTCGGCACGTCTTCGCTGAACACGGGCTACGCGTCGGCGAAGACGATCCAGCACATCGCGGCCGCCGCCAACTACACGATCGGCAACCTGATGATGGGCGTCACGTATACGAACGTCGAATACGTGTCGGGCAACCACTCGATTTTCCGCGACACCGCTGTGTTCAACACCTACGCCGCGCTCGCCACGTACCGCTTCACGCCGGCTTTCGATGTGGCTGGTGCGTTCTCGTACACGCTGGCGTCGAAGGCGAACGGCATCTCCAGTGCGGCGCGCTATCAGCAGTACTCGCTGAAGGAGGCCTATCACCTGTCGAAGCGCACCTCGCTGTATGCACTGGAGGCGTATCAGCGTGCCAGCGGCCAGACGCTGGGCGCGAATGGCGCAGGCAATATCATCGACGCGACGCCCTCGGTTGGCGATTCGCAGAACGCGACACCGTCGTCGACAAATTCGCAATTCGTCGGCATGGTGGGGATCGCATTCCTGTTCTAGCCGGGTGAGGCGCACGGGGGTGCGCTTGCGCATCCTCGCTGTACCCGTGCCCCAGCGCCCCGGAACCGGCAATCTTTATCTTATAGGTGGAACTCAGCTTGACCTCGAACCGAAAACTTCCCGAAGAGCTTCGTAGTTACCGCTGGTACGGCGTGAACGATCTGCGCTCATTCGGTCATCGCTCGCGAACCGCGCAGATGGGTTACCACGCGTCGGATTACATGGGTAAGCCAGTGATCGCCGTGGTCAACACCTGGAGTGAGATCAATTCCTGCCATACGCACTTCAAGCAGCGCGTCGAAGAGGTGAAGCGCGGTATCTGGCAGGCGGGCGGCTTTCCGGTCGAGATGCCGGTGATGACGCTTGCCGAGCCGTTCCAGAAACCGACCACGATGCTGTACCGCAACTTCCTCGCGATGGAAACCGAGGAACTGCTGAAGTCCTATCCGTTCGATGGCTGCGTGCTGATGGGCGGCTGCGACAAGACCACGCCCGGCCTGCTGATGGGCGCGCTCAGCATGAACCTGCCGGCGATCTTTCTGCCGGCCGGGCCGATGCTGCGCGGCAACTGGAACGGCCGGACGCTGGGCAGCGGTTCGGACACGTGGAAATACTGGGCCGAGTTGCGTGCGGGCAAAATCACCGAGGAAGAGTGGAAGGGCATCGAAAGCGGCATCGCGCGCTCGCCGGGTCACTGCATGACGATGGGCACGGCCTCGACGATGACGAGCGCCACCGAGGCGCTCGGCCTGACACTGCCGGGATTCTCGTCGATTCCCGCGGTGGATTCGCGGCACGCGCAGTTTGCCTCGCTGACCGGCCAGCGCATCGTCGAGATGGTATGGACCGACCTGAAGCCGTCGGACATCCTGACCGCGAAGTCCTTCGACAACGCCATCACCACCGTGCTGTCGATGTCCGGCTCGACGAATGCGATCGTCCATCTCGTGGCGGTGGCGCGCCGCGCCGGCATCGACCTGACGACAGCGCGCTTCGATGAACTCGCGCGCATTACACCGGTTCTGGGCAATCTGCGCCCATCCGGCCAGTATCTGATGGAAGACTTTTTCTACGCAGGCGGCTTGCGCGCGCTGCTCGCCGAACTGGGCGAGCTGATCGACGGCACGCAGATGACCGTCAACGGCTCGACGCTCGGCGCCAACATCGAGGGCGCGGAAATTTTCGATGACGACGTCATCCGCAAGCGTGGCAATCCGCTCGTCGCGAGCGACGCGCTTGCGGTATTGACCGGCAATCTCGCGCCGGACGGTGCGGTCATCAAACCGGCCGCGATGGAAGCACATCTGCTGAAGCACCGCGGCCCGGCCGTGGTATTTCGCGACTACGCCGACATGGCGGCGCGCATCGACACGGAAGAACTCGACGTGACCGCCGATTCGGTGATCGTGCTGCAGCACGCCGGCCCGATCGGCGCACCCGGCATGCCGGAGTGGGGCCAGTTGCCGATTCCGCAGAAGCTCCTGAAGCAGGGCGTGCGCGACATGTTGCGGATTTCCGATGCGCGCATGAGCGGCACGAGCTACGGTGCGTGCGTGCTGCACGTGGCGCCCGAATCGTTCGTCGGTGGCCCGCTCGCACTGGTGAAGGATGGCGACATGATCGAACTCGACGTGTCGGCCCGCCGCCTGCATCTCGATATCAGCGTGCTGGAACTGGCGGCGCGCAAGGCCGCATGGATGCCGCCAAAACGGCCGTTCGAGCGCGGCTTCGGCGTCATGCATCAACTGCACGTGACGCAGGCGAACAAGGGCTGCGATTTCGACTTCCTCGAAGAGCCTGTGAGGCCTCCCGCGGAGTCCGCCCCGGCATCTCTTCAGCAGACCACGCAAGATGCGCCGCAAGACACGTCGCAAGCGGCGAAGCGCAACGAGCCGGAAATTCACTAACCCATTCAGGGCACTTCATGACTGCATCCGATATCACCGTCAGCGACGCCACGCTTGAGCAGCTCCGGCATGTCAGCACGGCCACGCTCACCACGCAGCTGTTCAAACGTGGCCTGCGCAACGTGTTTTTGCAGGGCGTCGCGCCGCTCGTCAAACCCGCGCCGGGCGCGGCGAATCTGGTGGGCCCGGCGTTCACGCTGCGCAACATTCCCGCGCGTGAGGACATCGACCACGTCGGGATATTCCAGGACCCCGACCACCCGCAGCGCAAGGCGGTCGAAACCGCGCCGCCGGGTAGCGTGCTGGTGCAGGACTGCCGGGGCGAGCGCACGGTGGCCTCGGTCGGTTCGATTCTCGCGCTGCGGCTCGCGAAACGGGGTGTCGCGGGCATGGTTTCCGACGGACCGGTGCGCGACAGCGGCACGATCGCGGAACTCGGTCTGCCGCTGTGGTGCGCCGGCGCGAGTGCACCGCTGAATCTGGCGAAACATCATGCGGTCGACGTGAACGTGCCGATCGCATGCGGCGGCGTGGCGGTGTATCCGGGCGACATCGTCGTCGCGGACGTGGATGGCGTCGTGATCGTGCCGCGCGCGATGGCCGAAGGCGTCGCGCGCGATTCGATCGAGCAGGAGCAGCTCGAGGTTTTCATCTCGCAGCGTATCGACGAAGGCCGGCCGTTACGCGGCACGTACCCGCCGAACGAAGAAACGCTGGCTGCTTACGCACAATGGCTCGCGCAAAAATAACAGGACGCTGAAGGTCTTTTCGATCCGTCCCACAGCAATCGCCCGCGCGGACAGCGCGGGCGCAGGAGGCACCGTGAATATCGTTGCGCCGGCAATCGGCGAAGCGCGCCTGATTAATCGTCTGGCGCTCAGATTGATGCCGCTCCTCGGCCTGCTTTATCTGGTGGCGTACATCGACCGCTCCAATATCAGCTTCGCCAAGCTGCAGATGCTCGACAGTCTCGGGCTCTCCGAGGTGGCCTATGGACTCGGCGCGTCGCTGTTCTTCATCGGCTATCTGCTGTTCGAGGTACCCAGCAACCTGATGCTTCACAAGTACGGTGCGCCGCGCTGGATGGCCCGCATCATGCTGAGCTGGGGCATCGTCACCGTGCTGCTCGCGTTCACCCGCAGCGCGCCGATGTTTTACGTGCTGCGGTTCCTGCTCGGCGCCTCGGAGGCGGGGCTGTATCCGGGCGTGATCTACTATCTGACGCTGTGGTTTCCGGCGCGGCATCGGGTACGGATGCTCGGATATTTCACGGTCGGCAGCAGTCTGGGCAACATGATCGGTGCGCCGATTTGCGGCTGGCTGCTCGACAAGGGTGGACTCGCCGGCCTGCACGGCTGGCAACTCGTCTTCCTCGTGACGGGCGTGCCGTCGATCCTGCTCACGTTCGTCGTACTGTTCCTGCTGCCCGCGTCGCCGGACCAGGCAAGATTCCTTGCCGTCGACGAAAAACAATGGCTCACCCAGACGCTCGCCGCCGAACGCGCGCAGGCGGATGTACCGGGCTCCGGCCATGCTTCCCTCCTCAGTGTGCTGGTGCAGCCGCGCGTGATCGGCATGGCGCTGTACTACATGATGCTGTCCATTTCCGTGTACGGCGTGAGCTACTGGTTGCCGACGCTCGTCAAGGGGTTCGGCGTCAGCAACACGACCAACGGCCTGCTGAACATCATTCCGTGGCTGATGGCGACCATCGTGCTGGCGTGGCTGCCCTCGAAGCTAAGAGGCGGTGACCGGGCGATCACCGCGATGCTGATCGCGGCGCTGCTCGGCGTCGCCTGCTTCCTGAGCGCGGTGTTTCTGCCGACCAATACGCTGCGTTTCGCCGCGCTCTGTTTCGGCGCGCCCTGCATGTATCTGCTGATTCCGTGTTTCTGGACGCTGCCTTCGAAGTTCCTGTTCGGCGCGCAGGCCGCGGCGGGCATTGCGGCGATCAATTCGCTCGGCAATATCGGGGGCTTCATTGCGCAGAATCTGGTGCCGTGGGTTCGCGAGACCACTGGCAGCGTCAAGACGCCCATGTTGATTCCCGCGTCATGCCTGCTGCTGTTCGCGGCGATTACGGTGCCGATCCTGTGTCGTGCGAAGGGCGCGAGCGTGGCCGGGACCGGGCGCCGGTGACGTCGTAGTCGTCCAGCGACCGGCGAGGAGATTGCCGGACCGTGATTCGCGAGCGGCGAAACCGGTCTGCCCCCACCCCACCCTACCCACCCGCATTGGGTGGGTAGGCCGCGAAATGGCCCGAAGTGCGGCGGCGTAATCCTATACTCCTGCCAGTGCGCTCCGTGGCGACGGTACGTGTCGTCACACCGTGCCCACGTTCTTTGGTCCCTTTCGTTTTTCCAGCATGTCCGAATCCGGTGAACACTCAGTAGACGTGCGCGTCTCGCCCAGACCTGCAATCGGGCCCGTGACCGGCACGAGGCTGGTCCCGCCCCGTGGGACGCGGCAACTGATGCCGCGCGAAGCCCTGCTGACGCGGCTGCTCGAAGCGCGGCGGCAGCGGTGCGTGGTGATTCAGGGGCCGGCGGGGAGTGCCAAGACCAGCACCATGATCGCCTTGCGGCAGGCCATGCTGACGCTGGACTTCGATGTGGCCTGGCTTTCGCTGGTGCCAGAGGACGACGACCTGACCTCATTCTTTAACGGCCTGCTCGCAAGCCTCGCGAGCGTGGACCCGGCGATTGTCCGCGAAGCGGAGTTGCTCGCTGGCCGCGGCAGCGACGAGACCGCAGTTGAGCATTGTGTGATCACACTCGTGCGCGGCATTGCCCGCCGCAAACGCGAACTGGTCCTGATGCTCGACGATGTTCATTACCTCGGGAACGCCCGGATCCTGGAGGCATTGCGCTGGCTGCTCGACTACGCACCGCCGCAGCTTCACGTGGTGCTGGCCTCGCGACGGGCGTTGCCGGTGTCGCTGGCGCGCCTGCGCTCGCAAGGTCTGGCGACAGAACTCGACCGCCGGGATTTGCGGTTTTCGGTCGAGGAGTCCGAGCGGTTCCTGCGCGAGCAACTCGGTGACATTGCAAAACGTGATGCGCAGGTCGTGCACGAACTGACCGACGGCTGGGCGGCAGGCCTGCAACTGTTCGCCATCGACATCAAGACCAGAAAAGGTGCAGCTTTCGCGCCTGCGACGGTGCGCGATGCCGAGACCTTCGCGCATTACTTTGAACGCGAGGTGCTGGGGCGCCTCGCACCCGGCGATCTTCTTCTGCTTACCCATGCGGCCCTATGCGAGCAATTTTGCGCGCCGCTGTGTGCATGCCTGATGCGATATGCCGGCGCCGATGGCGACGTCGTGTCCCGACTCGGTCGCCTGGAAGGAGACAATCTGTTCATTACGCAGACCGGCATCGGGCAGGGCGGCGAAACATGGTATCGCCTGCATCCCTTGCTGCGCGAGGTGCTTCAGCGCCGGATCGCTGGCCTGCCGGGCGTGGAGCGGCGCGAACTGCACGCAGCGGCCTGGGCATGGCTCAGCGAGCGAGGTTACGTCGACGAAGCCGTGCATCAGGCCGTCCTCGCAGATAACGCGCATGCTGCCGCGGATCTGGTGGAAGGGTGCGCGCACGATCTGCTTGCACGAGGCGAACTTGGACAGCTTGCGGGCCTGATGCGCCGGTTGCCGCCAGCGCAGATTGCCGCGCGCTTCGACCTGCGCGTGATCATGGCGTATCTGCAGATGTATGCCGGTGAAACCGGAGCGCTCATGCGGAGCATCCAGCAGATCGCGGCCGGTAGTGAGCGGCCCGATCCACGTCAGCGCTACGCGCTCGCGCTGCTTCGCGGCGGCCTCGCGCTGCAGCGCGACGATACCGATTCTGTTGTGGCGTTGCTGCCGGAACTGCAGCGTGCCCCTTCGGACGCGGACGATTTCACCCATGCCGGTCGCAGCAATATCCTTTCGTGGATGTTTATCCATCGTGGCGAGTATGAACAGGCGCGCAAGGTGCTGGAGGAGGGCGCGCTGCACGGCGGCGCGCCGCGCGGCATCCTGCTCGGTCGCTGCATGAGCGGCATGACGCACGCCGCCGAGGGGCAGGTCCTGCTCGCCGAGCGCGTCTTTTGCGACGTGCTGGCGGAGGCGGAGAAACAGGGGCCGGCGTATGTCGGCATTGCGTGCATGGCCGCGGCATTGCTTGGCGAGGCGCTCTACGAACTGAACAATGTCGATGCCTCACTGCGGCTGCTGGAAGAGCGCATCGAGGTGCTCGAACGTGTGTCGATTCCGGACACCGTCCTGCGGGCTCTGGTGGTGCTCGCGAGCGCGCACTGGTTCGCGGGCCGCCGGATCGAGGCATACGACTGCCTTGAACGGCTGGAGGATTACGCGAAAGGGCATGGCGTGGATCGTCTCCTCGCCAACGCGCTATGTTTGCGATCGCGCTGGCTGCTGGAGGAAGGAAGGCTCGACGAAGCCGGGACTGCGTTGTTGCGGTGCGAAGCGCTCGCAGCACGCTACGACGGCGCCGTGCGCAGCACGGCCTGGGAGATCCAGGTCTGCGCGGAGCTCGCGCGCATTCGCATGTGTCTGCATCTGAACGACTTCGACGGCGCGATGACCCGGCTGAAGCCGCTCAGTGCGATATCCGAAGCAGGAGGACGGTGGTGCCGCGTGGCCCGCCTGCGCATGCAGATGTCGAATGCGGAGAAGGGCCGGCACAACGATAGGGCTGCGCGCGAGCATCTGGTCGAAGCTTTGCGCCTCGGCCATCGGCTGGGGCTGATGCGAAGCCTGCTGGACGAACTCGGCGAAGGCCGGCAGGTCCTCGATGCGCTGCCGCTGGAACAGGGCTTCGACCCTGTCCTCGCCTTCCATGCACAGCGGCTGATCGACGCCGGGCAGGAAACCGCGCCGGGCGAATCGCAAACCACCGCAGTGCACGTGACGTTCCAGTCGCTAAGCGAACGCGAAAACGAGGTGCTGGGTCTGCTTGCACTTGCGCTGCCCAACAAGAAGATCGCGCGCGTCATGGATGTTTCGCTCGACACGGTCAAATGGCATCTGAAGAACATCTACCGAAAGCTGGACGTGTCAGGCCGTGACGGCGCCGTCGCAAGAATGCGCGAGGCAGGTGCCGGAAAGCCGCTTTCTCATCCGCCGGTTCCCACTCCACAGGAGTAGGCTCGCTCCCACCCACCACCGCGCACAATGGATTCATTGAAGCAGCGGACCGATGAACCCGGTATGCGCTGCCAACTCAATCAATCGACGAGGAGCGTGCGGTGGAAGTCAAGCGTAATGTCTATCGCGAGGATCACGAGATGCTGCGCGAAACCGCGCGGCGTTTCTTTGAACGCGAGTGCCTGCCGCGTCAGGCACAGTGGGACGAAGCCGGCTGCGTCGATCGCGAGACCTGGCTTAAGGCCGGCCGGGAAGGTCTGCTGTGCGTGACCGTGCCGGAAGAATACGGCGGTGGCGGCGGCGATTTCGGCCATTCGGCGATCGTCGCGGAAGAGTTGCACCGTGCGGGCGTGTCGGGTTTCAGCTATTCCGTGCACTCCGATATCACCGCGCCCTACATCGTGCGGCTCGGCACGGAAGAACAGAAACGCAACTGGCTGCCGCCGGTCTGCCGCGGCGAGAAGATCCTCGCGATCGCGATGACCGAACCCGGCACCGGCTCGGATCTGAAGTCGATTCGCACCACTGCGGTACGTGATGGCGACGACTACGTCATCAACGGCAGCAAGACCTTCATCTCGAACGGCCTGAACTGCGACATGGTGGTGGTGGTCTGCAAGACGGACCCGTCTGCTGGCGCGAAAGGCGTGAGCCTCATCATGGTCGAAACCGACCGCGCGGGCTTTCGCCGTGGCCGCAAGCTTGAGAAAGTGGGCCAGGCTGCGGCGGATACCGCCGAACTTTTCTTCGACAACGTGCGCGTGCCCGCGACCAACCTGATCGGCAATGAGAACGGCGGCTTTATCCATCTGATGGAAGAGCTGCCTCAGGAGCGCCTGATCATCGCGGTGTATTGCGCAGCGAAGCTCGAACGGCAACTCGAACTGACGCTGCAATACGTGAAGGATCGCCACGCGTTCAATCAGACGGTATGGGATTTCCAGAACACAAAGTTCAAGCTGGCCGATGTGAAGGCGCAGGCCGTCGCGGTCCGCACGCTGGTCGACTACTACATCCGCGAGCATATGGAGCGCAGGCTCACGCTGCAGGAAGCGGCCATCGCCAAGCTGTTCGCGACCGAAGCGATGTGGAAGTGCATCGACGAAATGGTCCAGCTGCATGGTGGCTACGGCTACATGCTGGAGTATCCGGTTGCCCGCGCTTTTGCCGACATGCGCGTGACGCGCATCTTCGGCGGGACCAGCGAGGTGCTGCGGGACCTCATCTCGCGCAAGCTGTAAGTCTTCTACCTTTTGAGGAAGCATCATGAGCGAAAAAGTACTGGTGGCGGGCGTCGGGATGATCCAGTTCGCCAAGCCGGGCGCGAGCCAGAGCTACACCGAAATGGGCGCCGAGGCGACCCGTCGTGCGCTGGCCGATGCCGGTATCGCCTACGACCTCGTGCAGCAGGCATTCGCCGGCTACGTCTACGGGGATTCCACCTGCGGTCAGACCGCGCTGTACGAAGTGGGCATGACGGGCATTCCGATCGTCAACGTCAACAACAACTGCTCGACGGGATCGACCGCGCTCTATCTCGCGCGCCAGGCGATCGCCACCGGCGATGCCGACTGCGTGCTGGCCGTCGGCTTCGAACAGATGCAGGCCGGCGCACTGAAGTCGCACTGGGACGATCGCCCCGTGACGCGTGCGCGTTTCGTGCCGATCATGCACGGCCTGACCGCTGACCTCGCGCATCTTCCGCAGGCGCTTCGCACGTTCGGCGGCGCCGGCCGCGAGCATATGCAGCGCTACGGCACACGCATGGAAACATTCGCCGCAGTGCGTGCGAAGGCGAGCCTCCACGCGGCCAACAACCCGCTGGCCCTGTTTCGCAGGCAGGTGACGACCGAGGACGTCATGAACGACACGGTGCTGATACCCGGTGTGATGACGCGCCTGATGGCCTGCCCGCCCACCTGCGGTGGCGCTGCCGCGATCCTCGTCTCGGAGCGGTTCGCGAAGAAGCATGGCTTGCGCACGGATGTGCAGATCGTTGCGCAGTCCCTCACCACCGATCCACCGGCTTCGTTCGATCCGCCGTCGATGCTCAATTACGTCGGCACGCACATGACACGCTCGGCCGCGAACAACGTCTACGAGAAAGCGGGCATCGGGCCGGAAGATATCGACGTGTGCGAACTGCACGACTGTTTCGCGCACAACGAAGTCATCTGCTACGAAGCGCTTGGCTTCTGTCCCGAAGGCGGCGCTGAGAAGTTCGTCAACGACGGCGACAACACATACGGCGGGAAGGTGGTGGTCAATCCGTCGGGCGGCCTGCTTTCCAAGGGACATCCGTTGGGCGCCACGGGTCTTGCGCAGTGTTACGAGTTGACCCACCAGTTGCGCGGTACCGCGGACCAGCGTCAGGTGCAGGGCGCGAAGCTTGCGCTCCAGCACAATCTCGGTCTGGGTGGCGCATGCGTGGTCACGTTATACGGCAAGCACTGATCGTAGACACCGAACAGAGTCTACGCGGTGCTTCGCGCAGACATACACAGCAAACTGGACAGAGGATCTCTCATGCAGCAGCTTTGCAGGAATCGCGTGGTTGTCGTCACCGGCGCCGGACGGGGCCTCGGACGCGAATACGCGCTGGAATTCGCCCGTCAGGGCGCGCAAGTGGTCGTCAACGATCTCGGCGGCAAGGGTGACGGTTCAGGTTCGGCGAGCGGTCCCGCGCTCGACGTGGTCGCGGAAATCCAGGCACTCGGCGGTGAAGCCGTTGCGAACTTCGACGATGTGGCCGACTGGAACGGCGCAAGGAACATGATCGACACCGCCATCTCCGTGTTCGGCGGACTTGATGTGCTGGTCAACAACGCCGGCATCCTGCGCGACCGCACACTCGCCAACATGAGCGAGGAAGACTGGGACTCGGTGATTCGCGTGCACATGCGCGGTACGTTCGCGCCGTCACGCCACGCCGCCGCATACTGGCGCGATGAGGCCAGGGCCGGTCGCGCGCGGGTGGCACGACTCATCAATACGAGCTCGTCGTCGGGGCTGTATTGCAACCCGGGCCAGGCCAACTATGGTGCGGCCAAGGCAGGCATCGCGGCCATGTCGGTGATTGCGGCGCGCGAACTGGAGCGCTACGGCGTGACCGTGAACGCAATCTATCCGACCGCGATGAGCCGCCTGACCGAAGACATCTTCGCGACACGGCGCGAAGAATTCACGGCCGGCGCCCCCGCGGGATTCGATCCGCTGGACGCCGGTAACGTCGCGCCGCTGGTGGCATGGCTTGGCAGCACTGCATCCAGCGGCGTCACCGGCCGCGTATTCGGCGTCCGTGGCGGCCGCATCACGGTGGCCGAAGGCTGGAGTGCCGGTCCGCGCATCGAAAAGGACGGCCGCTGGAACGCAACTGAACTCGGCACGCTGATACCGGGCCTGGTGCAGCAGGCAGCGCCGAATGCGTTGACCTCCGGCGAGATACCGGCGACGGTGGCCTGAGCACTTGAAGCTGTCTCGCCTCAGAGGAGAGCGTGCATGAGCGGAACCCCGAAGTACCTCGGCGACCATGCGGAACTGACACCCGATAAACCTGCCGCGATCAACAGTACGAGCGGCGAGATCCTGACCTACAGGGAACTCGACGATCGTTCGAATCGCTTCGCGCAGTGTCTGTACGCAGCCGGCCTGCGGCGCGGCGATCACATCGCGATGGTGCTCGAGAACAACATGCGCTGCTTCGAGGTGTGCTGGGCCGCGCTGCGTTCGGGTCTCGTGATCACGCCAGTCAACCGGTTTATGACGGCAGCGGAAGCGGCCGGCATCATCGAGGACAGCAACGCGCAAGTGGTGATCAGTTCGCATGCGATGCGCGAGCTCGCGGCGGAACTGACGAGCACGATGCCGACGTGCCGCATGCGACTGATGATGGACGACACCATTGCCGGCTGGGACAGCTACGAGGCGCTCACACATCGCTATCCCGCGAAGCGTCTTGCCGACGAATGGCTGGGCGCGACGATGATCTACAGCTCGGGCACCACCGGCCGGCCGAAGGGCATCATCCGCGCGCAGCCTCAGGGACGGGTGACGGAAGGCTCGGGCTCCGCGCGTCGTCCGCAGTTCGCGCGTTATGGTTTCGACGCGCACACCGTGTATCTGTCGCCCGCGCCGCTTTATCACACCGCGCCGCTCGGCTACGGACTCGAGACGCAGTTCGGTGGCGGCACCGTGGTCTTCATGGAGAAGTTCGAACCGCTCGATGCACTGCGGGCAATCGAACGCTATCGCGTCACGCATAGCCAGTGGGTGCCGACCATGCTGATCCGCCTGCTCAAGCTCGATCCGGCAGTGCGCAACGCGTTCGACCTGTCGAGCCATCGGGTGGCCATCCATGCAGCCGCGCCGTGCCCGCAGGAGATCAAGCGGCAAATGATCGACTGGTGGGGGCCGATCATCGAGGAGTATTACTCGTCGACCGAAGGCAACGGCGTGACCACCCTCAACACCGAAGAGTGGCTGGCGCATCCCGGTTCAGTGGGCCGCGCGCTGCTCGGCATCATTCACATCTGCGACGACGAAGGCAATGAGTTGCCGGTGGGCGAGAGCGGACTCGTCTATTTCGAGCGGGACCAGTTGCCGTTTCACTATCACAACGATCCGGACAAGACGCGTGCCGCACAGCATTCACGCCACCCGGCATGGACCGCTGTCGGCGACATCGGCCGCGTGGACAGCGACGGCTATCTGTATCTGACCGATCGCAAGGCGTTCATGATCATCTCGGGCGGCGTCAACATCTATCCGCAGGCGATCGAAGATGCGCTTGCCGTGCATCCGGACGTGCATGACGCGGCGGTGATCGGCGTGCCCGACGCCGAGATGGGCGAGCAGGTCAAGGCGATTGTCGAACCGGCGCCGGGCGTGGCGCCATCGGAGGCGCTCGCGGAACGGCTGCTGGATTACCTGCGCACGCGGGTCGCCCGCTACATGGTGCCGCGCTCGATCGACTTCATCGATGCGATGCCGCGACTGCCTACCGGCAAGCTCTACAAGCAGGCGCTGCGCGAGCGGTACGGCGTACCGGCGACGCGTTCGCCCGTATAGCCGGTAGCGGTTGCGCCTGCTGCAAAAGAAACTGGAGTGAGACGTGAACAATCTGCTGGATGCTTTTCACCTGACATCGCTGCCCGCCGAGGCAGAAGTCTTTCGCGCGGAAGTGAAGCATTTTCTCGATGAGCACCTGCCGGCGGCGCCGGCCGACGTGCGTGCCCGATCCTGGATGGGCTTCGACGCGGGCTTCAGCCGACGCCTCGCGGCGCGCGGCTGGATCGGATTGACGCTGCCGCGCAGCTACGGCGGCGCGGGCATGGATGCGTTCCGTCGCTTTGTACTGGTGGAGGAATTGCTGGCGGCAGGCGCGCCGGTGGCGGCGCACTGGATCGCCGACCGTCAGAGCGGTCCACTGATTCTGCGCTACGGCACGCAGGCACAGAAGGACTTCTACCTGCCGCGAATCTGCGCGGCAAGCGCGTTTTTCTGTATCGGCATGAGCGAGCCCGACTCGGGTTCCGACCTCGCGAGCGTGCGTACGCGCGCGGTGCGTTGCGAGGGCGGCTGGCGTCTGACGGGACGCAAGATCTGGACGACCAACGCGCAGCACTGCCAGTACATGATCGCGCTCGTGCGTTCGTCGGGCGCACCGGAGGATCGACAGAAAGGCTTGTCGCAATTCATCGTCGATCTTTCGCTGCCCGGTGTGAACGTGCGACCGATCACGGACCTCACTGGTGATGCCCACTTCTCCGAAGTCATCTTCGACGACGTGTTCCTCGCGGACGATACGTTGATCGGCGAAGAGGGCGGCGGCTGGCAGCAGGTGACGGCCGAACTCGCCTTCGAGCGAAGCGGCCCCGAAAGGCTTTACTCGAGCGTCGTGCTGCTCGATTACTGGCGCGACCATCTGCGCCGCCACGGTGCGAACGATGCCGAAACGGCCCTGCTCGGCAGCTTCGCGACGCAACTGTCCACGTTGCGCTGCCTGTCGATCGCGGTGACGGCGAGGCTCGCGCGCGGCGAGAGTCCGATCGTCGAAGCGGCGCTGGTCAAGGACATCGGCACCGAGTTCGAGCAGGCGATTCCCGCGCAGCTGGAAGCCGCGATCAGCGCGGATCCCGGAAAGGCGATCGATCCCGGGCTCTACCGCACAGTGGCTTACCTCAGCCAGATTTCGCCGACCTTCTCGCTGCGCGGCGGCACGCGCGAAGTGCTGCGCGGGATGATCGCGCGTGGCCTCGGTTTGCGCTAACCCATCCGGATCAGGAAGAAACCTGCATGTTTACCGAAGCCATCGAAGCCATCCTGCGCGACCACGTCACGCCCGAAGCCATTCGCGCGATCGAGAAAGGCGGCGCTCCGTCGCTGGTCTGGAATGCGCTGGAAGAAGCCGGATTTCTGGCGCTTCTGACACCGGAAAGTGCGGGCGGCGCGGGGCTGTCGCTGCCGGCGATCGCACCCGTTTTCACCGCCCTTGGGCGCTATGCGATGCCGGTGCCGTTCGCGCAGAGTATCGCGGCGCGCGCGCTGCTGCGTGACACGGATGGCGCGGTGCCGGCCGGCATGACGACGCTTGCCGGCACCTGTCGCCGCCATCAGGACGGCGCACTGGAAGCATCTCACGTGCCGTTCGGCATGCGGTGTGATCACGTGCTGGCGAATGTCGATGGCGAGCTCGTTCTGCTCGATGCAGGCGCGGCCGAACGCACGGCCTGCGGCGTGCACGGTAGCGCCTCCGGCATGCTCAGCTGGCGTCCCGCCGCCGTTCCCGCATCGCTTGCGGCGAACGGCGAAGCGGTGCTGCTGTTCAGCGCGGCGATTCATGCGGCCGCTATCGCCGGCGCTATGGATCGCGTATTCGGCATGACGCTGCAGTACTGCAACGATCGATCGCAGTTCGGCAAATCGATCGGCAAATTCCAGGCTGTGCAACATCAGTTGAGCGTGATGGCCCAGCATGTGGCGGCAGCCGGCATTGCGTCCGAACTGGCGTTCTCCGGCGAGGGCATCGTACCTGGAGGGCTTGCGACAGCGATCGCCAAGGCGCGCACCAGCATGGCGGTGCCGCTTGTCGCGTCGACGGCGCATGCGTTGCATGGCGCGATAGGTGTCACCGCCGAATACGATCTCCAGCTTTATACGCGCAGGCTGCATGAATGGCGCATGGCAGACGGCTCGGAGGCGTTCTGGAACCGCATGGTGGGGAACGCGGTCCTCACGCAGCAGCACACCACGATCGCGGACTTCGCACGAACCGCCCCATATGACGCGGCTGCGTGAGCGGTCGACGGACCCATCGGCAGCAGCCCTTTAAAGCAGTAGAGACGATCTGGACATCCTATGAGCGCATTTCTGAAGTACGAACAGGACAGGCACATCGTCACGCTGACGATGAACGAACCGGACCGGCGCAATCCGCTCACCGGCAACACGGCGGTCGAGGAGTTCCTGGCGGCGATCGGACGGATCGAAGCCGATTGCCAGGTGCGGGCCGTGATCCTGACCGGCGCCGGCACCGCGTTCTCGTCGGGCGGCAATATCCGCGACATGGAGCGGCATGCATCCGGGAGTGTGCCCGGAATGGAGGTTCGTCAGGACTACCGGCGTGGCATACAGCAATTGCCGCTGGCGTTGTTCAATCTGGAGGTACCGGTCATCGCCGCCGTCAACGGCGCGGCGATAGGCGCGGGGCTTGATCTCGCCTGCATGTGTGATATCCGCATTGCCTCCGAATCGGCAAAATTCGCCGAGAGTTTCGTCAAGCTGGGCATCATTCCGGGTGACGGCGGTGCGTGGCTGCTGCCGCGCATCATCGGCCTGTCGAGGGCGGCGGAGCTGACTTTCACCGGTCAGACGATCGATGCACGGCAGGCGCTCGAATGGAATCTGGTCTCCCGCGTCGTGCCGCCCGACGCGCTGCTCGCGACCGCGCAGGCCCTCGCGCGCTCGATCGCCGCCAATCCGCCCCACGCGGTACGGCTTGCGAAGCGGCTCCTGCGCGAAGGCATGCATTGCCGTCTGGATACGCTGCTGGAAATGTCAGCGGCTTATCAGACGCTCTCGCATCAGACAGCCGATCATCGCGAAGCCGTCGCCGCATTCATCGAGAAACGACCGCCGTCGTTCAATGGATAAGGCCGTGCCGATCGTCCGGTGCGCGGTTCCCCTGAATGCGCGCACACAGCAAAGGAGACAGGCATGTATCTGACTCAGGGCCTGCATCGCTCATTGCAGCAGAACCCGGACCGGGTGGCGATTTCGTTCAGGGGGCGTCGACAGACGTTTCGCGCATTCGCGGATCGTGTGGCGCGCCTTGCTGCCGCGTTGCGCGGTCTCGGCATGGCGGACGGTGACCGGGTCGGCATGCTCGCGCTCAATTCGGATCGCTACCTCGAATACGTGATGGGTGTGTGGTGGGGAGGCGGCGTCCTGAACCCGGTCAACGTGCGCTGGAGCGCGGCGGAAATCGCGTATTCACTGGACGATTGCGACACGCGCATCCTGATCGTCGACGACAATTTCATCGGGATCGCACGGGAGGCTTGCGCGCTCACGCGGATCGCGCCGGTCCTCGTTCATGCCGGCGACGGCGCGGCGGCGCCTGGCATGCTCTCGTTCGACGCGCTGATTGCGGCGGTGTTGCCCGTGGAGGATGCCGGTCGCGGTGGCGCGGATCTCGCGTGCATCATGTACACCGGTGGCACGACCGGTTTTCCGAAAGGCGTGATGCAAACGCATCTGAACATCTGGTCGTCGTCGATCATGCGGATCGCCGAGTCCGCGCCATTACCCGATACCGCCGTGCTTCACGCGGCACCGTTCTTTCACGTAGCGGGACTCGGACGCGCGCTCGTGCAGTTCATTGCCGGCGAGGCGCATGTGGTCATCCCCGCTTTCGACGCGGGCGATGTATTGAAGGCAATCGGCGAAGAACGCGTCAGCGAAACGCTCCTCGTGCCGACCATGCTCCAGGCGATGCTCAATCATCCCGACTTCGCACGCACCGACCTGACCAGCCTGAAACGCCTCACATACGGTGCGTCGCCGATCCCGGAGTCGCTGCTGGACCGTGTGATCGAATGCCTGCCCGGTGTCGGGCTCGCGCATTCGTATGGCATGACCGAGGCGTGCCCGAGCATCTCGGCTAACTCGCCTTCCAGCCACGATGAAGCGGGACGAAAGAGCGGGCTGTATCGCTCGATCGGGCGCGGCTTGCCGGGGCTGATGGTGAAAGTGGTCGATGCCGACGGCAACGAGGTGCCGCGCGGCACGGTCGGTGAGATCGTCGTGCGCGGGCCGAACGTCATGGCAGGCTACTGGAAGAAGCCTGAGGAAACCGCGCAGGCGCTCCGCGACGGGTGGCTCCATACCGGCGATGGCGCGTACATGGATGCCCAGGGTTATCTCTACATCGTGGACCGCATCAAGGACATGATCGTCAGCGGCGGCGAGAACGTGTATTCCGCCGAAGTGGAGAGCGTGATCGTTCGCCATCCCGCGGTCGCCGCGTGCGCGGTGATCGGGATTCCGCACGAAAAGTGGGGCGAAGCCGTGCATGCGGTCGTCGTGTGCAAGCCCGGCGCGACGCTCGGCGAAGACGACGTCCGCGAACACTGCCGGCATCACATCGCCGGCTACAAGTGCCCGAAGACTGTCGAGTTTCGCGAGCAACTGCCGTTGTCGGCTGCCGGCAAGGTTCTGAAACGCGAAATCCGCGCGCCGTACTGGTCAGACAGGACACGCGCCGTCAACTAAACGTTTGGCCACCCGGCCGGGGTGGTCCGGTTTTCCTCGCATTCTGGCTTACTTCCATTCAGGGCAATTCCAGTCGAAAGACGATTGCCGATGAACAGCGACGGCCGCGCATGCGGTCAGGAAAAACAGAAAATGGAGGGACGATGGGTGTATTGAGCGGTATTCGCGTGCTGGAATTCGAGGCCATCGGACCGGGTCCGTTCGGCGCCATGTTGCTCGCCGACATGGGCGCGGACGTATTGCGTATCGACCGGCCGCTGCCACCCCAGGACCTGGGCCCGAAGACGAATGGCAAGCGTGCGGACGTCACGGGGCGTGGCCGCCGGTCGGTCACGCTCGACCTGAAGCAGCCGCAGGCGGTCGAGGCGGCACTGGATCTGATGTCGCGCGCCGACGTCGTGATCGAGGGTTTTCGTCCCGGCACGATGGAACGTCTGGGTCTAGGACCGCAGGCGGCGCTCGCGCGCAATCCGCATCTCGTGTATGGCCGCATGACCGGCTGGGGCCAGACGGGTCCGCTCGCGGAGCGGGCCGGCCACGATCTGAACTACATCGCGCTGTCAGGCGTGCTGTCGGGCATCGGCCGCGCCGACGGGCCGCCCGTGCCGCCGCTGAACCTCGTGGGCGACTACGGCGGTGGGGGCATGCTGCTGGCGCTGGGGGTGGTGGCGGCGCTCTTCAACGTCCAGCGCGGCGGGGAAGGTCAGGTCGTCGATGCCGCGATGATCGAGGGCGCGGCACAACTGGGGTCTGTGATCTGGGGACTGCTCGCCTCGGGTAACTGGCGCGAAGAGCGCGCCAGCAACCTGCTGGACGGCGGGACGCCCTGGTACGACAGCTATCGCACGAAAGACGGCAAATACATGGCGGTCGGCGCGGTCGAGTCGCGCTTCTATGCGGAACTGCTGGCGAAGCTCGGCCTCGCGGATGCGGGCCTGCCGGCACAGCATGACCGCAATGGCTGGCCGGTGCTGCGCGAGCGCTTTGCAGCGGCATTTCTCACGCGTACGCGCGATGAATGGTGCGCGGTTTTCGAAGGTAGCGACGCGTGCGTCGCGCCCGTACTGAGTTTCTCGGAAGCACCGGCGCATCCGCAGCACCGCGCCCGCGGCAGCTTTGTCGAGGTGGCGGGCGTGGTTCAGCCTGCGCCTGCGCCGCGTTTTTCCGCGACGCCTTCGACGATCGCAAAGCCCGCGCCGCAACGCGGCGAACGTGGCCTCGCCGCCTTGCGCGACTGGGGCTTCGACGAAGCTGCTGTCGAACGCATGCGCGAACATGGCCTGGGTTATCAGCCAGAGGCGTAAGCGTCATCAGGAAAGAAAGCTGGCAAAGGAGGCAACAGATGAAAGTATTGGTCGCGGTCAAACGCGTGGTGGACTTCAACGTGAAGGTCCACGTCAAGTCGGACGGTTCGGGCATCGAGCTGGCGAACGTCAAGATGAGCATCAATCCCTTCGACGAAATCGCCGTCGAGGAAGCTGTGCGCCTGAAGGAAAAAGGCGTGGTGAGCGAAGTGATCGCGGTGTCGTGCGGCACGAACGCCAGCCAGGAGACCTTGCGCACCGCAATGGCGATCGGCGCGGATCGCGGCATTCTGGTCGAGACCAATGCCGAGCTGCAACCGCTCGCCGTCGCGAAACTGCTGAAAGCGCTGGTCGACAGGGAACAACCGCAACTGATGATTCTCGGCAAGCAGGCCATCGATAACGACTGTAACCAGACCGGCCAGATGCTGGCCGCGCTCGCGGGGTTTGCACAGGCGACGTTCGCGAGCAGGGTGGAACTGTCGGGCGGGTGCGCGACCGTCACACGCGAAATCGACGGAGGACTTGAGACGCTGCGGCTCAAGCTGCCCGCGGTGGTCACGAGCGATCTGCGGCTGAACGAGCCGCGCTATGCGACGCTGCCCAACATCATGAAGGCGAAGAAGAAGCCGCTGGACGTCGTCACGCCCGGGCAACTGGGCGTCGATGTCGCACCGCGCCTGAAGGCGCTCAGCACGGTCGAGCCAGCCGGGCGCAGCGCGGGCGTGAAGGTGCCCGACGTCGCGGCGCTGGTCGCGAAGCTCAGGAACGAAGCCAAAGTCATCTAAAGGAATCGATATGACTGCATCCAGTCAAGTGCTCGTCGTGGCCGAACATGACCACGTTTCGATCAGATCCGCCACTCTGAATACCGTAGCGGCCGCGCTGCAATGTGGCGTGGAGGCTCACGTGCTCGTGGCCGGTCATCAGGCTGCCGGCGCCGCCAGCGCTGCGGCTGCCATTCCGGGCGTGGCCCGCGTGCTGCACGTGGACGCGCCGCACCTCGCGGACGGTCTCGCAGAAAACATCGCGGCTCAGGTCGTCGCGCTTGCCGCGGGTTACGGGCATATTCTCTTTCCCGCCACCAGCGCGGGCAAGAACGTGGCGCCGCGTGTAGCGGCGCTGCTCGATGTGGCGCAGGTTTCCGAAATCGTGCGGGTGGTGAGTCCGGATACGTTCGAGCGTCCGGTCTACGCGGGCAATGCGCTGGTGACCGTGCAAAGCAGCGATCCGGTGAAGGTACTCACCGTGCGCGTGACGGGATTCGATGCCGTGCTGGCCGAAGGTGGCGCGGCGCGGATCGACGCGGTGGAGGCGGTAGCGGACAGCGGCCTTTCCGCGTTCGTCGAGCGCGTGGTGGCGAAAAGCGACCGGCCGGAACTCGCGGATGCGCAGATCGTCGTGAGCGGCGGCCGCGCACTCGGCAGCAGCGAGAAATTCGCCGAAGTCCTGACGCCGCTCGCCGACAAACTCGGCGCGGCGCTCGGCGCGAGCCGCGCGGCGGTCGACGCGGGATTCGCGCCGAACGACTGGCAGGTCGGCCAGACGGGCAAGATCGTCGCGCCGCAACTGTATGTGGCGTGCGGCATCTCGGGCGCCATTCAGCATCTGGCCGGGATGAAGGATTCGAAGGTGATCGTCGCGATCAACAAGGACCCGGAAGCGCCGATTTTCAGCATCGCGGATTACGGCCTGGAAGCCGATCTGTTCGAAGCGGTGCCGCAACTGGTCAGCGCGATCTGAGCGGTTTCAACGCAGGCATACGAAAGAGGGGTCATCGCTGCATCGCGCGGCGATGACCCCTTCGCATTGCCACGACGCCAGCGAATACCCGTTCGTCCCGTCATCGCGAAGTTCGCACTGAACTTCGCCACGCCCGATCAGATCGTTCAGGCACGCGCGGCTCATCTGCGGCATATCCTCTTCGCCGGCCTTGCACGCTCAAGTCCGGGAAAAGCAGACGCTGGCATGCGTCAGGACGCATGCCAGCGAAAACAGCATCCCGGCGGACAACCGGGGATCAAAAGTTACTGCAGGTTGCCGGCAACCGCGATGGTCTGCCCGGTGATGTAGTTCGACTCGGGCGAGCAGAACAGGTAGACGCCGCCTGCCGCTTCTTCAGGCGTGCCGCCGCGTCCGAGCGGGTTGCGCTGGGCGTGCGACCTGAGTGCCTCGGGATTGACGCCCACGCGAATATCGCGTCCTTCGATTTTCACGGTCGCGCCGGCATGGGCGTCGGCCGTCGTCATGCGCGTATGGATCAGACCGAACGCCACGCAGTTGACGTTGACGTTAAAGCGTCCCCATTCGCGGGAGAGCGCACGTGTCATGCCGATCACGCCGGCCTTGGCCGACGAGTAGTTCATCTGTCCGGCGTTACCGTTGAGCGCGGACGTCGACGAGATGTTGACGATCTTGCGGTATACCTCGCGGCCGGCTTCCCTGTCGGCCGCGTGGAGCGCCTTCACGTGCGGATAGGCGGCGCGCAGGATGCGGAACGGCGCGGTCATATGGCAGTCGATGATCGCGTACCACTGCTCGTCGGTCATCTTCTGGATCACGTCATCCCACGTGTACCCCGCATTGTTGACGATGATGTCGATGCCCTTGAACGTGTTCATCGCCGTGCCGATGAAGCGGTCGGCAAAGTCGGGTGCACCTACGTTGCCCACGCAGGCCACGGCTTGCGTGCCCATCTTCTTCAAAACCTCGACCGTTTCGTGCGCCGGTTCGGCGTCGAGGTCGTTGATCACGAGGCGTGCGCCCTCGCTCGCCAGTTTCTCGGCGATCGCGCGGCCGATGCCGCGACCCGAACCGGTGATGAGTGCCACCTTGCCGTCAAGCTTTCCCATGTTTTCGTCTCCTTGTCTGATGCAGATTACAAGGCGATCACGGCGTCGCCGAGGACGCGTGGTTCGCCATATTGATTGGCCGTCTGGATCTCCACTTTCACGCGGCGTTCGCCATCGGCCTCGAACTTGTCGACGACCCGGCCACTGCACGTAATCCGGTGTCCAAGATGCGTGATGCCGACAAAGCGCACGCCGAACTGCCGCAACTGCCGCTGGTCGACCCAGCAGTTCAGCAAACGCCCGAGGTACGCCATCGAAAGCATGCCGTGAGCGAATACGTCGGGCATGCCGCTGCGGCGCGCGAAGTCAAGGTCGATGTGGACCGCGTTGTGATCGCCCGAAGCGCCGGCAAAGAGCGCCAGCGTCGTGCGGTCGATGGGCGCGAGCGTCAGCGGCGGCAGCGTGTCGCCGACCTTGACGGCATCGAAGCTCAAGGTGCTCATTTCTGTTTCCTCTCAGCCGTTGCGGTGTACGAGCACGCTGCGCAGATCGGCCACATGCTCGTCTTTCTGGTTGGTCACGCGTGTTTCGCGCACCACGAAATCGAGTGCGCCGCCCTTCTTGTCGTAGATGTCGGCGATACGGCATTCGAAGAGCAGGACGTCGCCGGCGTAAGCCATCCGGTGATAGGTGAACGACTGTTCACCGTGCAGGATGCGCGCGACCTGGATGCCGATCTCGTCGCGCCACCTTTTGTCTGGCTGCTCCAGTTCCAGTGAAAAAAGGAACGTCGGCGGCAGCGGCAGATCAGGATGGCCCGCATCGCGGGCGGCTGATTCGTCGAAGTAAACCGGATTGGTTTCGCCGGTCGCTTTCGCGAAGAACCGCAAGCGGCCCGCTTCGGCCACCGTGCGAAACGCGGGGATGACCTTGCCGATGTGTTTTTTATCGATCATGTCGAACACTCCGTCGGAAGCGGCGCATTACGCTGCCTTGTACACGGTCGTGACGCACGCGCCGCCGAGCCCGAGGTTGTGCGCGAGCGCGACCTTCGCGCCTTCGACCTGACGTTGATCGGCGGTGCCGCGCAGCTGATGGGTCAGTTCGTAGCATTGCGCAAGACCGGTCGCGCCGAGCGGATGGCCCTTCGACAGCAGACCGCCCGACGGATTGACCACCCATTTGCCGCCATACGTGTTGTCGCCGTCGTTGACGAGTTTTTCCGCTTCGCCTTCGCCGCACAGACCGAGACCTTCGTAGGTCAGCAGTTCGTTTTGCGCGAAGCAGTCGTGCAGCTCGATCACGTCGATATCTTCCGGACCGACGCCAGCCTGCTCATACGCGAGCGCGGCGCCGGCGCGCGTCATGTCGAAGCCGACCACGCGGATCATGTCGCGCGAGTCGTACGTGCTCGGCTGGTCGGTGGTCAGGGACTGGCCGGCGATCAGCACATCGGTACGCAAGCCACGCCTGCGCGCGAATTCTTCCGAGACCACGATTGCGGCAGCCGCGCCGCAGGTCGGCGGGCAGGCCATCAGACGCGTGAGCACGCCTTCCCAGATCATCGGCGAAGCCAGCACTTCTTCCGGCGTCACGACGGTGCGGAACACCGCCAGCGGATTGCGCGCTGCATGCTGGCTCGCCTTCGCGCGAATCTTCGCGAAGGTTTCGAGCTTCGTGCCGTACTTCTGCATGTGAGCCCGGCCAGCGCCGCTGAACTGGCGAATCGCGCCCGGCAGATCGGTGCGCTCGACCAGTTCATTGACCAGATTCAGCGCACGTTCGAGCGCCGGCGCACGATCGCTCCATTTCGACGACAGTGCGCCCGGCTGCATGAATTCGAAGCCGACCGCGAGCGCGCAGTCGACCGCGCCGCTTTGCACAGCCTGACGCGCGAGGAACAGCGCCGACGAACCCGTCGCGCAGTTGTTGTTCACGTTGATGACGGGAATGCCGGTCATACCCACGTGGTAAAGCGCTTTCTGGCCGCAGGTCGAATCGCCGTACACATAGCCGGCGTAGGCCTGCTGCACGTCCGCGTAATCGATCCCGGCATCGGCCAGTGCCTGGCGCACGGCGCCCGCGCCCATCACGTCGTAGGGATCGCTGGTGCCGGGCTTTTTGAACGGAATCATGCCGACGCCGGCTACGAAGACATTACGAGTCATATCATTGCTCCTTGTGATGGAATGTTCGGATTACAGCTTGCGGGAGATGAGGTCGCGCATGACCTCGCTCGTGCCGCCGTAAATACGGTTGACGCGCGCATCAGCGAACGCCCGGGCTACCGGATACTCCAGCATGTAGCCGTAACCGCCGTGCAGCTGCACCATGTCGTCGAGCGCCTTGCCGAGCGATTCGGTGGCGAACAGCTTGGCGATGGCCGCTTCTTCCAGCGTGAGACGCCGGCGCACGTGCTCGGCGAGGTAGTGATCGACCAGCACACGCACGGCGGTCGCCTGCGCCTTGATGTCGGCCAGCTTGAACTTCGTGTTCTGGAAGTCCCACACGGTCTGGTTGAATGCCCGGCGGTCCTTGACGTAGTTGATCGTGTGCTCGAGACAGGCTTCGAGCTTCGCCGCCGCGCCGATCGCGATCGAGAGCCGCTCCTGCGGCAGTTCGCCCATCAGGTAAGCGAAGCCCTTGCCCTCTTCACCCAGACGGTTGCCGACGGGCACCCGTACGTTGTCGAAGAACAGTTCGGCCGTGTCCTGCGAATGCATGCCGATCTTGTCGAGCTTGCGGCCGCGGCGGAATCCCTCGCGGGTCGCCTCGACGACGATCAGACTCACGCCTTTTGAGCCCGCGCTGGGATCGGTCTTGCAGACGAGGATGATCAGGTCGGCGTTCAGGCCGTTGCTGATGAAGGTCTTGCTGCCGTTGACGACATACTCGTCGCCGTCGCGCAGGGCAGTGGTCCGTATCGCCTTCAGATCGCTGCCCGTGCCGGGTTCGGTCATGCCGATCGCGAGAATGGATTCGCCGGTGCATGTTTTCGGCAGCCATTTCTGCTTCTGCTCTTCATTGCCGATGCGCGCGATATACGGGGCGATGATGTCCGAGTGCACGCCAAAGCCGAGACCGCTCAGACCGGCGCGATTCACTTCCTCGTTGAGGATTGCCGCGTGTCCGAAGTCGCCGCCACCGCCTCGGTACTCCGTCGGCAGCGTAAGACACAGCAGACCCTCGCGGCCTGCCTTGAGCCAGGTTTCGCGGTCGACCCGGCCAGCCTTGTCCCACTCGGCCTGTTTCGGCGTGCACTCGCGTTCGAGGAAGCGACGCACCGTGGTGCGCAGCATTTCATGATCGTCACGAAAAACGGTACGGGTAATTTGCATCACTAAATTCCTGATGGTGAGTGCCACGTAAGTCCGTGGATGGCGTTATCGCGTGCAGGCGATATGCGCTGCGGGTTCGGTGTGGTAAAGCTGCTCGATCAGATGCGCGCGGCGCGCGCGGGTCACGGCCTGGTTCACGTAGCCCTTTTCGGCGATCTCGTTGGCATCGATCGAAGGTGGCTCGGCCATCAGCATCAGGCGCTCGATCGTCCGGCTGGCGCCGCCGCCTTCCTGGCTGGCAAGACGTTCGCGCAGCGCGGCGACGACGACCGGATGCCCGGCGAGCGCAGCCGCATCGAGTTCGGCGAGTTCGGGCGCGAGACGCCGGCAGGCGGCCACGTTCGGCCATGCGAGCGCGGCGAGAAATTCGTGGTCGTGACCGCAGATCACGGCATCGGAGACAAGGGGCGCGCACAGGTCGAGCAGGCCGAGCCGCACGGCGCCGGTCCGCACCCAGGTACCATTCGTCAGCTTGAAGTCCTCGACCACCCGCCCGGCGAAGAGAAGGCCATCGCCTGGGTCTTCGGGATTCGCGAGACGCACCGCATCACCCAGCCGGAAGTAACCCTCTTCATCGAAAGCGGCGGCGGTAAGCGCGGGATTGCCGATGTAGCCGGCAAACACGTTCGCGCCGCGCATGCGGATTTCGTAGCGGCCGTCGCCGCCTTCGAGCGGCAGCAGCTTCACTTCCGAGCCGGGCACCGGGCCGCCGATGTTGCCGAGATCCGGGGCAGGCCAGCCGCAGTAGGTACCCATGCCGCTCGTCTCGGTGCAGGCGAGGCCGGTCGAGAAGACGATGCGCTTGCCGATGGTTTCGACCGCGACGCGCTGGATGCGATGCCACACGTCCGTCGGCAGACTTGCGCCGCCGTATCCGAAGTACTGCACGCTGGCAAAGAGGCTCCGGGCCAGCACGGGGTCGCGCTCGAGTTCACCCGCCAGCACGGCCCATGCGGAAGGGACGCTGGTGAAGATCGTCGGTGAGACTTCGCGCAGGTTGCGCACGGTGCGCTCGATCAGGCCGGGCAGCGGCCGGCCGTCGTCGATATGGTGGGTCGCGCCGAACTGGATCGAGCGCCCGATGTTGAGGACGCCGCCAAGGCCGTGATGCCATGGCAACCAGTCGAGAAACACCGGCTGGGATTCGCCCAGCCAGCCGAGATTGTCGGCATAGTAAGCGGCGACCGCCTTGAAGTTGCTGTAGGTGAGCGGCACGCCTTTCGGCGTTCCGGTCGAGCCGGATGTGAAGAGGATGCGGGCGGTGTCGTCGCGGCGAATGGCCGCGTGTGCGGCAGCAACCGCCGCGCTGCGCGCCGGCGTCATGTCGGCGGTAATCAGGTCGGTCCATGCGCGTTGCGAGCTTTCGACATTGCGTACGGCGATGACCGGCACCACCAGTTCGGGAAGCGCGAGCGCGCGTTCGAACTGTTTCGCGTCCTGGACGAACACGGCCCCGGGCGGCACCAGTTCGAGCACGCCTTTCAGACGGGCGAAGTTCCTGCTAAGCGTGGAATAGGCCGGAGATACCGGTGCGGCAGGAATGCCGACGTACTCGGCCGCAAGCAGCAGCACCGCCTGTTCGATCGAATTGCCCGAGAGCAGCACGAGCGGGCGCTGCCGGCCGAGGCCCATTTCCAGCAACCCGGCCGCAGCCGTCTGCACCTGGTGCCAGAGTTCGTGCCAACTGATCGAGCGCCACGCGCCGTTTTTATCGCGTTCACGGAATGCCGGCGTGTCGCCGCGGCGCCCGGCCCACCCGGGTATGAAATCCGCGAAGCTGTTCTGCGCGATGTCGGGGGGCGGACTGGCGGAACTGAGCATCAGCGTGCCATCGGCGCGGCGTTCGACGCGCGGGCGCCGTTCCGGAAAGCGTACGGGACGGTAAGGGGCTGCTGTGTATTCACTCGCCATGAGCGTAGTCATTACGCCTGTCTCCTGAGCTTCAGTGCGCGAAATGGCGCACCAGCGTTTGTTTTGTGGGGCGTGCGTGCCGTCAACGGCTACGCGTGACCCCTTGAGTTACAGGATAGTGGGTCGGAGGCGGGAGTGGACCACCCAAGGTGGGTAGCGGGCAGGAGCCGAACCGGAACGGCGGGCGCGCGGGTGGCGCGGGTGGCCGACCTGGCAGTGACGCAGGCGCGTCAGCCGGCCTCGTCGCTGCCAGCGGCCGGTGAGCCCAGTTCGAGGTCGCGCACGCGCGCGACTGCTTCGTCACGGCTCGTCACGCCGAGCTTGCCGTAGATGTTCTTGAGGTGCCATTTGACGGTTTCCGGCGAGATGCCGAGCGTACGGGCGATTTTCTTGTTCGGCAACGCCTGCGCAAGCAGGCCGACAACCCGCGTTTCGCGCTCGCTGAGCGTCTCGGCGCCAGTGGCGGGCGCGCTCCTGCTGCCGGGTTGTACCGCAGGCTCCGCGACGCTGGCGACAGTGGCGTTCTGCGCAGCCTGCAGCCGGTTGACATAGAAGGACAGAACCGGATCGTGCGCTTCGCCCTGCACCACTTCGGTAATGAGATCCAGCGCACCGGGATCGGCGTCGAGCAGACTGCGTACCAGACCGAGCCGGTGGCCCCGGCGCAACGTGGAGAGCACCGCCTGACGCGCGGCGTCGGGCCGGCCGCGCCGCGCATCGACAACGGCGGCCTGCATCTGGAAATGCGCCACGTGTCGCTGCCAGCCACGCGTTTCGCAGAATGGAATCAGCGCCTGAAGCCGGCTCGCGGCGCCGTCGAAATCCTCGTGGGCGATACACCAGTTGACATGCGAGCGTTCCGCCATCGCGTGGGTTTCCGCGACGGTGCCCGACGATGTAGCGGCCTCGCGCGCCTCGACATGATCGCGGCGCGCG
>NZ_CAJQZB010000008.1:0-158625 GCF_907164545.1 Paraburkholderia gardini | reverse complement strand
AAGGCGCTGAAGCGCCAACTCTGGTCGACCGCAAGTACCTTGCATGGGACCAGAGTAAGGCGCTGAAGCGCCAACTCTGGTCGACCGCAAGTACCTTGCATGGGACCAGAGTAAGGCGCTGAAGCGCCAACTCTGGTCGACAGGAGAAACGCCGTGTTCAATCAGTGCGAATGGCTGAACGAGCCCGCGACATGGGTTCTGGAAGGCGATCTGCTGCGTGTCACGACAGATGCCAGCACCGATTTCTGGCGTGGGACGCACTACGGTTTCGTGCGCGATTCAGGTCATTGCTTCGGCACGCGCACAAAAGGCGATTTCACGGCGCAGGTGCAGATTCGCGGCGGCTTCGAATCGCTGTATGACCAGGCCGGGCTGATGGTGCGCATCGATGAGGCGAACTGGGTGAAGGCGGGTGTCGAATTCACTGATGGCGCGCTGTTGCTGAGCAGCGTGCTGACCGTCGGGCAGTCGGACTGGGCAACCGGATCCAGCCTCGCGACGGCCGGCGAATTCTGGCTGCGCGCGACGGTGTCGAAAGGCGTGCTCAAGCTGCAGTTCTCGACCGATGGCAAGACATGGCCACTTCTGAGGCTTGCGCCGTTTCCTGTTGCGCAAAGCTATTTCGTGGGGCCGATGTGCTGTACGCCGGAACGCTCGGGCCTCGTCGTCGACTTTGCGGACTTCGAGGTCGGGCCACCACGTGAGAAGAATCTGCACGATCTCACATAGCGTCGCGTTCCGCGTGCATGTTCCGTGGCCTGCTGCGTGGGGCCACTGGCAGGCCAAAAGCAAAATGACGACTTGCGATTTTCCTATAAGAAACACCGGCTTTTCCATCAGGTCGCGCCGGCATGGCGGGTGTCGTCGCTCACCCGGGAACCGCGGGTGGCAAAGGGTCAGACGTTGCCGCATCGGGCCCTTCATGATGGCCGCTGGCTCGGGCCTACCCGGGGTTGTCGCCATAAAACCCACCGTGTATAGTCTCCGGATCTGCTTTTGTTTCGTATTGGAAATCAAAGGACTCATGCCATGAACGCTTCGACCATCCTCGCCGATCTCGGCATTGCCCATCTGGCTGAAGCCGGCGACATCGCCGTGCATTCGCCGATCACCGGCGAGCTGATCGGGCGCGTGACCAGCAACACCACCGCCGAAGTCGACGCGGCCCTTGCCGGCGCGAAGCAGGCTTTCGCCCGGTGGCGCGATGTCCCGGCGCCGCGTCGTGGCGAACTGGTGCGCCTCCTCGGCAACCGTCTGCGCGAAAAGAAGCAGGCGCTCGGCAGCATCATCACGCTCGAGACCGGCAAGATTCTCCAGGAAGGTCTCGGCGAAGTGCAGGAAATGATCGATATCTGCGATTTCGCGGTGGGCCTGTCGCGTCAGCTGTACGGCCTGACGATCGCATCGGAGCGCCCCGGTCATCGCATGGCGGAATCGTGGCATCCGATGGGCACCTGCGTCGTGATCTCGGCGTTCAACTTTCCGGCGGCCGTCTGGTCGTGGAACGCGGCGCTCGCGCTCGTCTGCGGCAACGCGGTGATCTGGAAGCCTTCCGAGAAAACGCCGCTCACCGCACTCGCCGTCAACCAGATCCTGGTCGAAGCACTAAAGGAATTTGGCGACGCGCCTGCCGGGCTCACAGCCGTGATCAACGGCACACGGGAAGTCGGTGCGAAACTCGTGGCCGATCCGCGTGCTTCGGTGGTGAGCGCCACCGGCAGCACGGAAATGGGTCGTACGGTGGGCGTCGAAGTCGCGAAGCGCTTTGGCCGCTCGCTGCTTGAACTTGGCGGCAACAACGCGGGCATCGTCACGCAGACTGCCGATCAGGAACTGGCGCTGCGCGGCATCCTGTTCTCGGCGGTCGGCACGGCGGGCCAGCGCTGCACGTCGCTGCGGCGTCTCTTCGTGCATGAGAGCGTGTATGAGCAGACCGTCGAACGCCTCAAGCAGCTTTACGCGAAGGTGCCGATCGGCAATCCGCTGGAAAAGGGCACGCTGATGGGACCGCTCATCGACAAACAGGCGTTTGCGCGCATGCAGGAGGCGCTACAGCAGGCTGCCAGCGAAGGCGGCAAGGTGACGGGCGGCGAGCGCGTCGACGTGAAGGGATTCGGGAACGGCTACTACGTGCGTCCGGCGCTGGTCGAAATGCCGTCGCAAACACCGGTCGTGCTGAAGGAAACGTTCGCGCCGATCCTGTACGTGCTGCGTTACACGGATTTCGCCGAGGCGGTGGCGGCGAACAACGCGGCGGCGCACGGCCTGTCGTCGTGTGTGTTCACTACCGACCTGCGCGAAGCGGAACGTTTCGTCTCCGACGCCGGCAGCGACTGCGGCATCGCGAACGTCAACATCGGGCCGAGCGGCGCGGAAATCGGCGGCGCGTTCGGCGGCGAGAAAGAAACCGGCGGCGGCCGCGAATCGGGTTCGGACGCGTGGAAGGCGTATATGCGCCGCGCGACGAACACGGTGAACTACTCGTCGGCGTTGCCGCTCGCGCAGGGTATCGATTTCAACATCGGCTAGACGTTCTGGCCGCCCGGTCAGGCGGGCGGCGATGGCGATGCAGACGCAGATAACGTGTAACGCCCGGGCGCCGCGCAGCGCGCCCGGCACGCAGCTTCCTCACGGAGTGAGACGTGGATTCGAGAGTCGTGGTCGTCGGCGGTGGCGTCATTGGCAGTTCGATTGCGTATTTTCTGCGTGCGTCCGATCCCACCGTAAGCGTCACGGTCATCGAGCGCGATCCGACTTACGCGCGCTCTTCGTCGGCGTTGTCGGCGGCTTCGATCCGTCAGCAGTTTTCCACGCCGCTATCCATCCAGATGTCGCTCTACGGCATCGAATTTCTGCGCTCGATCGGCGAGCGGCTCGACATTGATGGCGCGAAACCTTCGATCGATCTGCATGAGGGCGGCTATCTGTTTCTCGCGACGCCCGCGGGTGTCGGCACGTTGCGCGAAAATCACGCGCTGCAGCAGAGTCTGGGCGCCGACATCAGCCTGCTCGATCGCGAAGCGCTGCAAACGCGCTTTCCATGGCTCAATACCGACGATCTCGCCGCGGGCGCGTACGGCGAATCGGGCGAAGGCTGGTTCGACGGCTATGGCCTCGTGCAGGCGCTGCGCAAGAAGGCGCAGGCGCTGGGCGCGCGCTACGTGGCAGCGGAAGTGAGCGCGATGCATCGCACCGGAAGACGCGTGACCGAAGTAATCGCATCGAACGGCGAAACGTATGCGTGCGACGTGGTCGTGGACGCGGCAGGCGCGTGGTCGCGAACGGTCGCGGCGATGGCCGGCATCGACATCCCGGTTTTCGCGCGCCGTCGCAGCATTTTCAATGTGAGTTCGCCCGCGCAGCTTGCGCACTGTCCGCTGCTGATCGATCCGTCGGGCGTTTATTTTCGTCCGGAGGGCAAGTCGTTTATTTGCGGCACGTCGCCTGCGGCGGACAACGATCCCGACGACCTGCCGCTCGACGAAGTGGACCATGCGCTCTTCGACGACGTGATCTGGCCGACGCTCGCGCATCGCGTGCCGCAGTTCGAGGCGTTGCGCGTGCAGAACTGCTGGTCGGGCTATTACGAGTACAACGTGTTCGACCAGAACGCGATCATCGGACATCACCCGGATGTCGATAACTGCATCTTCGCGAATGGTTTCAGCGGGCACGGCTTGCAGCAGGGGCCGGCGACAGGGCGCGGCATCAGCGAGCTGATCCTGCATGGGCGTTATACGACGCTCGATCTGTCGTCGCTCGGTTTTGCGCGCGTGCTGGAGAACCGGCCGATTGTCGAAAAGAATGTGGTGTAGGCCGTGCGAAAACGCGTCGCGATGAATGAAAAATAAAACAGGTGTATTGAGTGGCGCATTTTCAGATTGATGGCCGTTCTCAATCCGGCTTTCCATTGCCGGGTTTTATCTGGGTTGCATATAAACCGTCGGATATTGCCGCTGTTCGAGACGGCCTGAATATTCCGGTCTGACGGAGTAATCCGCCGTATTGCGCAAGCTGATTCAGACGATTGTTATATGTCGTCAAATTTCGAGCGATCCTGGCTTGCGCCAGAAAATATCGGTTATGATCGCCACGACCGTCAGCCGGGCCGCTTCGCATGGGTTTAACTGGTTCTAACGGTTTAACGGTGTCAGTCTTTTAGCATGACGTTCAGTGTTGAACGGTTCAATGCTGATACTTTTTGTGCCGGTTTTCGGCCTTCCCGAACACTGCATCGGGCGATAACAATAAGCATTCGAAATCAGATGAAGATGTCGCGTAAGAAAATCGCCATTCTCGTGGCCAGTGTCCTGGTTGTCGCCGCCATCGGCATAGGGACGGGCTGGCGGTATTTCGGCAAACAGCATGCGGTGCAGACGGCCGAAGTCGTCCTCGATATTCACCATCCCGACGCCATCATCGATAGCGAAGCGCTCTCGCGGCTGCCGCGCGACATCCTGCGCGTGCCGCTGCTGCACGACGTACTGACGCAGGATTTCGTCGACTATTACGAATCGAACAGCAGCCGGCTTTCCGCGGAAGGCGCGCTGCGCCGGCTCGCGTTCGAGCATCACCTCGATCTGCGCGACGAGCTGGTCAGGCGCGTTTTCGACGAACCCGCGCACGTGTTGCTCTGGCGGTCACCGGACGGCCGTCCCGGCTACTGGATGATGTCCATGCATCGCAATGGACTCGCGAAACTCCTGCAGGCGCTCGCCACCGTGGCGGCGAGCGATACGCAACTGAGCCAGGTCGCGAAGCTGCGGGGCGACGTGCCCGTCTACGCCCTGAAGCTCGCGGTGGGCCGCACCGTGCTGTTCGCCGCGAAGGACGATCGCCTTGTCGTTATGTCGGCGCCCGGCGTGCTGCTCGATGCGGATAACGTGCCGATCGGCGAGCGCGCCGATCTCGTCGCCAGCATGCTGTCGGGCCACGACGACACGGCACGCGCTTTCCGGCTCGACGCATTGCCGGCGGAAGTGAAGGGGCATCGCGTGGTCGTGTCGGCGAACTGGCTGTCGTTCGGCTATCAGGCGTTTTTCTCCGGCATCGTGGCGCTGCGGTTTGATTTTTCATCGACGGGCGATGCGCCGGCGGTCTGGCAGACCGCGGCGCTGATCGATCCCACCCGTTTGCCGCAGCAATGGAACGGCACTGATCTGTGGCACGCATTGCCCGCCAACCCCGCAGCATGCGCGAGCCTGCCTGTCGACTGGAACGATGCCGCGGGCCTGCTCGGCAACGTCATCGCGGGCGGCCCGCAAGCGGCCACGCAGATCAGCGATCATCTTGCGGGGCCGGCGGCGGCCTGCTGGTACGCGAAGTCGACGCTGGTCGCGCCGGTTTTCGTCGCACGCCTGAAAGCCCCGGCCACAACGGTCGATCCTGCGCTGAAAACGGCGCTGGCCAGTGCGTTCGGCGAAGTAATCGGCGCGTATGAAGCGAACGCCGGCAAGGAAGCGGGCTATCGCCGTCTGCCTGTAACGACGCGAGCGCCAGGCGCTGACGTCACCGTCTGGCAGCGGCCCGTCAGTGCGCGCTCGGGCACGGCGCTCGCGGCCAGGGCGCCATTTGGCGCCCAGCTGGCCGCGCCGCGTTACTTCCCGGTGACGCTCGCGCTTGCCCACGGCTACCTGGTGTTTTCGCCCGACGCGCGGCTCGTCGACGACACGCTTGCGGTGCTCGACAAGCGCTATCCGGCGCTCTCGGATACGCTGTCGCCGCAGCGCCTCGCGCGCACGATCGTCACGCTGACACCCGCCGCGGCCGCTGCGCTCATCGAGCGCGAAGCCGGCGCGGCGCTGCCCGCCGATCAGGAATCGATCTTCCGGAACGCGGCCCGCACGCATCTGACGCCGAAACTGCATGCGCTCGCGCACTATCCGCCGCTGTCGTTGAGCCTGCCGTCGAATCTGCCATCAACGACGTCGTGGGTGCCAGTCGAATGGCACTTCGATCGCGCGGGCACGGCCGCCGCCGGTGCGGAAGACCTGGAAAACGGCGGCGCGGATACGCCCCCGGATCAGCCCGGTGCCGGGAGCGACTGACATGCCCGCGCGCAACACCTCGGGTGTGCCTGATTCGCTGCGTCGCGCGTGGCTGGCACGCGTGGCCGCCGCACTGGTTACGCCGCTTGTCGCGTCGGGCGCGCACGCGCTGTCGGGCACGACCGCCCCGCCTGATCCCGATGCGCTTTCGCCCGGACAGTCCGCCGCATTTCGCGCGTGGTTCGTGCGGATCGTCGACCAGCAGATGCGCCGCGGCCCGACGCCGCGCTGGACGCAACGCGACTGCGCGGGACTCGTGCGCTTCGCGGCCGGCGAGGCGCTCAGGCCGCACGACGCGAAGTGGCTGCGCGCGAATGGCATGAGCGGCGTCGCCGACGCGAGCCGCTTGCCGCCGGAACTGCAGCTTTCGCCATCGCAACGCTCGCTGGCCAACCGCTGGGCGCATATCGACGGCAGCGTCGGGCCGTATGCGTCCGCGATTGCGCTGGTTCAACGCAATTGCCGTTTCGTCGCGAAGGACGTAAATCAGGCGCTACCCGGCGATCTGCTGTTCTTCGACCAGGGCGACGACCAGCATCTGATGATCTGGCTCGACCGCTGCATCGCCTATCACACAGGCACCGTCTCGCCGACCGATAACGGTCTGCGTGCCGTCGCCGTTTCCGATCTCATGCAATGGAAAGACTCCCGCTGGCAGCCGTTCGACGGCAATCCGAATTTCGTCGGGGTTTTTCGCTTTGCCTTTCTCACGCCATGATCCGTATGCCTTTCATCAACGCTTGCAGCGAATCTTCCGTCGGCACGCGGCGCCGCGCGCGCATGGTGTTTCTGGCCCTGATGTCGCTACTCGTGTTGTGCCTGTCGCTGCCGGCTTTGCCCGCGATGGCCGACGATGCCGCGACAGCGCCGGCCGTCTCCAGCACCGGCGACGATGCGGCGAACCCGCCCGACAATCCCACGCTGGCGTCAGCCACGCCGAGCGGATATGACACGCAGGTGGTGAACGGCCAGCCGTTCTTCCTGCTCTCGGACAAAAGTTTCGGCGCCAGTCAGGTTGCACAGGTGCGCCTCGAGGCGCCAGGCCGCGAATTCAGGTCGGAACTCGAGGCGTATGGCGGCGCGGATGTCGTCGTCTACCGCGTGCCGCGGCCGCTCGAATTCCTGAAGGCGCAGAAGAATCTGCATCGTCTGACCATCGCACCGAACTATCAGGGCGAAGGGCTTGCCAATACGCTCGCGTATCTGTGGGACCGGTGGTTCACCGGGGCGCGTCGCGCGTGGCAACGCGTCCTGTCGTTCGCCACGCGCAGCAAGGTCACCGAAGCCCAGCCGCAGTTCAGACTCGGCGAGCAGGCCGGCAAGCCGACGCACTTCGAACCCGCGTCGCGCTTCGCGCCGCTGAAGGGCTACGACGTGGTTGCGCGCTTTCGCTACCCGATCTGGGACGCGAAAAATATCGAGCCGCCGAAGGGCGTCGATCTTGCGGGCAGTAGCAGCAACTTTATCGAGGCTTCACCGGGCAACGTGATGATTCCGGTCGGCAAGCTGCCGCCGGGGCTGTACCTCGTCGAGGCGATCATCGGCAACTATCGTGCGCACACATTGCTGTTTGTATCGGATACCGTCGCGGTGGTGAAGGCTGCATCGGGCAGCCTGCTCGTGTGGACCGCGCGTCGCGACAACGGCAGGCCGGTGCCCGGTACAACCGTGAACTGGACCGATGGCGTGGGCGTCCTGCAAAGCGGCACGACGGGCAACGACGGCGCGCTGATGTTGCAGCATGTCAGCCCGGAACGAAGCTATGTGCTTGGTAGCGATCCGGCGGGCGGCGTGTTCGTGTCGGAGAATTTTTACTACGACAGCGAGATCTACAACACGAAGATTTACGCGGTGACCGACCGTCCGCTGTACAGGCCAGGCGATCAGGTGCATGTGAAGTTCATCGGCCGCACGTTCAAAAATGCAACGACGTCGACGCCCGCGGCCGACGCTGACATCAACCTCGACGTGCTCGATCCGAACGGCTCGCCGATCGCGACGAACAAGGTGCATTTCTCGTCGGATACCGGTGCGCAGACAGATTTCAACATTCCCTCGGAGGCGACGGCCGGCGGCTACACGCTGCGCTTTCGCTACAACGGCGATATGTATGGCAGCGCGTTTCGCGTCGCCGAATATGTGAAGCCGCACTTCGACGTCAACCTGACGATGGACAAGACCGACTACGCAACCGGCGACACGCTGAAAGGACGCATCGCGCTGCGTTATCCGGACGGCAAGCCGGTGCGTGACGGCAAGGTGTCGGTGACGCTGCGCGCGCAGCGTGTCACGATCGTCGACGGCGAGCTGCGCTATGCGGGGCTCTTTCCCGTCAAGCTGGAGCAGCAGGAACTCACGACCGACAGCGACGGCAACGCGACGCTGAGCTTGCCCGCCGCGAAGGAGCCGAGCCGCTACGCGTTGACGCTGTTCGCGCAGGATGGCGCCGCGTACCGCGTGCGGGTGACACGTGAAGTGCTGATCGCGCGCGGCGCGACGCCATGGAAGCTCTCTGCGCCGAAGTCGTTCTCAAAGCCAAAGGAAACAGTCAACTTCACCGTGCAGGCGCTCGCCGCAGCCGACGCGGGCGCCACTGCCCGCGCGCCGGCCACGTGGGAATGGGTGCGCCTCGAATCGCAGACGCATGCGGGCGGCATGCTCAACGGCGCGCAGGCAGGCGCCACGCTGGCGTTCCCCGTCCAGTTCGACGAACCGGGTTCGTACATGCTCTCCGTCAAGGACGGCGCTGGCAACCTGCTCGCCGCGGCGAGCCACTGGGTCGCGGGCGACGGCGTGAAGGCGGTTCCCGGCAGCGTCGAGATCGTGTTCGACCGCGACCGCTATCGCGTCGGCGACACGGCCGAGGCACTGATCACGTTCCCGATGGCGGTCGACGACGCATTGCTGACGCTCGAACGCGACAACGTCGAGCGCCGCGCGTTGCTGTCTTCGGGCGGCGACTGGGTGAACCTGCAACGCGTCGCGCCCACGCAATGGAAGGCGCGTATCAAGGTCGGCGAAAACTTCGCGCCGAACATGACGTTCTCGGTGCTTTACGTACACGCAGGCGAATACGTGTTCCAGAACGCCGGCATCGTCGTCGCGCAGCCATCGATCGATATCGCCGTGAAAAGCGACAAGCCGGTGTATGGCCCCGGCGAGCTCGTCACGCTCGATCTCACGAGCGCGCTGAACGGCAAGCCGGTGACGTCGAATCTGACCGTGAGCGTGGTCGATGAAATGGTCTACGTGCTGCAACCGGAGATCGCGCCGGACATCGTCGATTTCTTCTACCACCCGCGACGCAATAACGTGCGTACGTCGTCGAGCCTGTCGTTCATTACGTACGATCTGGCGTTGTCCGCATTGCGCGGCGCGCCCGGCGGTCCGCAGCGCGGGCAGTACAACGAGCGCGGCGTGAAGGTGCTGGAACGGCCGCGTCGCGACGACATGGACACCGCGGCATGGGAGGGCAATCTGCACACGGATGCCGACGGCCATGCCCGCATGACGTTCAGGATGCCGGACGCGCTCGCGCGCTGGCGCATCACCGTACGCGCGGTTAGCGTCGATGGCATGGTCGGCCAGCGCACCGCCTACGTTCGCTCGGACAAGGCGCTATATCTGAAATGGAGCGGCCCGACGCATTTTCGCGCGAACGACCAGCCTGCGATCGACATGCTTGCGTTCAACCAGACAACGGCGGACGTGAGTGCCGACTGGATCGTCGATGGCGGCGGTCTGTCGATTAACCAGAAAGTCATGCTGAAACCCGGCGCGAATTATCTGAAGCTGCCAGGTGGCGCGCTGAAGCCGGGTGTGGTGACCGCGAGCTTGCGCCAGGCGGGCAACGCCGTCGATCGCCTGCAGACGACCATCGGCCTCGATGCAACCGGCTGGCTCGATCTTCACGAAACGGCGGTCACGCTGGATGCCGCGCAAAAGCCGCTTGCGCTTGCTCCGGACGCGCGGGATATCAGCGTACGCCTGATGGGCAGCGCGGCGAGCCAGTTCGCGCGCGTCGCGGATGATCTGATCGCGTATCCCTATGGCTGCGCTGAACAGACATCGAGCCGGCTCATTCCTCTGACGCTGGCGCGCGATGCAATCAGCCGTGGCGAGAATCCCCGCGCGACGCAAGACATCGACGCGCTGCTGCGTAACCAGCGACAACGTCTGGCGATGCTGGCGGGCGTCGGCGGTACGTTCGGTTGGTGGGGCGATACCGCGCGCGGCAGTGCGCTGATCACCGCGTACGCGTATTACGCGGACTGGCTGGCGAGCCGCAGCCTCGGCATCTCGCTGCCCGCCGACAACTGGCAGCGCGCGATGGACGTCTATCGCGATGCCGCCGGCAGGGAGCCGTTACTGCACCGAGCGCTCGCGCTGTGGTTCATGCAGCAGATGGGGCTGCCCGTCGCGACGCCGCTCTCCGGCGTGGCCGGTCAGCTCGCGCATGAGAGCGCGAAGCCTGCCGATGCGCACGCCGGCACGTTCGATGCGTCGGACAGCGTGATCTTCGCGCAGGCGGATACGCCGCGCGGCAAGGCGATGGCCGTTGTGTTGACTGCATCGATGGCACGCGGCGTGAATGCGCCATTGCCCGACGGCTTCGACGCGCTTGCCAGTGCCGCGCGCGCTTCACTTGCCGCGGATCCCGCACCGGTTGTGCAGAGCCTGCTGATCATGACCGGTGGCGTGGGGCGTTCCGCGACGAACGACGTGTCTGTCCTGCTTGCGAACAGCAGCGCCGGGTATCCGACGCTCGATCGCGCGTTGACGCTGCTATGGCTGCGCAAGTCGCTGGGCGGCGACGTGGTCGATACGTCATTGCCCTCGGTGCAGGGCTCGGGCTGGACATCGTCCACCACACCGACGGGCGCGGCTGTCTGGAACTGGAGCGGCGCCGCCGCACCCGCGACACTCGACGTCAACACAGTGCGGCCCGATGTTACCGCGCTGGTTTCTTTCCGAAGCCACGCGAGCGAAGCGAGCCGCTTGCCGGTCACGATCGAACGCACGCTGTACCGGCTCGTGCCGGTGGCAGCCACCGGCGACAAGGACAAGACGCAGGAGCCGGGCCGCTTCACGTTCTCCGCGAAGGCACTCAAACCGGGCGATTCGATCGACAGCAACGCGCTCTACGTCGACGAAGTCCGGCTGACGCCAAAGAAGGATGGCGCGTTTCACTATGGCCTGCTCGACGTGCCGTTACCGCCTGGCGGCTCGGTGGAGGCGACAAGCTGGGGCGTGAGCATCGAAGGTCTGCCCGGGCCGGGCGAGGGCGGCAGCGGTCCGCAGCCGTTCCAGCGCGCGGCGACGTTTGAAATGGGCGAGATGGCGTATCACCAGCCCGTGCCGTTGCTCGATCGTCCCGTCACGCTGCGCCAGCTCGTGCGCTTTGCGTTGCCGGGCACGTTCGTCGTGCCGCCAGCCCGATTCTTCCGGATGTACCAACCCGACGCGAAGGCTTTTGAAGGCGGCACGAGCGACAGGTTGATCACGATGCGGATCGAGTGAGTGACATGTCGATGATGCGGCTGCTGCGTGTGATGTCGGTGATCGTGTTGACGCTCCTCTGGGCCGGCCCGACGAACTCGCTCGCAGGCACGCCGATGCAATCATCCGCGCCCGGAACGACGCGCTTCGCGTGGCTGCATGACGGCCGCGCGGCGCTGTGGCAGTTCGATGCGCGTGCCGCGTCCGGCACGCCGCTGTCCGCGCAATCGGCGCAGGCGTTGCCGCCGACGCTTGAAACGCAGCTTGGCAGCGTGTGGAAGCTGTTTGTCTACGGCTACCTTGTCGACAAGGGCATCGCGTCGCCGGATTACACATGCGCTGGCGGCGATCCCGAAGAGGTGTATTGCTGCATGACGGGCGGACGGATCGATCGCGAACATGCGCTCGTGCAATCATGCGGCCTTTACTTCGCGCCCGCCCGTTTGCATCTCGATCCGGCCGGCTGGCGACAATACTGGAGCGCGGCGCATGCGCCCATGTGGCTGCGCGATCTGCGTTCGATGAGGTCCGGGCAGCGTGTGAGCGTCATCGATCTGCTGACGGCGTTGCAGTCGATGCCGGCACGTCCCCGCGCGGATGCGGCGAACACCCTCGTATCGGTGCTGACGAGCGGACGCGGCGAAGGGACCGTATCGTTATATGGAAGCGTGTTGCGCGCGAAAACGTGGACGATGCCCGATCCGGCGCGACCCGGCGCATCGATCGGCGGCGCCGCGGGCTGGCTCGCGGACGGAACGCCAGTGTGGCTCGGGGGCGCGGGTGGCAGCGCGCGCGTGCTGGCCGAGGCAGCGCCGGCAGTGGGCCCATTGCTGTCGCGGGTGAGCGTACCCGATGACTCGGCGTGCGTGGTGGTCGATTTCTTCGCGCGATACCCGATCCGTGAGGTTCTGGGCGAATCGAAGGGGAGCGCGAAGGTCACGCAACCCGGGCCGCTCGATGGCGCGTTTCGCGTCGGGTTTGCAAACGGCAACTGGTTGCGTATCGAGAGTCGCGATGAACTGATGCTCGACAACGATGCGGCCGGCCTGCCGCGCATCGTCGGGCGTTTCGGGTTGAACGACTATATCGCCCGCGTGGTCGAGCGCGAAGGCGACACGGATGAACCGGAAGCCGCGAAAGCGCTTGCCGTCGCCGCGCGAAGCTATCTCGTGCAACAGGCGCGACGCGACCGCGGGTGCTTCCGCATTGACGACAGCAGTCGTACGCAGCGTGTGTTGTCGCGTGCCGCGCGGGCGTCTGCGCGGCGTGCGGCGGATTTGACCGACGGGCTCGTGCTGACGGGCGTCACGGTTCAGTATCACCACGACCGGGCGGCGCCTCTACAGATGAGCTGGCTCGACGCGAAAGCGGCTGCGCGGCGCGGCCTCGCGTTCGATGCGATTCTCGCAAGGACATGGCCTCAGGCGACGCTGACATCGTTCCAGAGTCCGCTCTCGGACGATTGCCAGACGGTTGCCGGCGCGCGCGAGTGGCTCGACCGTAACGCCAGGCTGTGGGCGCGCCGCCTCGATACGGAACCGGGTTACGAAACCCCCGATCTGCCCGCCGTATGTGCGGTGCGTGATGGCCGCCCCTATGCCGATGCGCGGCGAAATCGGCTGTATATCCATCGTTTGCAGACTGAGGACGACCACATCGCGCTCGCGCATGAATACGTGCATCTTGCGTTTCAACATCATCCGCGCGGGCAGGACGAGGCGTTCGTCGAGCGCACCGCGCGCGCGTTAATTCGCTCTGACTGGAGCAGTCAATGAAACACGCCCCATGCAGCCGGCGCAACACGCGCCGCTGGTCACGCATCCATCCGACGCTCGTCGCGGTTACCGCGATTCTTCTTCTGTGCGCAAACCCCGCACGCGCGACCGGTATCGACATTACGGCGCCGCTGAACGGCTGGCGCAATACCAGCGGCGACACCGCGCGTTATACGCAGGACGTGCACTATCCGGCGGTCTCGGTGGCGACGCCCGAGGGGCAGTCGGTCAATGCGATGATCGCGGGACACATCAAGGGCGCACCGAAGGCGACATCGAAAAAGACATCTGTCGCGACCATGGTCGTGAACGGGACGCCGTTGCCGCAACGCGTCGAGGCCGACGGCAGCTTTTCGCGGCCGTATGCGTTCGCCGGCGGCAGCAACAGCGTCGAGGTGCGCGCGGCCGACGGGACCAGCAAGCGTGTCCAGTTCTACGACGCGTATAGCGGCAAGACGCGTCCCCGTCTGCGTATCGTGCTGGCATGGGACACGGACGGCACGGATCTCGATCTGCACGTCGTTTCACCGGACGGCGTGCACACGTTTTATGGCGACCGTGTCGCGCCGAACGGCGGTGCGCTCGACGTCGACGTCACGACCGGTTACGGGCCGGAGATCTATTCATCCGCGGCGCCGCTTCCCGGTACGTATCTTGTGTACGTGAACTATTACGGCAGCGGGAACCGCACAGGCGATATGACTGTCGCGCAGGTCTCGATCATCACCGACGAGAACACGCCGAACGAGAAGAGCGAGACGGTCCGGGTGCCAATGCGCAAGGCGGGAGAGCTGACGCTCGTGAAGACGTTTTCGATGCCGTAGCGGTCGGTTACATTGGGTTTGAACAACGGAACAGGTTGTTCGCGGATTGTCGTCAGACGTTTGACGCTTGCTGTTCCGCGGGACCTCACGGCCGCATCGTGAACGACGGAAGCGGCCTGTCCGGCCGGGAACGTGACCATGCGGAATCGCAACTGACCGTGAAGGCCATGTTCGAAGCGTGGCATCCCGAGGAGATCGTGGACAACACATCGGACGGCGCCAGAAGTGTCCGCCAGATGTTCGAACTGCACCTGTTGCCGGATTCAGGCGATACGCGGGTTGTTGATACCACGCCAGGCGACATTCGCACGGCCGTGCGCAGGCTCATCGACGCGGGGAAAATTTCGTCTGCATATCGCTGCACATGTACGTCAATGCAATGTCCATGCGGGCGAGCATCCGCCACACATCGCTTCCTCCAGGGGTGCCTTTCCGGCACCCGCTTTTTGGACAGTCAGTACGTTTGATTTTCCGCAACGTCGCCCCGAAAAATCATCCGTTTCCTACGCGATTTCAAATGGGTCCTATTGCATCCGTGCGATCTCGCTGGGCATCATCGCGGCAGAATGAACTGTCGCGAAATGTCGAACGGAGACTCAAAAAATGAAAAGAGAGGGAATGGCTGATATCGCACAGCCGGTGTCACTTGCAGGACGCACAAGGCGGCAGGCCTATTTTCTGAATGCCTGGCATCGCCAGGCACCGCATTGCCTGTTAAACACGCTCGGTCAAAGGCAGACCGAAAGGACTTCGCATGGCTACTGTTGAACGCATCATTCCACCCACGATAGCTGCCGACGGCTCAGTGCACTATTCATCCGTGACATCCGCTCCGGACGACAGTATCGCCGTTTGCTACATGGTGCCGGACCGCATTATTCCGGTAATTTTTGTGCCGGGCGTCATGGGCACGAACCTGGAGCGCAAGGGGCAGCCGGATCCGGTGTGGCTGCTCGACAGCCGGACGACGGTCACACCATGGATGGGGAAAAGTCCAGCCGTACGCAAGCAGATGCTGAATCCAGACCAGACCGAGGTATATGGCAGTGGCAAGATTCCATCCGGCACGGTGCAAACGGAAGGTGAGTTGCGACGCCGCGGTTGGGGCGAAGTGGCGTACATGAGTTACGGCGAGTGGCTGGTCTGGCTTGAAAATGCGCTCAATGATGCGCATGCGGGGACTGATTACGGACGCAAGGGGCTGCGCAGCGAACTCATGAAGCGCCTCGTGGCAGAAGCGCCGGGCGTTACGCCGCTGACTCACGACGAAGTGGCCCTGACGTACAAGTACCAGTTCCCGGTTCATGCTGTGGGCTACAACTGGCTGCAATCCAACGCGGTATCGGCGGAGCGGCTGGCTGCGAAAATAGACGAATTCACGAAGTACTATCGAGAAAAATTTCGCTATCGCTGCGAGAAGGTGATCCTGGTCACGCATTCGATGGGCGGGCTGGTCGCGCGTTACTACTCGGAGGCGATGGGGAATCGCGACAAGGTGCTCGGCATCGTGCATGGCGTGATGCCTGCCACCGGGGCGGCGGCCACCTACAAACGTATGAAGACGGGTGCGGAAGGTGTTGCCGGCCTCGCACTAGGGCCGAACGCGGCCACCATGACGGCGGTGGTCGGCAATGCACCGGGCCCGCTACAGCTTCTGCCGAGTCCCGAATACGGAATGGGCTGGCTCAAGATCAGGGATGGCGAGCAGTTCGTCACGTTGCCGCGATCCGATCCCTACAGCGAAATCTATACCGCGCGCGGCGCATGGTGGGGCCTGTGCGACGACAGGCTGCTCAATCCGCTTGACCCGGGAAAGAAAATGATCGATCAGGATTGGGGGAGTTTCACTGATCTCATCAATAAAAGAGTTCAACCTTTTCATAAGACATTGTGTGGAACAGATGGGCGAGGTAAATACCATGCCAACACTTACGCCTTCTACGGCGACGATGAGAAGCACAAAGCATACGGCGATGTGAGATGGGTGCAACAGGCCCCCTCGTTGCTGCGCGGCGATTCACTTCCGCTTGTCAGTCTGTTAGGTGGCCAGGCAAGCGATGACCCCGGCACGGATGGCCAACTCGTGAAGGCCAGCAGTGGCGGAAAGACTTCATTTGCCCAGTTTGCGTTGAGCGATGCCGACGAGAACGGAGACGGCACCGTGCCAGTACGCTCCGGCAGGGCGCCCGCCGGCATGGCGCGGGCATGCGTAGGCTATCCGGGAATCGACCATGAGGGCGGCTACAAACCGGAGGTCACGCGACGGTTCGCGTTGTGGGCGATTACGAAGATCGCCCAGAACGTGAAAGGCACCAGCCTTGAGTACAAGGCATGAAGTGCCGACGCGCAGGACTGACCGTCTGCATGCTAGTCGCACTTGCCGCGTGCGGGAACAAGCCGGCGCCATTGACGCAACAGGAAAAACAAACTGTGAACGAATTGACCGCGAATCTGAAGACCCGATGTGTGGGCCGCTACCTTGTCGATATGCCTGAAGGCATGTATGTTTCCGGCTACGCAAAAATTCAAGGTGTCGATATTGAAACGAAAGCGATGTCGGGTGATGCGTATCAGCGGGAAATCGAAAAGCGCGAGGCAGAGTTAAAAGCGACCAGGAGCGCGCTCGGCTATCAGTTCCTCTATCAGGATGGCGAAGCATGGGGAAAGGGGACAAGATATTTTGTTCATCTCGGCAATCCTGCCGATCCGAGTGATGCGGCGCGCGTGATCGAGGCTTATAAATGGGATCACAACTATCAGATCCGGTTGACTATCGAGGCTTCGGATTACACCCACTCTGTTTTTAAAGATGAGCCGTCAATCAAGCAAATGACGGTTAAGAACAACGTGCCCGAAAAGACGCGCCTGGTGTTTGGCCTGCTTGAAAAAGTCCGTGGCCGAGCCGACGACGAGATCCCAACCGAACCCGGCCTATGTTTTTACGGAGGCTTCCTGCCAGCGAAGGCCGGCAGCGAAGAGGAGATGAGCGAGCAGTATGTGCTCAAGGGTCACGACGACATCAATTTTGCCTTCGAGACCACTCCAGACCTTCGTGAGAACACGACGCTGTTGCAGCGCACCGACAGCCTGGAAGTCCGCGAGCAACTCAGGGCGGCCGACGGCGTGCTTATCCGCAAAGGATCTGTCGATCTGTCTGGCCTGAGAGCAGAGGAATGGCTGATCGAAGGCCGCAGACCTGGGGACGGACGCGGCAACTCATTCTCCCTCGTTGTCAACGAGATCACGAGCAGCCCTTCGTCGCCGTTCCTGTCCATGGATCTGACTACAGGGGGGCAGGTGCAGATCCAGGGCCAGTATGTCAAGCTCGACAAGGCGTCGCTGACAACAGGCGAAGCCGTTGCGCTGTGGGACGCCGTGTCACGTACCCTTCGGCCACGTCCAAACGGCTATTAATCTGGGCGCGAGCAGCGCTCCTAACAAGACACACGTCTAATATGTACGGCCGTCCTTCTGTAGGCAAACGAAGGTTTCCCCGAACCGCAGCGCGTCGGGAAATGGATGTTTGAGCGCACGAGGGGAAAGAAGTTTCTCCCACACGCTGCCCGGAAAGCCTTATGCGGCGGGACTGTTTATCACAGGGTGTGATTTGTCCATAGGCTTGCGCACATTTTCTGTTGATAACCTCAGCTACCCCAACCGCAGATGCGGCAACATCGCCATCCCATGCCCGCCGTGCCACCAGACATGCCCGGCGACAAACCACGCCGCTACCCACGCCGCGCCGACAACCAGCAGATCGCAGCGTCCACTGTTCCACCAGTTGAGCGAATGACGCCCGGCGACCCACGGTACGCCGAGCGGATTGGGCCAGTCCGCGAGCAGATGCATCAGTCCACCGCACGCGAAGCCGAATAACGGCGCAGCGAACGTGCGATGACCGAGCAGGTGATACGACCATGCGAGCAGCGCGAGCCAGCCGACGCCCCAATGCGTGACTGTGCGATGCGTGATCCAGAGTCGTCGCGAGCGCGACCACCATGCGACTTCGAGCCAGTCGGGCGCCGTGCCGCCAGCAACACCGCCGCCGAACGCGAGCAACGCCCACAGATGATACGGACCGCTCGCGTGCGCGTGCGCGACGAGCGCCGCGGCGATGAGACCGGCGGCCCAGCCGGTCGCATGATGTGCGTTGCTTGATGCCATCGATATCCGCGCCGCGTGAGAAGGAAGGGCGGCTATGTTCGCAGATGCATGCGCCAAACGGAAGCGTGCGGTGCATTTATCGCCGACGCTGCGGCGACCGCCACTAGACCGCGCAGCGCGCGATATCGAAACGCAGCTCCGGTTCGGGCGGGTCTTCCGGCGAATCGTCGGGGCGCAGCACCTTGATCACTGAGCCATGAGCCGACGGCGTCAGCGTGACGAAATACGAACTGTGTGAACTTGAGCCCACCGTGAGTTCGGTCGAGCCGTTAGCACCGGACGTCTCGACACGCGAAAGACGGCTCACGAGGCAACTCGCGATATCGGCGGTTGAACGGTGCGACGAGACGTACATCATCGGGCCGGTGGAACCCGTCTTTGGCGTGCTGCCGGACGAGCCGCACGCGGCGAGGACAGCAACAGGAAGCAGCAGAAGAAGTCTTTTCATGAGTCCAGTCGTCGGCGTCCCCGTCGATGTGCGGGAACATGGGGCGCGGGCGGAGCGCGATACGGACAGCCGTGATTCACCTGCTCCGCGACGAAGGCCGCCGTTCTTCAGGCGTACGCGTCGCGGGAGATGCAGCACGACGTGACGCACAACAGGAAGGCGACTGGCGCAAAGTATACGCGTCGTTATCGAATGAATCGACCCATGTAGGGACCCATCCGCTCACGAAAACGCGTGCACGAAGCAGGCCAGACGGAAACGCACGCATATAAAATGCGCTCGCAAAAAAACGCGCGCGTGGCGGGAGCACGCGCGCGTTTCGCCAGACCGGACTGAACGTCCGGTCCGCATGCAACATCAGAAGCGGTGACGCAGACCGATCGCAACAGCCGTCTGGTTCGCCGTCGACGACGGTGTCAGCGTGTTGATCGCCGCCACGTTGGCGCCGAAGTTGCCGAGTTCACCCGATGCGTGCTGGTACACGCCTTCGAGGTAGACATCGGTGCGCCTGCTCAGCGCGTAGTCGCCCTGCAGCGACACCGTATGCCACTTCGGATCGCCCGAGCCGTTCGAACCCGACACCTTGCCGTTCGTGAACGTATAGGCAGCCGCGAGGCTCAACGCCGGCGTGAACGCGTACTTGCCGTTCACTTCGTAGTTGTCCATATGCAGGTTCGTGCCGGCGAGGCCGCCGATGAACGTACCGCCCACGTTCGCGCTTTGCAGGTTGTCGAGCTGCGTGTGCGTCCACACGAGGCCGACCGTTGCCGGACCATACGCGTAGTTCGCGCCGACCCCGTACGTGCGTTGCAGTTCGGCGGCGAGGTTCGCGTTGCCGTCGCCGCTCGACACTGCGCCGCCCGTGTTGTTGCTGCCGCTGTTGTTCAACTGCAGGTAGGCAGCCGCGACGTTCAGCGGACCGTTCGAATACGATGCGCCGGCGCTCCACGCGCGGTTGTTCGAGAACTGGCCGGCGGCATTGCTGAAGCCGTACAGGCCGCCGAACTGGAGACCGGCGTAGTTCGCGCTGGTGTACTTGACCGCGTTCTTCACGGAGAACGAGTTGTCGAGGTTGTCGTTGTCGAGCGGATGGCCGGCCAGGTTGTTACCGTAACCCGAGCCCGCGGCTGACAGCGGCGCGAGGTAGTCGACGACGGAATCGTACTGGCGGCCGAGCGTCAGCTGGCCGTATTGATCGCTCTTCAGGCCGACGTAGGCCTGGCGGTTGAACATCGTATTGTTCTCGGAGAACGAGCCGTTGTTCAGGTTAAAGCCGCTTTCGAGGGTGAAGATGGCGTGCAGACCGCCGCCCAGATCCTCGCTGCCGCGCAGGCCGAAGTACGTGTTCGAGACGGCGCCGCTGCCTTGCTGCCAGTTGCTGTGACCCGTCTGGTTGTTCGTGTAGACGAGGCCGGCGTCGAGCGTGCCGTACAGCGTGACGCTGCTTTGCGCCTGTGCCGAGGCGGCAAACGCGCCGAGAATACCCGCAACGATAAGGGTTTTTTTCATGCTTTTTAACTCCGGGACAGTGCATGGGGAATCGCCTCCAGTTCCTCTCTGGTAGAGCCGGTCTGTTGACGATTCGCAGCGAAGTGTATTCGTCTGGCGACAGATTTTTTGTCCCGAACGACGCAATAATGATTTACGGAATCAGTAACGATTAAATGAATTGCCGTAACTGCGGATTTATAAAGGAATTTCGGATTCTGTTATCGGCCACCGTCGTGTTTCAGTTGGTGACTCCGTTGCTGTACCGCGACGGAAGGCGATGGATGGCATATGCCGCTGTGCGGAGAATTGTCAATTCTGGAAAAAGTTCGCGCGCTTTCATGCAAGGTATTGTTGCGGTTTTTGAGGGTGTGATATCGGTTTTAAAATGAAATCGCCTCTGATCATGAGATTTGTTTTCTCGTTTTTTAAAACAATTACCAGGTCAGGTTTTTTTGAATATCGTCAGTAATATATTTTAATTAACGCGATATACGCAATTCATCGTTCCACGCATGGATGTATTGCGCAGGCGTCTTGTCCGTCTGGCCGGGTGACGGCTTCGCGCGCCGCGATGCGGGTAAAATCCGCTACTTGCCCGCTGGAGTGTCCCTGAACGTGAGTAAAACAGTCATGCCCGAAAATTCGCTTCCCCTATCCGATCCGGCCGCCGAAGACGAGGCCACCGAGCCCGAAGTCCAGCAGAATCCCCGTCTGTGGCGCGACGACGGCTGGACGGCGCGCGTCATCAAGAACGAGGATGATGACGGCTGGGCGGTGCAAATGATCAAGGACGGCGAGCCGGAGCCCGCGCTCGTCGGGCCGTGGACGATGGGCCGCGACAAGAAGAATCCGAAGCCGCTCGATACGTCGGCGTTCAACACGCTGGTGAAAACGGCATCGGAAGTGTTGCGGCGCCACGAGCAGCAGTTGCACGCGCTGCTTCACAAAAGCGTGAACGTCGCCTCGGCGTCGGGTGACGACGAACTGGAAATCACGCTCGACATCGTGCCTTCGGAAGACGATCCCTACGCGCTCCTCACGGCGCTCGATCCGTATGGCGAGCAGCTCGCGCAGGTCAAGGTCGCGCCAAACTTCAGGCTGACGAAGGCGAGCGCGGCAACGTGGGTCGAGAACGATTTTCGCCGGCCGGGCTGAGTTGCGGCAAGCGCGGGCGCGGCGGCGTCTAGCTGCGTTTGCAGAAGATCGCGGTCAGGTGCGGCCCGGCGTGATGGACGACAGCCGTGCCGCCCAGACTGTCGACAACGGCCTGTACCTTCGTGTCGCTGGCGAATACCACGACGCCGTAGGCCGATTTTGCGAGCGGCTCGCCGTCGCCGGTACGGAACATCGGGTCGTCCTTTTCGAAGCCGACCACCGCGAATACCGGAAAGCCGAACGCCGTGAGCCTGGCGCCACGCGCAGGCCAGAACGCGTTGATCGAGTTGCTCTCGACGCGCATGGGCTTCGGATCGATCAGTTGCTGGCCGGCGAGATCGGCGAAAAAGCTGTGGGCGGTGGTGTTGCAGGCGAGCGCCGCGTCGAGATCGGACGCGTGCGAAAACGTGGGTAACGCAGCAAGCGAAAGGGCAAGAACGGTAGAAAGGGCAGAGATGAAACGTTTCATGGGAATCCGGATGGTGCGTTCGCAATCCGCCGACGATCTTCGTGGCGGAGGTTGCGCCGCAGCCATGACACCCATGGTGGCGCAACAGGTACGGCACTTTACCAGGAATCCCAAAAACGTGCGCCGGGGACCACGCCGAAACGACGATTTTGCGCAACGAAACAGTGACGTAGACAGCAAGGATTTCATAACCCGTATATATTTCCGGGTTATGAATCGACGACCCCCTATCCGCCCGAACGTTCCCGCGCCCCGTACATGGGACGCGCGGCTCGCCCGCCGGCTTGTGACGCCTCTCATCGACACCCGCATCACCCCCAATCATCTCACCACGCTACGCCTGCTGATCGGCGTTGCGGGCGCATTGTGCCTCGCTCGCGGCAGCTTTGCTTTTTCGAACGCGGGTGCTTTTCTGATCGTCCTGTCGAACTTCGTCGATCACACCGACGGCGAACTCGCGCGCATCAGCGGCAAGACGAGCCGGATCGGTCATTTTTACGATCTCGCGAGCGATGCGCTCGTGACCGTTCTGCTGTTCCTCGGCATGGGCATCGGCATGAGCACGGCCGAGGGCCTCGGTCTGGTCGCATTGCCGACGCTGCTGGGTGCCATTGCGGGCGTATCGGTGGCCGTGATCTTCTTTCTGCGCATGCGGATCGAGGAAATGGCGGGCAAGGCCGGCACGAAACAGGCCTCGGCCGGCGGCTTCGAGACCGAGGACGTGCTGTATCTGTTGCCGCTCGTCACGCTGACGTCCGGCACATCGCCGTTCATCATCGCCGCATCGATCGGTGCGCCGCTCTTTGCCGTATGGGTGATGATCGATTACCGCCGCGTGTCGCGCCGTGCGCGACCCGAGGCGCAGTCCAGTCAGGTTATGGGTTAGCAGATGAATGTGCATGCTGGAGACGACGTGATGGAATCCGTCGCGCTGGACAATTCACAGGTCACGGGCTCGCAGCGCGCGACGCCCGACGCCGATCGCGCCGTCGCAAGCCGTACGCACGGTTTTGACAACGCGCGCCTGAGCAAGGATTTCGCCGACCAGGGCGCGTTCCTGTATCTCGACGATTTCCTCGCGCCGGAAGTGACTGCGCAACTCGTCGCGAGCGCCCGCGGGCTGCTCGACGAGGTGAACCGCAACTATCTGCCGGGCCACAAGCAGGGCGGCAGCGTGAGCCGCCACACGATCGATCGCCTCGCGCCGTTCATCGCAGAACTGTATCGCTCGAAGGAACTGATCGGCTGGCTCGAACAGCTGTCCGGCGATCAGTTGATGGTGTCGCCCGCCGACGATCCGCACGCGTATGCGCTCTACTACTACACACGTCCGGGCGACCACATCGGCTGGCATTACGATACGTCTTACTATGACGGCCGCCGTTACACGCTGCTGCTCGGCGTGATCGACGAATCGACGTGTCGTCTCGACTACGAACTGCACACCCGCGACGACAGCAAGCCGGACCTGCCCGGTTCCGTGCAGATTCCGCCTGGCGGCCTCGTGTTCTTCGATGGCGACAAGCTGCGTCACCGCATCTCGCCGATGGGCGAAAACGAGATGCGCGTCTCGCTGACGTTCGAATACGTCACCGATCCGAACATGCGTCCGTGGAAGCGCTTCATTTCGAACATGAAGGACGCGATCGCGTACTTCGGTTTCCGTCAGGTCTTCAGGCAACTGATGAGGCGTAGCGGAGACGCTGCGTGACGCGCGCGGCGATGATTCTGCTGACGATCGGCACCGCGCTGTTCGTCGCGCTGCTCGCGTGGCAGGGCTTTGGCTCGGTCGCCTCGACGCTGCTCGCGGCGGGTTGGGGTCTCGCGCTTGTCGCTGCGTTCCACGTACTGCCGCTCGTGATCGATGCCGGCGCCATCTCCGTATTGTTCAAGCCGCGCCAGGACCACGTGACGCATCGCGACGCCGTGTTCGCGCGCTGGATCGGCGAATCGGTGAACAGCCTGCTGCCGGCCGGCCAGATCGGCGGCCCGGTCGTGATGGTGCGCCAGCTCTCGCAACGCGGCATGCGGATGCGCGATGCCGCTGCGGCGGTCACCGTGAGCACGACGTTGCAGGCGCTCGCGCAGATCGTCTTCGCGGTGCTCGGCCTGTTGCTGTTCAGCGCGTACGCCACGCACGGCCCGCTGCGCGAACTGCGTACCGCGACGTTCGTCGGCACCGGCGTGCTCGGCGGCATGGTCGTGATGTTCTACTTCGCGCAACGGCGCGGGCTGTTCGGCCGCCTGCTGCGCACCATGTCGAAGGTATTCGGCAAGCGCGACTGGTCGGCGCTCACCGACAGCGCCGATTCGATCGACGCCGCCGTGCATGCGCTTTACCGCGAGCGCGGCCGCGCCGCGGCAAGTTTCGCGTTGAGTTTCCTGGGCTGGCTTGTCGGCACGGTCGAAGTGTGGCTCGCGTTGCGGTTCCTCGGCCATCCGGTTGGCTGGGTCGACGCGATGCTGCTGGAGAGCATCGGCCAGGCGATCCGTGGCGCGGCGTTCGCGATTCCCGGCTCGCTTGGCGTGCAGGAAGGCGGGTATCTGCTGCTCGCGCCGCTCGTCGGTCTGCCGCCCGATGCGGCGCTGGCGCTCTCGCTCACCAAACGCGCACGCGAACTCCTGCTCGGTCTGCCGGGCCTGTTGTATCTGCATTTCAGCGAACGAAAATGGCAGCGTCGTCGTGCGACGCGCGTGCCTGTTGCCGATTAACCGTCTTTTAGAAAGGGCCGCCCATGCGCGCGATCATCCTTGCAGCAGGTCTTGGCCTGCGTCTCCAGCAACCGGCTGGCGATCAGTTTCCGAAGTGCCTGTTGCAATTCGACGGCGTGACCCTGCTCGAGCGTCACCTGCAGATGCTCGACGCCGCGGGTGTCCACGATGTCGTGCTCGCGCTCGGCTTCCAGCCGGAACTCGTCGAGGCGGAGCTCAAGCGCATCAACTGGCCGCATCACGTCGAGATCGTGCTGAACCCGCGCTACGACCTCGGCAGCGTGCTGACCGTGCATACCGTCGCCGATGCGCTCACGCGGGGCGGCGACGTCCTCGTGATGGATGCCGACGTGCTGTACGACGAGCGCATCCTGAGCGCGCTGGTGGCGGGCGAGTCCGTCAACCGCCTGCTGATCGACCGCGACTTCGAAACCGGCGACGAGCCCGTCAAGCTGTGTCTGCAGGACGGCGTGCCGGTCGAACTGCGCAAGCAGCTGGCCGTTGGCCTGCAATACGACACGATCGGCGAATCGGTCGGCTTCTTCCGTTTTCGCGAGGAAACCGCGCGCCGCTTCGCGGAAATCGTCGCGGGCTATATCGACAGCGGCCGCGCGAACATGCCGCACGAAGAAGCGGTGCGCGACCTGCTGCTTGAGCGCAGCCAGGTGTTCGATACCGCCGATGTGACGGGCGCGCCGTGGATCGAGATCGACTTCCCGAACGACGTCGCGCGTGCGGGCCGCGAGATCCTGACGCAGCTGCGTCCGTTCGTCAGCCTGGCGCGTCAGACCACGTCCTGATCTCGCGCGGGCATCGGGGTCGGGCACGTTGGTGCGTTTCGTGCCCGCTGGCAGCCCCAAACCGGATTTCGTGCGCGATTGACAGCATCGCGCACGCGAGCGATGCGATAATCGCGTCTTTACGTTTGCGGCTTTGACGCCTGCTGTCCATCTGCCAATGCCTCTTGCTCTAGGCACGTTCATCGTTCCCCTGATCGTCGCGTGTGCGATGTTCATGGAAAACGTCGATGCCACGGTCCTCGTGACGTCGCTTCCCGCACTTGCACACGACCTCGGTCACGATCCCATCACGCTCAAGCTCGCGATCACCGCGTATGTGATCGGCCTCGGCGTATTCATTCCGATCTGCGGCTGGGTGGCCGACCGCTTCGGTTCGCGTACCGTGTTTCGCACCGCGATCGGCATCTTTATCGTCGGCTCGCTGATCAGCGCCGTGTCGACGTCGCTCGGGATGTTCGTCGTCGCGCGCTTCGTGCAGGGCATCGGCGGCGCGATGATGGTGCCGGTCGGGCGGATCATCATCTTCCGCACGGTGCCGAAGTCGGACTTCATCCGGGCGGTCAACTACCTGACGGTGCCCGCGCTGCTCGGGCCGGTCGTGGGGCCGCCGCTCGGCGGTTTCATCACCACGTATCTGCACTGGCGTCTGATTTTCGTCATCAACGTCCCGATCGGCATTTTCGGCATCTGGCTTGCGAACCGGCATATCGCGAACGTACGCGAAGCGCATCCGGGGCGCCTCGACTGGGCCGGCTTCGTACTCTCGGCCGGTGGCGCGTCGCTCTTCATGCTCGGCTTGTCGCTCGTCGGCGGTGAGCTGGTATCGGGCACGGCGTCGACGCTCATGTGCGTGGCCGGCGTGCTGCTGTTGCTCGCCTACTGGTTTTATGCACAGCGCGTCGAACTGCCGGTACTCGATCTGCGTCTTCTGCGTATCCCGAGTTTTCACGCGAGCGTGGTGGGGGGCTCGCTGTTTCGCATCGGGCTCGGTGCGGTGCCGTTTCTGCTGCCGCTTGCGTTGCAGGAAGGGCTCGGGATGACGGCGTTCGCGGCGGGCGCGATTACGTGCGCGTCCGCGTTCGGGTCGATCTTCATGAAGCCGTTTGCCTCGGGCGTGCTCGCGCGCTTCGGCTTTCGCCAGGTGCTGATGATCAACGCGGCCATTTCGGGCCTCGTGATCGCCGTGTACGGAGTCTTTGTTCCTGGCACGCCGCACTGGTTGATCTGGTGTGTGGTGCTGGTGGGCGGCGTGTTTCCGTCGTTGCAGTTCACGAGCCTCAATTCGCTGGCGTACGCCGATATTGCGAGCCGTGACATCGGCCGCGCGACGAGCGTGGCGAGCGTGATCCAGCAGATTTCGCTTGGGCTTGGCGTGACGCTCGCCGGCCTCGTGCTGCAGATTTCACACGATCTGCAGGGTCACGCCACGATTGTCTGGACGGACTTCTGGCCGGCATTTCTCTTCGTCGGGTTGTTCTCGGTGGCTTCGATTCCCGTCACGGCGCGCCTGCCGCACGGAAGCGGCGACGAAATCGCGCGCGGCGGCCGCGGCAGCACGTAACGCGCTATATGGCGGCGCCGCGGGCGCCGGCTGCTGCGTCGCGATGGCGCCGCGGGTTCGCCTCGTCGAACGTTCGTTCGCCCGTGCATTGCGGACGATTGCCGGGCACGTTGATCGACGATGCCGGCACGATCGCGCGTCTTGGCGTGCGCGTCGCCTTCATGAGCGCCTGTGCGTCTTGATGATTCTCCTTGCTGCCGGATGACTTTTTTCGTGCCGCACCATCGGTCGCACATACTGGGACGCTTCGCAAATCCCGGACTCGCGTGATATAAGCCCAGAACAGACTTGTTCATCGCTGCATGAGGGAGTTGACATGGGGGACACGCAATGAAGCTGCTCAACAACGTGAAATCGTCGGCAACGGGCTTTGCGCTGGTTGCGCTGGTATCGGTCTCGACTGCGTTTCTCGAGAGCGCGCCGGCCGTCGCCAAGGGTGTCGTCAGGCCGCAGCCGGCTGTACTGAGCGCATCCGCGATTGCGGTGGCGGACAAGTACAGCGCCGATGCCGCCGGGCAGATTTTCAAGGAAGGCGGCAACGCCGTCGATGCGGCCGTTGCGATTGCCTTCACGCTTGCCGTGACGTATCCGGAAGCGGGCAACATCGGCGGCGGCGGTTTCATGACGCTCTACGTGAACGGCAAGCCGTATTTCATCGACTACCGCGAGCGCGCGCCGCTTGCGGCGACCCGCAACATGTACCTCGACGACCAGGGCAACGTCATCAAGGGCAAGAGCCTGTACGGCTACTACGCGGTCGGCGTGCCGGGCACGGTAGCGGGCATGTGGGAAGCGCAACACCGCTTTGGGCGGCTCAAGTGGAAGCAGGTCCTTGCACCCGCGATCAAATACGCCACCGACGGTTTCGAAGTCGACGAGCAGCTCGACAAGCGCCGCGAGACCGCTTCGAAGGAATTCGCCGGCAAGACGAACTTCGACACGTACTTTGGCAACCTGAAGCAGGGCGTCAACTTCAAGCAGCCCGATCTGGCCGCCGTGCTGACGCGCATCGCGAACAACGGCGCGAAGGAGTTCTACAACGGCAAGACAGCGGACCTGATCGCGGCTTCGATGCGCGGCCACGGTCTGATCACGAAACGCGACCTGCAGGATTATCGCGCCGTATGGAGGAAGCCAATCGAAGCCGACTGGAACGGTTACCACGTGATCACCGCACCGCCGCCGAGTTCAGGCGGTATCGGTCTCGTGCAACTGCTGAAGATGAAGGCGGATCTCGCGTCGGACTTCAAGGGCGTGCCGTTGAATTCCGCGCAATACGTGCATCTGATCGCCGAGATCGAGAAGCGCGTGTTTGCTGACCGCGCGCAATACCTGGGCGACACAGACTTCTACAAGGTACCGGTCGAGCAGCTGATCGACGACCCGTACATCGCAAAGCGCGCCGCCGAAGTGAACCCGACGACGCCTTCGGACACGAAGAGCGTGCAGCCGGGGCTTGGCACATCGATGCCGGAGAAGGCGGAGACGACGCACTTCTCGGTGGTCGACAAGTGGGGCAATGCGGTATCGAACACGTATACGATCAACGGTTACTTTGGATCGGGCGTGGTGGCCGAGGGCACGGGGATCGTCCTGAACGACGAGATGGACGATTTCGCCGCGAAACCGGGCGTGCCGAACATGTTTGGCGTGGTGGGCAGCGACGCGAACTCGATCGAACCGAAGAAGCGTCCGTTGTCGTCGATGTCGCCGACGATCCTGACGAAGGACGGCAAGGTATCGCTGGTGATTGGAACGCCGGGCGGCTCGCGGATCTTCACGTCGATATTCCAGGTGATCAACAACGTGTATGACTTCAACATGCCGTTGCCGGAGGCGGTGGCCGCGATGCGCTTCCACCATCAATTGTTGCCGCCGAACACGATTTTCTGGGAGCCGTACAAGCCGATCGATGGCGAACTGGCGAAGGAGATCGAGGCGAAGGGATACGTGCTGAAGGGACAGGATTTCAGCGGCGACATCCAGGCGATCAAGATCAATGGAGACACACCGGAGCCGGTATCCGACCCACGGGGACGCGGGATATCGAGAGTGATCCAGTAGCCGGAAGGGCGGAAGAGGAAGGAAAGGCGGGCATCGAGAGTCGGTGCCCGTTTTTTATCGTGGCGGGTGGGTTACGTCAATTCACTGTGGCGAATCAAGGCGTACTGCCCCGAGAGGAATGCTGGATATCTGGCTTGTTTCAGTTCTCAAGCATCCACGACGGGATATCGCGCTGCACATGGAGGATGCGCCACACGTCGATATGGTCGTCGCGCTCAAAATAAAAAACCAAGTAGGGATAACGTGACAGCGACCAGCTCCTCAATCCGGGAAGATCCAGTTCGTAGGCATATCGGGTTGAACCGGTTTGAGGACGCCGCTCTATATGGCTGTATGCCGCTTCCAGTGCGTCAATAAGGCCGAGTGCAGCGTGTTGCGAGCCTTTGCCCAGGTAGTAAGCGATGGCATCCTGTACGTCCTGCGCGGCCTGCTTTCGCTGGGCAACTATTTTCGCGCGTATCAACCGCGAGTACCGGTCTTACCCGGCTTTCGAACCTTGGCGCGCAGACCGTCAAAATATGCTGGGTCTGCTACTCCGGCGGGCTCAGAAGCGCCGCCGACGAGCAGCATTTCCCGAAGGCGCGAGCGGTCCTGATCGTTTCGGATCAGCTCACGCACATACTCGCTGCTCGTACCGTATCCGCGCTGGATGACTTGCTCGTCGACATAGGTCTTGAGAGCGTCGGGTAGGGATATGTTCATGGTCGTCATATCCGCATACTAGACAATTTGGCAAAATTTGGCAAGATTGAGGTGCGAAACCTGTTGCAACGACGCAAACGAAGAGAGACCTTCGCGGCGCCGCACGAAGTGCGAAGCAGGTCGAATGAATGCTGTGCCACAGGCGGCGCTGCGCGAGAGATCAGATCGTGCGCGGACCAGCGCGGCTTGGAATGTGAGGGCGACACTTCATGGGTTGCCATTCCCCGGAAATGACACACCGGGAAGAAATGAGTTTTCGAAGCGCCTTTCTTTTGCCTGCTTTTCTTTGGCAAGACGCCCCGAAGGAAGTCCCCTTGGGGGACAAAGAAAAGTAGGTGCCGCCCCGCACAGGGGCGACGCTAATAGACCGACATGATCACAAGGAAAGGCCAAAAAAAATGAAAAACAAAAAACCCTAAAGCTTCAAAATCCGCTCAAAAAACCGGCACCAGGCATCGGCATGAGCGGCATCCTGAGAGGACAAGGAAGAGGAACCAGAGGAAGAAGAAAAAGAAGAAAAAGCCTCATCCCCAGCCTGCCGGCAGGCAAAAACAAACCGTTCCAGCGCTTCACGATCGCCGAACACCATTTCCCGCTGCGCTGCAACAACCACAACCCGCGCGGGTCCGCGCCTGACCCTGGGCACACCGAAATCGTCATATCCAGCGATGTCACGCGCAACTTTCACCTGGTAGTCACTGGCCAAGTCGCTCTCCTCAGCAGCTGATCGATCTCCCCAGTATAGGCAACGAATCGGCAACAAAACGGCTAACTGGCCTGCTCAACCGGCGTCAAGGCCAGTTCGAGCTTGCGCGTGCCGCGCAGGACAACCACCGAAACCACACGATCGATCCGCGAAGCGTCGAGCACCCGCTGCAATCCGTCGACACTCTCCACCTCGACGCCGTCGATACCCACGATCGTGTCGTCGGTCCGCACGCCGGCCGTCGCGGCCGGGCTGCCTCTGACCACTTCCATGACGCGCACACCGCTCGCCGCCGGCAGCCCGAAATACCGCTGCACGCGTCGCGAGAGGGGCGTCGTCGTACCGGCCACGCCGATATAGGCGCGTCGCACGCGCCCGTAGGCGAAGAGCTGCATGATCACCCACTTCGCCGTATCGATGGCCGTCGCGAAGCAGATGGCCTGGGCGCCGGGGATGATCGCCGTGTTTACGCCGATCACCTGTCCCGACGCGTTGATCAGCGGGCCGCCCGAATTGCCCGGATTCAGCGCGGCGTCGGTCTGGATCACGTCGTAGATCATGCGTCCCGAATTCGCGCGCAACGAGCGGCCGAGCGCGGACACCACGCCGGTCGTGACCGTTTGCGCGAGCCCGAGCGGATTGCCGACCGCGATCGCGATCTGCCCGACGCGCAGCTTGCCCGATTCGCCCAGTTCGACGTGCGGCAACGGTTCGGGCGAGCCGATCCGCAGCACGGCGAGATCGCTGTCCGGATCGTCGCCGACGAGATCGGCGTCGAACCGGGCGCCGTCGGCCAGCGTCACGCGGATATGCGTCGCGCCATGCACGACGTGGCTGTTGGTCAGCAGATAGCCGTCGGGCGTGAAGAGAAAGCCCGAGCCCGTGCCGCCGCGCACGCCACGGCCGCCCGGCCCGCTGGGGTCGCCCGGCGGGCGCCGTTCGACGGAAATAAACGCGACGGCCTGTTGCACGCGCCCGAGCGCGCCGATGACGGTGCGGGAGTAGGCGTCGAGCAGCGCGTCGTCGGTGGCGAGCGGGTGAGGCGCGGCCGCGTCCGATGGCACGCCAGGCGACAGATCATCGATGAAACGGGGACGGCTTCCCATGATGAAGCTCCAGATAATTGGACCTGCAGATGCGGGGTCGCGCCGCTGTTTTTCAAGTGTCGCGGCGTCGACGCAGGGACGCGCGATGCCAACGTGCTGTGAGACACTTCCCTGACATTGGCCTTGCGCTGCTTTCGCCTCCATCACCGCAGTCCACGGTTGGAGCGGCAACCCTGCAGAACAATTCGCGCGAAAGGAGCACGACAGCATGAACGAGCCCGAAGTCGAATCGCTCAGTGCGATCACGCTTGCGACGCATGACATGGCCCGTGCGGTAGCATTCTACGAAGCGCTGGGTTTCCCACGCCGCTTCGGCGGTCCCGACGAGGCGTTTACATCATTCGCGCTGGGATCGTCGTTCCTCAACGTGATCGCCGACACGCGCGGCCCGATCAGCTGGTGGGGGCGTGTGATCATTTACGTGTCCGATGTCGACGGCATGTACCGCAAGGCGCAGGCCGCCGGGTTGACGCCGGAATTCGCGCCAGCGGATGCGCCGTGGGGCGAGCGCTATTTTCATATCGTCGATCCGGACGGGCACGAGCTGAGCTTTGCGCGACCCCTGGCCCACACCTGAAGCTGTCCGTACGCTGTGACAGCCACACCGGGGTAACACGGTTGACATTTGGCGCTTCGATAATCGGTTCGTCGACGCTGCCGCATCGTGCGGGCAGTCCGTTTCCGTCGCACAGGAGAATGACGATGAAAGAAAATGACATGGCTCTCGACGCCGCGGCGTTTGCCGAACGTCAGCGCCGTTTCGAAGAAGACCTCATCGATGCATACGACGAGGAACTCGAAATGGAAGTGGACGACCGCATCGTCGACGGCGCGGACGGCCTCACTGCCGAAGCCCGCGAGGCGCGCAAACACTATTTTCGCGAGCTGTTCCGTCTGCAGGGCGAACTCGTCAAGCTGCAGGACTGGATCATGCACACGGGGCACCGGCTCGTCGTGATCTTCGAAGGCCGCGATGCGGCGGGCAAGGGCGGAGCGATCAAGCGCATCACGCAGCGCCTGAATCCGCGTGTGTGCCGCGTGGCGGCGCTGCCGGCGCCGAACAACCGCGAACGCACGCAGTGGTATTTCCAGCGTTACACGCAACATCTGCCGGCGGGCGGCGAAATGGTGCTGTTCGACCGCAGCTGGTACAACCGCGCAGGCGTCGAGCGCGTGATGAATTTCTGCTCCGACGAAGAGTACGAAGAGTTCTTCCGCTCAGTGCCGGAATTCGAAAAGATGCTGGTGAGAAGCGGGATCCAGATCGTCAAATACTGGTTTTCGATCACCGACGAAGAGCAGGAAATCCGCTTCCAGAACCGCATTCTCGATCCGCTCAAGCAGTGGAAACTAAGCCCGATGGATCTGGAAAGCCGCCGTCGCTGGGAAGCTTATACGCAGGCGAAAGAAGTGATGCTGCATCGCTCGCACATTCCCGAAGCGCCGTGGTGGGTCGTGCAGGCGGTCGACAAGAAGCGCGCGCGTCTGAACTGCATTCACCATTTGCTGAGCCAGGTGCCGTACCACGAGGTCGACCATCCGCCGGTCGCGCTGCCTGACCGCGTGTACAACACGGAGTACATTCGCCAGCCGGTGCCGGCTTCGATGATCGTGCCGGAAATCTACTGATCCAGTCCGGGCGCAGGTCATGAAAAACGGCGTGCAGTTCAATGAACTGCACGCCGTTTCCGCATCCGCTGCGCCGTCGAAGCTGCTTCAGAACACGAAGCGAAACGCCCAGTACAACCCGCCCGCGAGCACGATCGAAACCGGCAGCGTCAGCACCCATGCGAGCACGAGGCTGCGCACGGTGTTCCATTGCAGGCCCGAACCGTTTGCCGCCATCGTGCCGGCCACACCCGACGACAGCACGTGCGTCGTCGAAACCGGCAGGCCGTACATGTCGGCCGCGCCGATCGTCAGCATCGCGACCAGTTCCGCCGAAGCGCCTTGCCCGTAGGTCAGATGCTGCTTGCCGATCTTCTCGCCGACGGTCACGACGATCCGCTTCCAGCCGACCATTGTGCCGAGTCCCAGCGCGATCGCGACCGCAACCTTCACCCATGTTGGAATGAACCGGGTGGCGTGATCGGTCTGCTTCCTGAAGTTGTCGATGGCCTTGAGGTCGTCCGCCGCGAACGCGGGCTGCTTCGCCTTCTCCATCAGGCGGATCGCTTCGGACGCGACGTACATGTTGTTACGCACGTTATCGACCAGGTCTTTCGGCACGTTCGCCATCGAGCCCGACGAGCCGACCTGCTGGCCGATCTGCTCCGTCAGCTGTTGCAGCGCGGGGATCGTCGCGGGCGTGAGCTGGCGCGTCTGCACGAAGGTTTCCACGTCGGTACGCGGGTTCGCCGAAGGCGGCGCGCCGTTCGTGTATTTCGCGAACGTCGCCGCAGCCTGTTGCGAGACCGCGAGGAACGTCTGCGTTTCGGCCGGTGTGACGGCCTTGTTCAGCGCGAAGGAAGCGGGCACCGTGCCGATCAGGATCAGCATGATGAGGCCCATGCCTTTCTGGCCGTCGTTGGAGCCGTGCGCGAACGACACGCCCGTGCATGTGAGGATCAGCAGGCTGCGGATCCAGAATGGCGGCGGGTTCTTGCTCTTCGGTTCCGCATAAAGCGCGGGAACCCGCACGACCGCCTTCAACACGCGCAACAGCAGGGCGGCTGCCAGAAACCCGACCAGCGGCGAAAACAGCAGCGACTTGCCGACGCCGAGCGCCTGGTTCCAGTCCACGCCGCTTGTGCCTGACGAGCCGTGGATCAGCTGGTTCATCAGACCGACGCCGATGATCGAGCCGATCAGCGTATGCGAGCTCGACGACGGCAGCCCGAAATACCACGTGCCCAGATTCCAGATGATCGCGGCAATCAGCAACGCGAACACCATCGCGAAACCGGCGCTGTTGCCGACCTGCAGGATCAGTTCGACGGGTAGCAACTGCAGGATGCCGAACGCGACCGCGCCGCTCGACGTGAGCACGCCCAGAAAATTCCAGGTGCCCGACCAGACGACAGCGAGGTTCGGTGTCAGCGAATGGGTATAGATGACGGTCGCGACGGCATTGGCCGTGTCGTGAAAGCCGTTGACGAATTCGAAGCCGAGTGCGATCAGCAACGCGATGCCGAGCAGGAAATACGGCAGGAACGCGTTGGGGCGAAGCGGCTGCAGATCGTCGATCAGATGGGTGGCGACGTAAAAGGCGCCGGCGGCGATGACGAGCACGAAGACGATGAGGCTCGCATTCCGGCCTCGTCCAGCTGCTACGTCCGGTTGCGGATAGGAGAGATCTGGCATGGCCTTGCCCTGAAGGATCGGTTAGCGGGACCTTCGATCCTGCAGGGCGGGTGTGTCAGGCTGATGACGAAACCGTGTCGGTTATGCCCCTTAAAGCATGCCTCAAGCGGCCGCTTCGGGAAAAATCGCGCGGCCTTGCGTCATGTCGCGCAGCGCTTCGCGTGCTGCGTCGACGACGGTAGCGGGCATCCGGATGGTCAGGATCACCGCCATGCCGTAGGCGCTTTCCGCGAGCGCGTGATGTTCCTGCTCGATCCAGCGGCGCACGCGCGCCTCGTCCGGGTACCCGATCTCGACGGCCAGCGTCACCTGGGCGATGCGCTCGACGCGCGGTGCATCCTGGAGCGCGGTCGCGATCGCGTCGGTGTAGGCGCGCACGAGACAGCCCGCGCCGAGCTTGACGCCACCGTAATAGCGGACCACGGCGGCCAGCACGCCGTCGAGATCGTGATGCCGCAACACTTCCAGGATCGGCCGGCCGGCGGTGCCCGAGGGTTCGCCATCGTCCGACATGCCGGACTGACCGCCTGCGAGCAACGCCCAGCATACGTGCGTCGCGCCCGGATGTTCGTCGCGCAGACTGCGCAGCGCGGCCATGGCCGCATCGCGATCCGCGACGGGAATCGCGTGCGCGATAAAGCGGCTCTTGCGGATTTCGAGTTCGGCGGTGAGGGCGACGGGCAGTGTGTAAGTCGGCAAGGCGAGGTTCTGCGAAGAAAAGGAACGCGTCGCACGAGACGGCGCAGGCGTCATGGTAACGGATCGCCGGTTCACGGGGCCGCGCGGGGCCGCGCTACCCCCGGACCAGCGCGCCTCGCACTCGCGGATTTCGCAACGGTGTCTTGCGTGAACGCGTGATGACGCCATCCGGGGCAGCCCGCATAATCCGGGTCTTGACGGATCTAGCTCCCGGCTGGGGCGAAACCGGGTTCCTCACCTGGTCGGTCCGTCACCTCTACTTCTTCTTCCATCGCGCTCACGGCCATGCGGGATTCCTCGATCAAACCGCGGAACGTCGTGGTGCTGAGCGTGCCGTCAGGTGCGGCGGCGGGCGCATCGGGTTTGTCCCCGGGCGGCGCGCCGAAACCGATAATGAGCGCGGCGGACGTTTCCTGCGCGCGCACGCGTCGCACGAGGTTGCGCAGATAAGGCGGCGACGCGGCGGCATCCAGAGATATCACACACATCACCGATACGCGATTCACATCCACCGAAGCCACATCGCCGCGACGAAAGTGCTCATAGGTCGTGGCGACGCAGGCGGTCCGGTAACGCGTCAGCAACTGCACGGCAATCGCCGTGGCAACTTCGTCGAACGCGCCGCGTCCGGCGACGCATAGCACCGGTTCGCCTGTCATCGTGGCGACGCGGGTGGCGTCCGCGGATGTCGCCGGGTTCGGTTCGTCAGGCGCGAGTATGTCCGGAGCGCCTTCCACTGCTTCGAGGTTCTCGACGATATCGACGAGCGCCTCGTTGATCCGCGCAAGCTGTTCCGTATGCAGCACACCGCGCAACGCATCGTTGCGTGCGAGGCGCAATCCTTCGAGCACGACCTGATCGTAGTAATCGACGATCGACATCTCGCCGAGCAATCGTTCCGCCTGGACGATCGCTTCATGCAGATCGTTCGCGAGCAGCCGCTGGTAGAAGTTCTGGGCAGGCGTCAGCGCCGGCTGGTCGCCCAGCAGCACGGTAAGGAAGTTGAGGCGGTCGGCGTAGCGGCCGAGCGTGACGATGCACAGCGTGAGCGGCGTCGACAGCACGAGACCGACGGGCCCCCATAGCCAGCTCCAGAAAATCGCCGCGACGATCACCGCGAGCGGCGACAACCCCGATCGATGTCCATACAGAAGCGGCTCGAGAACCTGCCCGGCCACCAGATCGATGACGATAAAGAGCACCAGCGTCCATACGGCCATCGTCCATTGCGGCTGAATGGCGGCGGCCAGACACACGGCGAGCACGGCCGCGATCCAGATGCCGATATACGGCACGAAACGCAGCAGCGCCGAAATCACGCCGAAGAGCAGCGCGCCCGGCACGCCGAGCAGCGCGAGCCCGAGCGCGATGATCGCGCCCACGCCGAGATTCAGCCCGAGTTGCGCGACGAAATAGCGGGAGAGGCGCACGGCGGCGTCGTCGATGGCCGTGGTGGTGCGATGCAGGTCGCTCGACCCGAACAGGCTGATCAGGCGGTCGCGCAGGTCCTCGCGCTGCAGCAGGATGAAGATCGTGACGACCAGCACGATGAACGTCGTCTCGATCGGCGCGATGGCGGGAGAAAACGCGCGTTGCGCAAGTTCGAGCGGCGTCGGCGCAGGTTCGTGGACCTCGACCGTCATCGGCGCGGCGGGGGTCCCGCGGGCGGGGCGACCGGTGACACGCGGCGCGGGCCGCGAAGGCGCGACCCGCTGCAGCGCGCTGGCGGCGCGGCTGAGCAGTACGTCGGCGCGACCGACCGTTTTCTCCTGCACGGTTTCGATCTTGCGTTCGATGGCCGCCTGATACTGCGGCAGGTCGGCGGCGAGCTGGACGATCTGTGCGCCGATCAGCGCGCCCGCGCCGAGCAGCACGGCCAGTGCGAAGAACACCGCGATGAAGATCGACGGTAACTGGCCCATGCGCAGGCGGCGCAGCGTGGTGACGAGCGGGGCGAGCAGAAAGCTGAGCAGCACCGACAGGATGATCGGGATGAGAACGGCGCGCCCGAAGTACAGCCCGCAGACCACCACGACCCCGGTCACCACCGACGCGAGTCCATGCAGCGTCGGCGTGTGCGGCGGATACACGCGATTGGGTCTTCCGTTCGGCGGCGACGGGAGGTTCATGAGTCAGGGTTCCGGGTGAAAGGGCGCCTCGCCGCGAGAAGGCGGCTTCAGCGACAGGGAACGAATTTTAGCAATCCGCGTGCCCGGTGGCATTGGGCCGGCGCGGCCGGAACACCGGCGCCGGCAGAGCGATCGATGCGGCTAACGCGTCTGTCGAGTATGCGCTGTCGGGCGGGGCGAGGCCAGCGTGTCGATTTCGCCCAGGCCTTCTTTGGCATCTATCTGGCGTCACCATCTCCGAGGCCGCAAACAAACTGGACGGCAGCGAGGTCTATTCGATCTGAGCAGGCTCGCACCGCCCGGCGTACTCAAGCGCAAGGTCAAGGTCTACGTCGCGCCCAATCCAAAGGACCACGCACAACCTCGTGTTCCGTGAACGAGATATGCCAGGGTCCTGGTGTCGTGAGTTAGACGTTCGTTGTATTAATGTCCGGTACAGTCAGCGATGACGAAATGCGGCTTGAAGAGCCGCCTGGACTCACGTAATCCTTCTTCGGAAAAGATCGCGGCCGATCGCGGATTGGCGTTGTAGCCATCGAGGTAGTAGCGGATAGCGTCGTCGTCGAGTTGTCGTGTCGGACGATGTGCGCCGCGTCGGCAAGAGTGTTCCGGCGTGGTAGTGAAGCCGCACTTTTCGTGTCCGCGACCCGGACATGCAGGCAAACGGAATTCGCCAGGCTGCGTCCCGTCGAAAATCAATCACTTGCTAACGAACTCTGTCATCAGTTCCGGTCTACCCGAACCGAATTAGTTGGACTGCGCGGATTTTTGTCGCGAATCCGTCAGACCAGGATTCAATCCCTGGCTGCTACGGCAACGATCGCCCCGTCCTGTGCCGGCCGCGTGAGGCTGCATGCGGCCACGAGCGGACCTTCGTAGCCCAAAAGCGGATGGCAGAGATGCGACCAATTTCGGACCCTCGGAGAGAATACGGTGCGGTAGCGTTGAGACTTGCCTTCTAGTTATCAAGAATTCCTGCTCCGGACTCGGAAGCGGGCAATGCTGGTCGCGCGCGACCAGTTATGCTCGATGCACCGTCTACTCCGAATCGCGTCGTGCATATCAGATTCCCTACGCGTAGTGCGGCGGCGATCACTCATCTAAAACAGGAATCCAAGTGTCAAACCGTACGGAACACGTAGCCATCCTGCGCTGCCAGACGTGGAATGTCTGGCCCGACATGACCTCAATAAAAGGACCGCAATTCTCCATTCAACACGACGAAGAAAGCCTCCCGGCGCGCCTCGCAATCCTTTCCTACCCGAATAGAAAGCCAGTAGAGGCTTACCAGGATGAAGATACGAAGCTTGGCCCGCTGGTCTGGACGGGGACGGTACCTGGTCTTTACGTAGTTCGAGATGCGATATTAAAAGACCCCGCGGACGTTATCCAACTGACCGTCCCGTTCCGACATGGTCACCGAGGTGAGATTGACCTCTGTTTAAATTTCCTGTCACGGGACGAGCATTTCCCAGCAATTGTCGACGTTGTCAGGTCCACGCTTTCAGCAGTCGCTGCTCTCATCAATCTTCGACTACACGACTATTTGACCCCGATGGCTCCACTGCAGATCCGCAAAGTAGCGGCGGAAGGTGGCCAGATCGGTACCGAATTGCAGGTGTCGGTGCTTGAACGCAGGACTCTGTCCACCGCAGATATCGAGGCATGTTTTTCCGGTATCGGAAACGCCCTCTACGGCCAGGCTACCTCAGCAAAGCTCACTGTTGCTCTTGAGCTATATGCGGCGCATTTCGTCGAGCGCCAAGTACGGGTACGGTTCCTTCTTCTGGTCATGGCCATGGAATCCTTGGCGAAGGAGACTTCGAAGCACGACGTTGCGATAGCCTTGCTCAAGGAATGGGAGCAACAGCTTAAATCCGAGATGGAGAAGCACGAGAAAGAAAGTGAAGCTTATCTGAGCCTCGATGCTTTATCCCGAGAGATGCAATTTCGGGCTACCGACTCCATTCGAAGTCAAGTTCGGAAGCTCTTCCGTGAACTTCCGGACATCTCCGAGGATGAGTCCCGTGATTACCAAAAGCGCGCGCTCCGCGTGTATGACAAGCGAAGCATATTGGTACATGACGGTTTTTTACCCGCTGCTGAACTGGTGTTTTGTGAAAACGAATCTCGCGCGCTTGTCGAGCGTCTGCTGTTGGCTCTTATATCACCGCCTGAGTCCACCGAATAGTGTTGAGTAGCTGATTCACGCTAGGGAACGGTCGTTCACGCGCGCGCCGCGGATGACGGCGAAGGGTCGATTAAAACCAATCATATCGACAACGCTTTCACCGTCTCACGCCGCTAGCAAGCGCCACCCGGCCGCGCCGGCAAACCGGCCGCTTTCAACCCCGAGATCGCGATCACTATGCCTGCCACCATGACTACGCCTGCCAGTATGACGGCGGTGTGCAGTCCGTTGACTGGATTGCCTGCGGCCCCGGTGATGAGCGACCCGAAGACGCCCACTCCGAGCGCCCCTCCAATTTGGCGCGCCGTGTTCAGCAAACCTGAAGCGATGCCGACCGAACGCGGATCGACATGATCAAGGAGCGCCGTATTGATCGACGGAACGGCCGGCGCGACGCCGACACCGATCGCCAATAACGGCGCGGTAATCGTCAGGTAACTGCTGTTGACCTCGATCACCTCCAGCGACAGAAAGCCGCCCGCCGCCAGCACCTGCCCGGCGACCATCGGAAGACGATAGCCGAAACGCGACGTGAGGGCGCCCGACGCGAGGTTGGCCACGGTGACGACGGCGGTCATCGGCAGGAAGGCCAGACCGGTCTCGAGTGGCGTGTATCCTCTTTCGTGCTGGAAGAAGAGGCTCATGGCGAACATCAATCCGTAGTAGCCGAAGTTGAGCGACAGTCCTATCGCCGAACTCACGCTGACCGCTGGTATCTGGAATAGCGAAAGCGGCAGCATCGGTTCCCTTTGCCACGCTTCCACCAGCACGAACAGTGCAGCGGACGCGACAAAACAAACGATGCCCGTGATTACAGCTGGACTTCCCCAGCCCAATCGGCCACTTTCTACGACGGCGAACATCAGCGCCGCGAGCGAAATCACCGCCAGCGTCTGCCCCGCCAGATCGATACGGCGCGTCGCGGTGCGCAGGGTATCGGGCGCATGGGCCAGCGTCAGCCAGATGCCGGTGACACCGAATGGCACGTTGATCAGAAAGATGCCCGGCCAACCGAAACGGTCGATTAGCAGACCGCCGACGAGTGGACCGGCGCCAAGCGCCAACGCGGCCGTCCCGGCCCAGATACTCACGGCCTTTGCCCGCGCCAGCGAGTCGGGAAAGGCCGCGCTGAGCAGCGACAGGGACGACGGCACGCATAGCGCCGCCCCGACACCCTGTACTGTCCGCGCCGCGACAAGCGCGACCGCGCTGGGTGCGAGGCCGCATGCCACCGACGCCAAGGTAAAGATCGCGAAGCCGCCTGCGAACACGCGCCGCGCGCCCAGCCGGTCGCCGAGCGCGCCTGCGCTGAGCAGAAGCGCAGCGAAGGCGAGCGTGTAGGCGTTAAGCACCCATTCGAGTTCCGTCGGGCCGACAGAAAAGCTTTGTTGAATCCGCCCGAGTGCGACGTTCACGACCGTGACGTCGAGGCAGATGATGACGAAGCCAAGACTGGCGGCAACCAGGGCGAGGCGCGGCGAGCGGGTCGATTGTCTGTGCATGATGTGCGATCTGACAGGGCGCGATGCAAACGGGATCGCTTGATCGTGAGCCACGCTGCACTCTAATACCCCAGTAATTCTTGATAAATGGTCTTAGAATTGGCACAGAATCAACTAATATTGAGCAATGGACCTTCTCAAAGCGATGACGGTATTTGTGCGCGTAGTCGAGACCGGTAGCCTGACGGCCGCCGGGCTCGCTTGTGAGCTGTCGCCCACCATGGTCGGCAATCACCTTCAGGCACTGGAAACCAGGCTCGGCACCAGGCTCATCCACCGCACCACGCGCAAGCAGCAGATCAGCGCGTTCGGGCAGGCCTACTACGAACGTTGTGTAGAAATTCTCGGTCTCGTCAACGACGCCGAGCGATTGGCGCTCGATCATCACGGCACTCCGCGCGGGCGGCTGCGCATCACAGCGCCGGTGATCTTCAGCAACGAGTGCCTGATTCCCGCCATCGCGGATTACTGCGGGCGCTACCCCGGGGTCCAGTTGGACGTCGTCGCCAGCGATGCGTTGTCGGACCTGATCGAGGACGGTTTCGAAGCGGCAATCCGCATCGGTGCGCCGGGCACTCCTGACCTCGTTGCGCGTCCTTTGCAGCCGTATCGCCTCATGCTCTGTGCGTCATCCACCTACCTTGACGCGAACGGCATACCGGCGACGCCAGAGGACCTTCGCTCTCACCAATGTCTGACCTACGCCTTTCCGCCGCGCTCCGAATTGCACACGGCGCAGCCCGAGTGGACACTATCCGTCCCGAACGGACTCGTGAGCGTGCCGGTCGCTGGCCGCCTGAGGATCGACAACGCGGACGCCCTGCGCAGGGCCGTGCTTGCCGGTATGGGGATCGCGATGTTGCCCTCCATTCTGATCGACGCAGATCTCAAGACAAACCGGTTGATCGAAGTATTGCCCGACCATGCGGCGCCCATACGGCCGATCAACCTGCTCTATCTGCGCGACCGCCAGATGTCGCCGAAGCTTCGCAGCTTCATCGAATTTGTCACGGAGCGCTTCGGTAGAACCTCCGATGCTCAGCGTTAAAGCTATCGGTGGGGCATCAGTCTCGGTGCGGCCATAGAGCATCATTCACCTGAGAGTTCACGCGCACACTCGAACGGCTGGCCTGTTCCAGTAGTCGACCTTGCCCGATCAATCAGGCTCGTTGTGTCGTCGCCCGACATGAGGCGGTCACGTCGGGCGCTTAATCCTGTTCAACAGCTGCCGTCGAACTGCGCCGAGTTCTATCGTCTCGTTCAGCGATACAATTGGGCGGGCCTCGATGTAGCCCGTTCCAGACGCTGCAAACGGTGGAACGGTCGCTACTCGCTAGATCCGTGGTTCGGAAGTGTTGTGCTGACACGGAATGCCGTGTCCCGTGGAAGACAAACAAAACGACCTGACTGAGAGGCGTGGGTCATGTGCGTTCGGTACGCTGTGTGGCGCCTTGCAATCGCGCGGGCAAATGGCGAGGTCGCTTGACAATGCCTGCACTCCGGATGCATTGGACCTGCCGCGCATCGTGGGCGTGCGCCGCTCTGGCGTTCACCCTGTTGCCCCGCCCGTCGAATGCGCAGGCCGCGCCGAGCCAATCGACGAGCACTACTGTGATCGGCGGCAATGTGAAGCAGCACGCGAACGCCGTGCTCGCGATCATGACCTACACGACGGTCCCCGACGTTACCACCAGTAACCTGTCGGTCAACAGCGGTACCACCGGTAATCCCGGTTTTGGCCAGACGCAGTTTGGCGGCGGCTTCACGATCAGCAAATCCTTTCCGTTGTATCTTGAAGGGACGCTTGCCTACAGCCGTTACGATCCGATCTTTATCGCTACGGACGGCGCCGAGCAGCGTGCGATCCCGACTAAATGGAACACTTTCAGTAGCACGGTCGGCGTCGGCTGGGATTTCCGGATCACGGATGAACTGGTGTTCCGTCCAATCCTGAACGGTACGATTGGGCGTGTCTCAAGCGATCTGAAGGTGGGGCAGTCGATCTTCAATCACGTCACTGACAGCAATCTGAAGTTCCTCGAGAATGGCTCGCTGGACGCGTACGGCTACGGTGGATCACTAATGCTCGACTACGAGCACTACCGCGAAAACTACGAAATCGATGCCGAATTGCGTGCCACCGACATCTACCTTCGCAGCTTCGGCGCTTCGTCGGAGGCCGTTCAGGGTTCGGCCATGGCGCAGCAAGTGAGCCTGTGGACACGCTGGCGAGCGCCTACCGGCTGGCACGCGCTGGACCGGCCGATCCGCTATGTGCTGGAAGCCGCTTATTCGCACTATTTGGGCGACAGCGCCGGCGTGCTGGGGTTCAACGACCTCACGTCGTTGGGAGTCGGGCTTGAACTCGATAGCAGCAAGTATCCCGTCATCATCACTCGCACGCGCGCGATGGTGCGATACGTCTTCGGTCACAACGTCCACGGCGTGTCGTTCGGGTTTGCAATGAGTTTCTAGCTCTTCCGGACCGCCGGTCCCCAGATTCTGGTTTGCTCGCTAGCGCCTGGCTGTTTCCTCGCAAAGCAGGCATGTCCCAAGCCCTGTCGTGCGCCGTCCGGCGTCGGCCACGAACGGATGCTTCCAGGACGGCTCTTTCCGGCACAAGATGCGCCGGGGCAACGAGCGTGCGTCCATTACCTGGAGGGGGCGACCGTCACCGAGGTGGCAGGCAGCCACGTGCCGATGCTGTCCCAGCCGAATGTTGTTATCGACGTAATCCGCAAGGCGGCGGCCGCTTTTCAAAGTCTGCTAGACCTCGCTACCGGCCGTGCCTGCCGGCTCAGCGTTACGGCCTTCCCCAGCGGCTTTTTCTTCTTCACGCCATTGCTGCCGCGAGCGATACATCCGTCGCAGCGCGAGCCGCGCCATCTTGCCCCAGCCGGAAGGACGCGGATCGGCCAGCATGCTGAGCGCGCGTGCGTAATCGAGCGTGAGGCCGGGCGTCCACGCCATCGTCGTCGCGCGCTTGCGGATCTGCGCCGCGATCCAGAGTTCGGGCGTGGTCAGCACGCGCACGAACGGCCGCCAGCCGCCCGCGCGTTGCCAGACGCGTGCCGATGCGCCCTCGATGGCCGCTTCCAGCGCGCGCGAAACCGTGCTCGAGCAATTCCGGTGGGTCAGGTTGTAGGTGGCGTCCTGGCGATACGTTTCCCAGAACCGGCGCAGCCGCTCGGGATCGTAATTGCGGATACGGACCTGAACCGTGGATGGACACCACGCGTTCGATTCCGTCGCGTAGTCGGGCTGAAACACGCCGGGCACGTCGTTCTCGCGCGTGGCGCGCAGGATGCGGGTGAAGTCTTCGGGCGAGCGGTCGATCTCCACACCCGGATACAGGCTGATATAGACGCCTTCCGGCGATTCGAGCGCGGCGTGTCCCGTCGAGATCACGCCGTTGCGGTCCACGGCGGCAATGTACCGGTCGACGATCAACTGGCGCCGCGCTTCGGATTTCGACGATCCGACCGGCGTCCACACGTGAACCGTCAATGCGGGTTCGCCGGGCGCGGGCGGTCCGTCCCATTCGACGACGCCGCGTTTTTGCCGCTCGCGCGGCGTCGCGCTCGCCACCTGCGCGGCAGCTTCGCGTCCCACGGCCGGGTTCGCGGCGAGCCGCCGTACGCGTGCGGCGAGCAGGATCATGTTCCAGCCGCCGAACATCAGGCCGAGCCCGAGACAATACGGCACGGTGCCCACGTACCAGGTCGGAAACGGCTGGTAGAAAAAGATCGCAAGCGCGATTTCGACGATGCCGCCCGCCATCGCGAGACGCCACGTGCGAAAGCGTACGATCTTCGCGGACACGATCTGCAGCAGGCCGTCAGCGAGAAAGAGCGTGCCGAAGATCATCGAGAGGATGAAGTTGCCGTGATGATGGCCGCCGAGAATCAGGAGCGCCGCGGTGCTGAACGCCGCGCCTTTCACATGGCGCAGCGTGCGCTGGCCGCCCATCCCCGTCCACGCGACGGCGAGCGTCGCGAGGCCCTCCGCGAGGAGCAGCAGCGCAAACGGCGTGATCGGGAAATACAGCGCGCCATCGAGCGCATCGATGAAGACGAAGATGCCGACGATCGCGCTGATCCAGCCCACCGCCATTAACGGCCGCCAGCGCGTGCGCAGATAATCGACGCCCAGCAGGATCATCACCAGCCGAACCATTGCATTTCTCCAGAGATCGCGTCAATCGCGAGACAGCGCTGCCGGTGTGCCCGGGTGCCGCGCTCATGCATGAGGCGCACGGATGCGGGATCGGATTTTCGTCTGATATTAGCGGTTTGGTTCAGTGGCGACAAATTTCAGGCAACGCGTGCGTCATGGCGTTTTCGTGTGATGCGCAGCAGGGCGTGAGGCATATCCGGCCCTGAGCGTTGTGAGCATGATGAGTCTGTGCCCCGTACGTCGTCACTGACCGTAAGCGCGGCTTGCGCCGGTCACTGCGGCGCCGCAGCACGGATTTGCTTCCGGAACTGTCCAGCCTTTACTTCACCGGATGGCCGCGACGCCTTCCAGGCCGCGGTTTTTTCCTCGGCGGGGGCTTCACTTGCACGCGAGCGACACGCCCGGCTACGCCGGCCAAACCCTTGTCCGGCAAGGTTTTCACCGCCATCGGCCGGCGTCTGCGTCCGAGCCGTGTCGCATTTCCACATGTGCCTGTCGCAATTCATCGGCCCGGCATACTTTTTTCTGGCAACTATGTATGCACGGCGCGGACGCACATGCGCCACACCAGGAGAGCATTCGATGAATTCCCCCAAGGTCGTGGTCGAAGGGCTGTGCAAGGTATTCGGCACCAACCCGAAACAGGCGACCAGCATGCTGGCAGGCGGTGCAACGAAAGAGGAAGTGTTCGCGCGCACCGGTCAGATCGTCGGCGTCCATAACGTCTCCTTCGAAGTCAGGGAGGGCGAGATCTTCGTGCTGATGGGCCTGTCGGGCTCGGGCAAGTCGACGTTGATCCGCCTGATCAATCGCCTCGTCGAGCCGACGGCCGGCAAGGTGCTGATCGACGGCCGCGATGTGGCGAGCGTGCCGCGCCCGGAATTGACGGCGCTGCGCCGCAAGGACATGAGCATGGTGTTCCAGTCGTTCGCGCTGATGCCGCAACGCACCGTGCTGTCGAACGCGGCGTTCGGGCTCGAAGTCGCGGGCGTCGGCAAGAAGGAGCGCGAGCGGCGCGCGATGACCGTGCTCGAGCAGGTTGGCCTCGCGCCGTTCGCCGAAAAGCTGCCGGCGCAGCTGTCGGGCGGCATGCAGCAGCGCGTCGGGCTCGCGCGGGCGCTGGCGGTCAATCCATCGCTGATGATCATGGACGAGGCGTTCTCCGCGCTCGATCCGCTCAAGCGCAAGGAAATGCAGAACGTGCTGCTCGATCTGCAACGCGAGCAGCAGCGCACGATCCTGTTCGTCTCGCACGATCTGGAAGAAGCGCTGCGGATCGGCACGCGGATCGCGATCATGGAAGGCGGCAAGGTGGTGCAGATCGGCACGCCGCAGGAAATCATCACGAATCCCGCCGACGATTACGTACGCGCGTTTTTTGAAGGGATCGACACCAGCCGCTATCTGACGGCCGGCGATCTGATGCAGACCGATGCCGTGCCGCTGATGCACTCGCACACGACGCAGATCGACGCATCGAGCGTCGCGGCGACGCTGAACGGCCATGCCGACTACGCGTTCGTGCTCGACAGCGAGCGCAGGATTCGCGGCTTCGTGTGCCGCGATGTGACGGGCGGCGCGTCGCCGCGGCTCAACAACGTCGAATGCATCCACCGCACCACGCCGCTCGACGACGTCGTGCGACGCGTGGTGGCGAGCCGCGCGCCGCTGCCGGTCGTCGAGGCGGACGGCTCCTACTGCGGTTCGGTCAACAAGACGAACGTGCTCAATGTCCTGACCCGTCATCGAGGTTCCCATGTCTGAAATCATTCCGCTTGGCACCTGGGTCGATCACGGTGTTCGTTACCTGCTCGATCACGACGCGAAAACCTTCGATTCCATCGGCAAGGTCATCGAGAGCTTTGCTGCCCTGATCGAGCACGGCTTGCAGGCGGTGCCGATGTGGGCGCTGATGGCGTTTTTCGTCGGTATCGGTTTGTGGCGGGTGGGCTGGCGCTTCGCGTTGTTCACGCTGCTCGCGATGCTGCTGATCTATGGAACGGGCTTCTGGGATCAGACGGTGATCACGCTTGGCCTTACGCTGTCGTCGACCCTGATCAGCCTGCTGATCGGCGTGCCGCTCGGCATCTGGATGGCGAAGAGCCGCTACGTCGAAACGGTGGTGCGCCCGGCGCTCGATCTGATGCAGACGATGCCCGCGTTCGTCTACCTGATTCCGGCTGCGATGCTGTTCGGCCTTGGCCGCGTGCCAGGGATTCTCTCGACGGTGATCTTTGCGATGCCGCCCGCAGTGCGCCTCACGTCGCTCGGCATCAAGCACGTGAACCGCGAAATCGTCGAAGCAGGGCAGGCGTTCGGTTGCACGCCGCTGCAACTGCTCTACAAGGTACAGTTTCCGAACGCGCTGCCGTCGATCATGACCGGCGTGAACCAGACGATCATGATGGCGCTCTCGATGGTGATCATCGCTTCGATGGTCGGAGCGGGCGGTCTCGGCAACGACGTGCTGGCGAGTATCCAGCGGCTCGACATCGGGCTCGGTTTCGAAAGCGGCCTCTCGGTGGTGATGCTCGCGATCATTCTGGACCGCATCACGGAGAGCTTCGGCCGGTCGCCGGGCATGGCGCGCGCGCCGCTGCTGTCGGGCCTGCGCAGCGTGATGAAGGTGCGTCGCGCGCCAGCCGCGCAGCACGGCTGAGCAGCCGGCCATGAAGCGCGACGCGTTTCCCCCTGTCGAACCTTCAGCGGAATCGCCGCTATCCGGGCTCGCGCACTTCGGCTTTCTGACGCTGCCGAATTTTTCGATGATCGCGTTCACAAGCGCGGTCGAAGTGCTTCGCATGGCGAACTATGTGAGCCGCGCGCAGCATTACAGGTGGTCGGTGATCACGCCGGATGGCGAACCGGCGCGCGCCAGCAACGGCATTACCGTAAAGCCCACCACGACGCTCGCCGAAGCCGGCATGCCGGATGTGCTGATCGTTTGCGCGGGCTGGCACGTCAGCGATTACGTCGACGCCACCGTGATCGCGCTGCTGCAGGATGTCGCGTCCAGAGGCATTCCACTGGGCGGCATCTGCACCGGGCCGTACGCGCTGCTAGCCGCGAATCTGCTCGACGGTTATCGTTGTACGGTGCACTGGGAAGACATGTCGCCGCTGCACAAGCGTTACCCGCACGTGCGTTTTGCCGACGAACTGTTCGTGATCGACCGCGATCGCCTGACCTGCACCGGCGGCACCGCGCCACTCGATCTGATGCTCAGCCTGGTCGGCATGCGCCTCGGCCGCGCGCTTGCGGCGCAGGTGTCGGAACAGTTTATCGTCGAGCGGATTCGCGGCTCGACCGATTATCAGCACATCCCCGTCGATGCGCGGGTCGGCTTCACGCGTGGAGAACTGGTCGAAGTGGTGCGGCTGATGGAAGCGAATATCGAGGAGCCATTATCGCTCGATGAGCTCGCCCGGCTCGTCAATCTGTCGCAACGGCATTTGCAGCGCATGTTCAAGATGTTCCTCAACGTGTCGCCGACGCACTACTACCTGACCCTGCGTTTGCGTCTCGCGCGCGAACTGCTGCGCAATACCGACGCGTCGATTGCGCGCGTGACGACGGTGTGCGGTTTTCATTCGCCGTGTCATTTCAGCAAGGCTTATCGCGCGCAGTTCGGCCACGCGCCGAGCGTCGAGCGGCGCTTGCTGGCGTAGAAAAACGCGTGGCGAATTCGGGTATCCGAACCAGTCCGGCATCAATCGCTCAGATCGCCTGAGCCCGCCCCGGAAAGGTTTCGTCATACCCGGTGCTGTCTTCCGCTTCGGCCACTGTGCCGCGTTGCTCGCGGTACATTATCGGCGGCAGGCCGAATTGCTTGCGGAATTCGCGCCCCAGATGCGATGCGTCGGAAAAGCCGCAACTCGACGCGATATCCGCCACCGTTTTATCCGAGCTTGTCAGCAGCCATGCGGCCGTGCGCAAGCGCACCTGCTTCGCGTAAGCCTGCGGCGCCTTGCCGGTTTGCGCCTTGAAGAGCCGCTCGAGTTGACGGGCAGAGAGATCCAGCTTGTGCGCCAGTTCATCGAGCGACAGCGAACGGCCCACGTGCTGTTCCATGAGCAGGATCGCCCGCTTCACCTTCGGATGCGCGGCGGGCGCGAGACCCGGTGGATGCGGCTGCGGCGCGTTGCCCTTCTGCATGTCGTCGACCAGCAGGATGCGCAGCGCCTTTTGCACGGTGGCCGTTTCGAAGTGACGCAGCAGAATCGCGGCGGCGACGTCGATCGACGCGCGTCCGCCGGAACACGTAATGCGCCGGCGGTCGATCACGAACAGCCGGTCCGCGACCAGCGCATCTTCATTCACCGACGGAAAGCGCTCGATGAAATCCCAGTAATGAAACCAGCTCACGCAAATGCGGTGGCCGTCGAGCACGCCCGCGCGCATCAGTGAAAACACCCCCGTGCACATGCCGACCAGCGTCGCTTCGGTCGCGGCGGCGCGGCGGATGAACGCGAGCGTCGCGTCGCTGGCCGCCGGTCCGGAATGCAGCAGGCCGCCGACCACGACGACATAATCGAACGGCTCCGCGTGATCGAAGGTTTCCCACGGCGTGATCTGGATCCCGCAACTCGCGCGCACCGGTGCAAGGGTTTCCCCTATCACGCTCCAGGAACAGCGCACGGGCTTGCTGAAATCGCCTTCGTCCGCCGACAGGCGTAACAGGTCGACGAAACCCGAGAACGCCGTCAGCGTGAAGTTGGGCAGCAGAATGATGCCGAAGCGGATGCGCTGCTTCGACGGGCCGTCGATGGATCGAAGGGGACGCGGTTCAGCGGAATTCATGCACACAGCCCGCAAGGAAAGGGGTGAATCAAGCATAGCATTCGTAGACGGCGTGGAATCTGGCCGCGCAAGCGCACCACGCAACGCGCCACGGCAATCGTGCCACAGCATCGCCAGTAGCGTTCCACGTGCCTGTCGCAAATGCGTCGGAAGTCTTCGTAAATCCGCCGCCGCGCTGTGCGGACGCGCGCTTTGACGCCACTATCCCATCGCGATGCCGTTTTTATTCTATCGATCCAGATCGACATTTGGTGCAATGGCGGCAAGTACAGGTCATCCCGCGCAAAACCCGTCAACCCCGGCATCGCAATGCATAAGGCACGTCATGAACGTTAGCGTCTTCGATCTGTTCAAGACCGGCATCGGTCCTTCGAGCTCGCACACCGTCGGGCCGATGATCGCCGCCTGCCGCTTCGCCTCGCATATCGAAGACGCCAACCTGCTCGGCTTCGTGCGCCGCGTGAAGGTCGAGCTGTACGGCTCGCTCGGCGCGACCGGCAAGGGGCACGGCACGGATAAGGCGGTGCTGCTGGGTCTCGAAGGCAATCTGCCCGATCTGGTCGATCCGGATGTCATCGAGCAGCGCCTGCAGGCGATTCGCGAAACGAAGCAGCTCGTGTTGCTCGGCAAGCATCCGGTCCGCTTCGACGAGCGCGAACACCTCGGTTTTTTCCGCAAGCTGATGCCGGGCGCGCCGGGCTCGGACATCGTGCATCCGAACGGCATGCGTTTTCAGGCGTTCGACGAAAACGGCCAGTTGCTGGTGGAGAAGGAGTATTACTCGATCGGCGGCGGCTTCGTCGTCAATCGTGAAGGCGATCGCGTGAATGCGCTGCGCACCGGTGCCGGCGTACCGTACCCGTTTCGCACCGGCGACGATCTGATGCGCGTGTGCCGCGAAACCGGCTTGTCGATCGCACAGGTGACGCTGTCCAACGAATGCGCGTCGCGCAGCGAACAGGACGTGCGCGAAGGGCTGCTGGCGATCTGGCGCACGATGTCCGCCTGCGTCGAACGCGGCTGCAAGGTGCGAGGTGAATTGCCCGGCCCGATGCACGTCAAGCGCCGCGCCGCCGATCTGTGCGAGCAATTGCGCTCGCGCCCGGCAGAGTCGTTGCGCGATCCGCTGTCGATGCTCGACTGGGTCAACCTTTATGCCATGGCCGTCAACGAAGAGAACGCCGCGGGCGGCCGTGTCGTCACGGCGCCCACGAACGGCGCAGCCGGCGTGATTCCCGCCGTGCTGCACTACTACGTGAAATTCATGCACGCGTCGAACGATGCCGGCATCGTCACCTTCCTGCTGACCGCCGCCGCGATCGGCATCATCTACAAGGAAACCGCGTCGATCTCGGGCGCCGAAGTGGGTTGCCAGGGCGAAGTAGGCGTCGCGTGCTCGATGGCCGCCGCGGCGCTCGCGGCGGTGATGGGCGGCACGCCGGCGCAGGTGGAGAACGCCGCCGAAATCGGCATGGAACATAACCTCGGCATGACCTGCGACCCGGTCGGCGGACTCGTGCAGATTCCCTGCATCGAACGCAATGCGATGGGCGCGATCAAGGCGCTGAACGCCGCTCGCATGGCGATGAAGGGCGACGGCCAGCATTACGTGTCGCTCGACAACGTGATCAAGACGATGCGCGAAACCGGCGCGGACATGAAGACGAAATACAAGGAGACGTCGCGCGGCGGGCTGGCCGTGAACGTCATCGAGTGCTGAACGACTGACGAAGCAAAAAGTACAGACAAGGAACGACGATGAGCCGCTATTCGATATTCAGCCTGTTGCGCAACGGGATGTCGTATCACGAGAACTGGGAGCGACAATGGAAGAGCCCCGAGCCGAAACGTGAATACGATGTCGTGATCGTCGGCGGCGGCGGACATGGTCTCGCCACCGCGTATTACCTCGCGAAAGAGCACGGCGTGCGCAATATCGCCGTGCTGGAGAAAGGGTGGATCGGCGGCGGCAACACCGCGCGCAATACGACCATCGTGCGTTCGAATTATCTGTGGGACGAATCGGCTGCGTTGTATGAGAAGGCGATGAAGCTGTGGGAAGGTCTGTCGCAGGATCTCAACTACAACGTGATGTTCAGCCAGCGCGGCGTGATGAATCTCGCGCACACGTTGCAGGACGTGCGCGACACCGAACGGCGCGTGAACGCGAACCGGCTGAACGGCGTCGATGCCGAATTTCTCACGCCCGCGCAGATCAAGGAAATCGAGCCGACCATCAACCTGAACAGCCGCTATCCGGTGCTCGGCGCGTCGATCCAGCGGCGCGGCGGTGTGGCACGGCACGATGCGGTGGCATGGGGCTTCGCGCGCGGCGCGGATCAGGCCGGCGTCGATATCGTGCAGAACTGCCAGGTCACGGGCATTCGCCGAGACGGCAGCCAGGTGACCGGCGTGGATACCGTCAAGGGGTTCATCAAGGCGAAGAAGGTCGCGATCGTCGCGGCGGGCAACACATCGACGCTCGCCGATATGGCCGGCGTGCGGTTGCCGCTTGAAAGCCATCCGTTGCAGGCGCTGGTGTCCGAGCCGATCAAGCCGGTCGTCAACACGGTGGTGATGTCGAATGCCGTGCACGCGTATATCAGCCAGTCCGACAAGGGCGATCTGGTGATCGGCGCGGGCGTCGATCAATACACCGGCTTCGGGCAGCGCGGCAGTTTTCAGATCATCGAAGGCACGCTGGAGGCGATCGTCGAGATGTTCCCGGTGTTCTCGCGCGTGCGGATGAACCGGCAGTGGGGCGGCATCGTCGACGTGTCGCCGGATGCGTGCCCGATCATCGGCAAGACCGACGTGAAGGGGCTTTATTTCAATTGCGGCTGGGGCACGGGCGGCTTCAAGGCGACGCCCGGTTCGGGCTGGGCCTACGCGCACACGATCGCAAGGGATGAACCGCATCCGCTGACCGCGCCGTTCTCGCTGGATCGGTTCTACACGGGACACCTGATCGACGAACACGGCGCCGCCGCTGTCGCTCACTGAGATTCACGCGCTGCGGGTATAGGGAACAAAGGAGAACATAAATGCTGCTGATCGAATGCCCGTGGTGCGGACCACGCGCCGAAACCGAATTTTCCTGCGGCGGCGAAGCGGATATCGCGCGTCCGCTCGACACCGAAAAGCTCACCGACGAGGAATGGGGCGACTACCTTTTCATGCGCAGGAACCCGCGCGGCGTGCACCGCGAGCAATGGATGCACGCGCAGGGATGCCGCCGCTGGTTCAAGGCGCAGCGCGACACGGTGAGCTACGAGATTCAGGGCTACGAGACGTTCGAGCGTCCGCTGCTCACGATGGATGGCAACGAGGGCAAGACAGCATGAGCCAGAAAGACCGACTGCCCGCCGGCGGGCGCATCAACCGCGCGATCGTGCTGAACTTCACGTTCAACGGCCGCACGTATCAGGGTTTTCAGGGCGACACGCTGGCTTCCGCGCTGCTCGCGAACGGCGTGCACTTCGTCGCGCGTAGCTGGAAATATCACCGGCCGCGCGGCATCGTCACGGCGGGCGTCGAAGAGCCGAACGCAATCGTACAACTCGAAACCGGTGCTTACACAGTGCCGAACGCGCGTGCCACCGAAGTCGAGCTGTATCAGGGGCTCGTCGCGACCAGCGTGAACGCGAAGCCGAGCATCGAGAAAGACCACATGGCGGTCACCCAGAAGTTCGCACGGTTCATCCCGGCGGGCTTCTACTACAAGACGTTCATGTGGCCGCGCAGATTCTGGCCCAGGTATGAGGAAGCGATTCGCGACGCGGCCGGGCTCGGCACTGCGCCTCGCGAGAAGGACGCGGATCGCTACGACAAGTGCTTCGCGCATTGCGACGTGCTGGTGATCGGCGCCGGCCCGACCGGCCTGGCGGCCGCGCATGCGGCGGCACTTTCGGGCGCGCGCGTGACGCTGGTCGACGATCAGCCAGAACCCGGCGGCTCGCTGCTGTCGTGCCGCGCGGAGATCGACGGCAAGCCGGCGCTGCAATGGGTGCACAAGATCGAGGACGCGTTGCGGCAGATGCCGGAGGTGAAGATCTTGTGCCGCAGCACGGCATTCGGCTATCAGGACCACAACCTCGTGACCGTGACGCAGCGGCTCACCGAGCATCTGCCGGTGTCGCAACGCAAGGGCACGCGCGAGCTGATGTGGAAGATCCGCGCGAAACGCGTGATTCTCGCCACCGGTGCGCACGAACGGCCGATCGTGTTCGGCAAAAACGATCTGCCGGGCGTGATGCTGGCTTCGGCGGTGTCGACGTATCTGCATCGCTATGCGGTGCTGCCGGGCCGCAATGCGGTCGTGTTCACGAACAACGACGACGGCTATCAATGTGCGCTGGACCTCAAGACGGCCGGCGCCCAGGTGACGGTGGTCGATCCGCGCGCGGCGGAGTCGAAGGGCACGCTGCCGGCGCTGGCGCGGCGCCATGGCGTCAAGATCATGAACGGCGTGGTCGTCACGGCGGCGCACGGCAAGCTGCGCGTGGCGTCGGTCGAGCTGGCGTCGTATCCGAATGGACAGCCCGGTGCGAAGCAGGGCGATCTCCCGTGCGATCTGCTCGCGATGTCCGGCGGCTGGAGCCCGGTGCTGCACCTGTTCGCGCAGTCGGGCGGCAAGGCGCACTGGCATGACGACAAGGCCTGTTTCGTGCCAGGCAAGGCGATGCAGGCGGAAACCAGCGTCGGTGCGTGCGCGGGCGACTTCGCGCTCGGCCAGGGCATTCGCCTTGCCGTCGATGCCGGCGTCGAGGCGGCGCGCGCTGCCGGACATATCGTCGCGCGGCCGCATCCGGTGCGGGTCGCCGACACGGTCGAGGCGAAGATGCAGCCGCTGTGGCTCGTCGGCGGCCGCGAGCTCGCCGCGCGAGGCCCGAAGCAGTTCGTCGACTTCCAGAACGACGTGTCGGCGGCGGATATTTTTCTCGCCGCGCGCGAAGGCTTCGAATCGGTCGAGCACGTGAAGCGCTACACGGCAATGGGCTTCGGCACCGATCAGGGCAAGCTCGGCAACATCAACGGCATGGCGATCCTCGCGCAGGCGCTCGGCAAGACGATTCCGGAAACCGGCACGACCACCTTCCGCCCGAACTACACACCGGTCACGTTCGGCACGTTCGCCGGCCGCGAGCTCGGCGAGTTTCTCGATCCGGTGCGCAAGACGGCGGTGCACGAATGGCACGTCGAAAACGGCGCGGCGTTCGAGGATGTCGGCAACTGGAAGCGTCCGTGGTACTACCCGAAGCCGGGCGAGGACATGCACGCGGCGGTCGCGCGCGAATCGCTCGCGGTGCGCACGAGCGTTGGCATTCTCGATGCCTCCACGCTCGGCAAGATCGACATTCAGGGCTCCGATTCGGCGAAGCTGCTGAACTGGGTCTATACGAATCCGTGGAGCAAGCTCGAGGTCGGCAAGTGCCGCTACGGTCTGATGCTCGACGAAAACGGCATGATCTTCGACGACGGCGTCACGGTGCGCCTCGCCGACCAGCATTACATGATGACGACCACCACCGGCGGCGCGGCGCGCGTGCTCACCTGGCTCGAACGCTGGCTGCAAACCGAATGGCCGGACCTGCGCGTGCGTCTCGCATCCGTCACGGATCACTGGGCGACGTTCGCGGTGGTCGGTCCGAACAGCCGCAAGGTGTTGCAAAAGGTCTGCCACGACATCGACTTCGCGAACGCCGCGTTCCCGTTCATGAGCTATCGCGAAGGCACGGTGGCCGGTGCGGCCTCGCGCGTGATGCGGATCAGCTTCTCGGGCGAACTCGCCTATGAGGTGAACGTGCCGGCCAACGTCGGACGCGCGGTGTGGGAAGCGCTGATGGCCGCCGGCGCGGAGTTCGACATCACCCCGTACGGCACCGAAACCATGCACGTGCTGCGCGCCGAGAAGGGCTACATCATCGTCGGTCAGGATACGGATGGCTCGATGACGCCGTACGATGTCGGCATGGGCGGACTTGTCGCGAAGTCGAAAGACTTTCTCGGCAAGCGCTCGCTGACACGCAGCGACACCGCGAAGGCCGGGCGCAAGCAACTGGTCGGGCTGCTGCCGGACGATCCGTCGTTCGTGATCCCCGAAGGCTCGCAGATCGTCGCCGGTCCCTTCCAGGGCGACACCGCACCGATGCTTGGTCATGTCACGTCGAGCTATTACAGCCCGATCCTGAAGCGCTCGATTGCGATGGCGGTAGTGAAGGGCGGACTCGACAGGATCGGCGAAACCGTCACGATTCCGCTTGCGAACGGCAGGCAGATCGCGGCCAGCATCACCAGTTCGGTGTTCTACGATAGCGAAGGAGCACGTCAACATGTGGAATGAAACAACAGGGAGACCGTCGATGGTCGATCGCGCTGTCGGCAGGCAAACCGGTGTGTGGCAGGAGTCTCCGCTGGTCGGCGTGGACGCGTTGCTGAAGAAGCATCAGGCAACGGCATCGTCCGCGTTTCGCCTGAGCGAGCGGCCGTTTCTGGAACTGGTGAACGTGCGGGGCGATACCCGCGACGCCGCGTTCATGCGCGCAGTGGAAAGCGTGCTCGGCTGCCGGCCGCCGGAAAAACCCAACACGACGGCGCAAGGCAACGGTTACGACGTGCTGTGGCTGGGCCCCGACGAGTGGCTGGTACGCTCGGCCACGGCGCACGACGCCACGCGTAGCGCGCCGCTGCTGGCGAAACTCGGCGCCGCGTTTGCGGGCCTGTTCGCGTCGGTGGCGGATATCGGCAGCGGCTATACCGTGCTCGACATCAGCGGCACGCGTACGCGTGACGTGCTGGCGCGCGGCTGCCCGCTCGATCTGCATCCGCAGTTGTTCGCCGTCGGACAGTGCGCGCAAAGCCACTATTTCAAGGCGTCGATCACGCTGTTGCCCACCGGGCCGGATAGCTTCGACATCGTTGTGCGCCGCAGCTTCGCGGACTATTTCGTGAAGATCATGCTCGACGCGGCCGACCCGCTGATGTCGTGATGCGCCGCGAGCGGTGCCGCGCCGCATCGCTCGCTTCGCACTTTTCCTGCCTGTGACCGACATGACGTCGACACGTCTGGCCACCGCGCGCCTCACTGAGCGCGCGTGCCATCAGGGCGATGCACACGCCGCGCTCGCGTTGCTCGATCAGAGCATCGTGTTGCGGCACCGGCGCATCGCGCTGATCCGTTATCTGCTCGCGCAACAACTCGGCGCCGAACTGCAGCCGCGACATCACGACTACGTGCGCAAGATCGCCGCGCGGCTGAGCGCGCAGGCGCTCGCGCGCATTGCCGGCGCCGCGCGGGCACGGCTGCGGCCGTAGCGCCCGCTTTTGGCTCTGCGCGCCTGGGCGATTGCACCGCGCATGTCGGTTCCGGCCAAACGGGTGTCGCGTTCGGGTCATGTCCTTTGTTTGCGAGGGCGTTACGCTCGTTAGACGGCGCGTGACTTCGAACCGGCGCGCCGCTCACAAGACATGGAGACAGGCAAATGAGCAGCAATCGCGGCGTCGTGTATCTCGGGCAGGGCAAGGTGGAAGTGCAGTCGATCGACTATCCGAAGATGGTCGATCCGCGTGGCCGTGCAATCGGCCACGGCGTGATCCTGAAAGTGGTGAGCACGAATATCTGCGGCTCCGACCAGCACATGGTGCGCGGCCGCACCACGGCTGAAGTCGGACTCGTGCTGGGTCACGAGATCACCGGTGAGGTGATCGAAACCGGCCGCGACGTGGAAACCCTGAAAATCGGCGATCTCGTCTCCGTGCCGTTCAACGTCGCGTGCGGTCGTTGCCCGACCTGCAAGGCCCAGCATACCGGTGTATGCCTGAACGTGAATCCGTCGCGCGCGGGCGGCGCTTATGGCTACGTGGACATGGGCGGCTGGATCGGCGGCCAGGCCGAGTACGTGATGGTGCCGTACGCCGACTTCAATCTGCTCAAATTCCCCGACCGCGCGCAGGCGATGTCGAAGATCCGCGATCTGACCTGCCTGTCCGACATTCTGCCGACCGGCTATCACGGCGCGGTGATGGCCGGCGTGAAGCCCGGCGCGACCGTCTACATTGCCGGCGCCGGCCCCGTCGGGATGGCGGCGGCGGCTTCGGCGCGCCTGCTGGGCGCGGCCTGCACGATCGTCGGCGACATGAACGAAGCGCGGCTCGCGCATGCGCGCAAGATGGGTTTCCAGACCATCGACCTGTCGAGAGACGCCACGCTCGGCGAGCAGATCGAGCAGATTCTCGGCAGGCCCGAAGTGGATTGCGCGGTGGACTGCGTCGGCTTCGAGGCGCACGGCCACGGCAGCAGCGGCCAGCATGAAGAGGCGCCCGCCACGGTGCTCAATTCGCTGATGGAAATCACCCGAGCCGCGGGCGCGATCGGCATTCCGGGGCTCTATGTGACGGACGATCCAGGTTCAGCCGATGCTGCCGCGCGCAAGGGCAGCCTCAGCATCCGCCTCGGACTCGGCTGGGCCAAGTCGCACTCGTTCCATACGGGGCAGACGCCGGTGATGAAGTACAACCACAATCTGATGCAGGCGATCCTGTGGGACCGTCTGCCGATTGCGGACATCGTGAACGTGACGGTCGTGTCGCTGGATGACGCGCCGGAAGGCTACCGTCAGTTCGATGGCGGCGCACCGAAGAAGTTTGTCCTCGATCCGCACGGTTTGCTGAAAGCGGCCTGACGCAGAGGTGCTTTGCTTCTGGCCGGGTTCTGGCTTTCATTCGAACCTGCTCGACTCGATAAACCACGCACGCGTTGAACGGAAAACCGTTTAACGCGTGCGTCGTTTTTTCAGGCTGGAAAGGCCCGCGTTCCGCGTAGCAGTGTCAGGCCAGCATCGCCGGCGCGGCGGCGAGCGATGGCGCCTGCTTGCGCCGCTCGCTCGTCGGCGCGGTGCCGAAGGCGTCGCGATAGCTCTTCGAGAAGTGGCACGCCGACTGGAAGCCGCAGGCCATCGTGATGTGCATGATCGACATGTCGGTCTGCAACAGCAACTCACGCGCGCGCCGCAGGCGCAGCGTCAGATAGTAATGCGTGGGCGTCATCCCGAGATGCTCGCGGAACAGGCGCTGCAACTGCCGTTGCGACATGCCCGCGAGCCGTGCGAGTTCTTCGCGCGACAGCGGCTCTTCGATGTTGTTCTCCATCAGCGCGATCACTTCGAAGAGCGACTTGTTGGCCGAACCGAGCCGCGCGACCAGCGGCATCTTCTGCTGCGCGCTGGTATCGCGCACATGTTCGACGATGAACTGCTCGGCGATCTGCGTGACCCGCGCGGTGCCCACGCGCGGCGCGATCAGGTTCAGCATCATGTCGAGCGGCGCGACGCCGCCGGTGCAGGTGACGCGATCGCGGTCGATCACGAACAGTTCTTTCAGAAAGCGCGTGTCGGGAAACTCTTCCTTGAGCGCCGACATGTTCTCCCAGTGAATCGCGCACGCGTAGCCGCCCAGCAAACCGGCGCGCGCCAGTGCATACGTGCCCGTGCACAGGCTGCCGAGCACGCAGCCCATGCGGGCAAAGCGGCGCAACGCAAAGAGGTGTGCGGGCGTGGTGGCGCGCTGCACGTCGATGCCGCCGACCACGAACACGATATCCGGCTGGCCGACGCATTCGACCGGCCCGGTGTCGACCGACAGCCCGTTACTCGCCATTACCGGCCCGCCTTCGGGGCTCACGATCGACCACCGGTAAAGCGTTTGCCCCGTCAGATAGTTCGCCATGCGCAGGACTTCGATGGCGTTGGTGAACGCGATCATCGTGAAGTTGGGCACCGGCATGAATGCGAAATGCGACAGCGACGCCGTGCGATCGGTGGACATGGGGGGAATGATTCCTTCGAATCTGTAATGTCGCGTCGCCGTGGGGAAGTGGCGACTCCTGTGATTCTGAGGACCAGGGCAACTGCCGTGCCATCAGGCTAAACCCTTGTTTTCGCGTGGAAACGTGCCCGTGACGTCGGGCAGGCAGCACCACGACGGCGCTGCCGCCGCACCGATGCGCACCTGAACCGCGCGTGACGGTCAGTTGCGGTGCAACATCGGCCCGGCCGTTCGAAAACCGGCTGCGGAGACGCCGATAGCGACTTGTCGAAAAAGGTCGTGCATGGCGGAAAAGGTAAAGAACGCGTCTGAATTCATAAATTGGCGCGCGAGCTGAACGTCAAGAATAGAAGCCATGCAGACGGGTTGCGGCAGCGTTTCAAGGCGTCTTCCGGCACGCGTCAACGGCTTGTTTCCTGAACTCACGGACCTTCCATGTCGAACCCGAATCCCTTCTTTGAAGAATCGCTGGCGACGCGCGATGCGGCGGTACGCGGCGCCATTTTGAAAGAGCTCGAGCGCCAGCAGTCGCAAGTCGAGCTGATCGCGTCGGAAAACATCGTGTCGCGGGCGGTGCTCGAAGCGCAGGGCTCGGTGCTGACCAACAAGTATGCGGAAGGGTATCCGGGCAAGCGTTACTACGGCGGTTGCGAATACGTCGACGTGATCGAATCGCTCGCGATCGACCGGGTCAGGCAACTGTTCAACGCGAAATTCGCCAACGTGCAGCCGCATTCGGGCGCGCAGGCAAACGGCGCCGTAATGCTCGCGCTGGCGAAGCCGGGCGACACAGTGCTCGGCATGTCGCTCGACGCGGGCGGCCACCTCACGCACGGCGCGAAGCCGGCCCTCTCGGGCAAGTGGTTCAACGCGGTGCAGTACGGCGTGAACCGCGAGACGATGCTGATCGATTACGCGCAGATCGAGGCGCTCGCACAGCAACATCAACCAGCGCTCCTGATCGCCGGCTTCTCGGCCTATCCGCGCGCGCTCGATTTCGCGCGGCTGCGTGCGATCGCCGACTGCGTCGGCGCGAAGCTGATGGTGGACATGGCGCACATCGCGGGCATCATCGCGGCGGGCCGTCACCCGAATCCGGTCGAGCATGCGCACGTCGTCACGTCGACGACGCACAAGACCTTGCGCGGTCCGCGCGGCGGCTTTGTGCTGACGAATGACGAAGAGATCGCGAAGAAGATCAACTCCGCGGTGTTTCCGGGCTTGCAGGGCGGCCCGCTGATGCATGTGATCGCCGGCAAGGCGGTCGCGTTCGGCGAGGCGCTGCAACCGGATTTCACGACCTACATCGACAACGTGCTCGCCAATGCGCAGGCGCTGGGCACTGTACTGAAGGCGGGCGGCGTCGATCTGGTGACGGGCGGCACCGACAACCACCTGCTGCTGGTCGACCTGCGGCCCAAGGGGCTCAAGGGCAACCAGGTCGAGCAGGCGCTGGAGCGCGCCGGCATCACCTGCAACAAGAACGGCATTCCTTTCGATACCGAGAAGCCGACGGTGACCTCCGGCATTCGCCTCGGCACGCCGGCTGGCACGACGCGCGGCTTCGGCGTCGCTGAATTCCGTGACGTGGGCCGCCTGATCGTCGAAGTGCTCGATGCGCTGCGCGACCACCCTGAAGGCCATGCCGCCACCGAACAACGCGTGCGCCGCGAGATTTTCGCGCTATGCGAACGCTTTCCCATCTACTGAGCACGCCCGGAGCACACGATGAGCACTCTGCACGACAACAGCATCATCATCGACGGTCTGAACATTTCGAAGTTCGAGCGTTCGGTGTTCGAGGATATGCGCAAGGGCGGCGTGACGGCAGTGAACTGCACGGTGTCCGTCTGGGAAAGCTTCCAGAAGACCGTCGACAACATCGCGGAAATGAAGCAGAAAATCCGCGAATACGGCGAGATCCTGACGCTCGTGCGCACCACGGACGATATCCATCGCGCGAAGAAAGAGAACAAGACCGGCATCATCTTCGGCTTCCAGAACGCGCACGCATTCGAGGACAACCTCGGCTATATCGAGGCGTTCAAGGACCTCGGCGTGAACGTGGTCCAGCTTTGCTACAACACGCAGAACCTGGTGGGCACGGGTTGCTATGAACGCGACGGCGGCCTCTCGGGCTATGGCCGCGAAGTGATTCAGGAGATGAATCGCGTCGGCATCATGGTCGATCTGTCGCATGTGGGCGGCAAGACCTCATCCGAAGCGATTGCCGCTTCGAACAAACCGGTGTGCTACTCCCATTGCTGCCCGTCGGGCCTGAAAGAGCATCCGCGCAACAAGAGCGACGAACAGCTGAAAGAGATCGCGGACGCAGGCGGCTTTGTCGGCGTGACGATGTTCGCGCCGTTCCTGAAGCGCGGCCCGGATGCGACTGTCGAAGACTACATCGAGGCGATCGAATACGTGGTGAACCTGATCGGCGAGGATCAGGTGGGCATCGGCACGGACTTCACGCAGGGCTACAGCACCGAATTCTTCGACTGGATCACGCATGACAAAGGCCGTTATCGCCAGTTGACGAACTTCGGCAAGGTGGTGAATCCGGAAGGCATCCGCACGATCGGCGAGTTTCCGAACCTGACCGCCGCGATGGAACGTGCCGGCTGGAGCGAGACCCGCATCAGGAAAATCATGGGCGAAAACTGGGTGCGGGTGTTCGGCGAAGTGTGGAAGGTCTGATTTCCACCCGCTCACAAAACCGCCCACACAACAACGGAGTCTCCACATGCAACCTCAACTGCCGATCGATGTCGATCCGGACACCGGCGTCTGGACCACCGACGCGCTGCCGATGCTGTACGTGCCGCGCCATTTCTTCACGAACAACCATACCGCTGTTGAAGAAGCGCTCGGCCGCGACACGTATGCCGGGATCCTGTATACGGCGGGTTACAGGTCCGCGTATTTCTGGTGCGACAAGGAAGCGAAGCAGCACGGCATCGCCGGCATGGCGGTGTTCGAGCACTACCTGAAGCGTCTGTCACAACGCGGCTGGGGTCTCTTCAGGATCGCCGAAGCCGATCCGTCCAGCTCGCACGCGCGCATCGAACTGCATCACTCGTCGTTCGTGCTCGCGCAGCCGGGCAAGGAGGGCAAGCTTTGCTACATGTTCGCCGGCTGGTTCGCGGGCGCGCTCGACTGGGTCAACGACACGGCGCCGGATCCGGCACGCAAGGGTCCACCGTCATATTCGAAAGAAGTGCAATGCGCGGCCGAAGGCCACGATCACTGCGTCTTCGAAGTGTCGCCGCTGACGTCGTAACCGCAGACGAAAACGCGCGCGTACTAGCGCAACAAGCCTGTTTATTCCGAGGTCGATCGCGATGCGTTACCCGAACCTTTTCAAGCCTCTCACGCTGAACCAGCTGACCTTGCGCAACCGCATCGTCAGCACCGCGCACGCGGAGGTGTATGCGGAACCCGGCGGCTTGCCCGGCGACCGTTATATCCGCTACTACGAGGAGAAGGCGAAGGGCGGCGTCGGCCTCGCGGTGTGCGGCGGCTCGAGCCCGGTGTCGATCGACAGTCCGCAGGGCTGGTGGAAGTCGGTGAATCTGTCGACCGACAGGATCATCGATCCGCTCGCGCGCCTCGCCGAGGCGATGCACCGGCACGGCGCGAAGATCATGATCCAGGCCACGCATATGGGCCGCCGTTCGGCCTTTCACGGCGAGCACTGGCCGCATCTGATGTCGCCGTCCGGCGTGCGCGAGCCCGTGCACCGCGGTAACGCGAAGATCATCGAAGTGGAAGAGATTCGCCGCATCATCGACGACTTCGCGGCCGCCGCGAAGCGCGTCAAGGATGCGGGGATGGACGGCATCGAAATCTCGGCCGCGCACCAGCATCTGATCGATCAGTTCTGGAGCCCACGCACGAATTTTCGCACCGACGAATGGGGCGGATCGCTCGAAAACCGTCTGCGTTTCGGCACCGAAGTGCTGAACGCGGTGCGCGAAGCGGTAGGCGCGGATTTCTGCGTCGGCCTGCGCATGTGCGGCGACGAATTCCACGAAGACGGGCTCGATCACGAGCAATTGAAAGAGATCGCCCAGGCGATGTCGGAAACCGGCCTGATCGATTATCTCGGCGTGATCGGTTCCGGCGCGGACACGCACAACACGCTGGCGAACTGCATGCCGCCGATGGCGCTGCCTCCCGAGCCGTTCGTGCATCTCGCGGCCGGCATCAAGGCGGTCGTGAAGGTGCCGGTGATGCACGCGCAGAGCATCCGCGACGCGGGCCAGGCTGAACGTCTGCTCGCCAGCGGCATGGTCGATCTGGTCGGCATGACGCGCGCGCAGATCGCCGATCCGCATATGGTCATCAAGATCCGCGATGGCCGCGAAGACGAGATCAAGCAGTGCGTCGGCGCGAATTACTGTATCGACCGGCAGTACAACGGGCTGGATGTGCTGTGCGTGCAGAACGCGGCGACCTCGCGCGAAGCCACCATGCCGCACGTGATCGCGAAGACGCGCGGGCCGAAGCGCAAGGTGGTCGTGGTCGGCGCGGGTCCGGCGGGACTCGAGGCGGCGCGCGTGGCGAAGTCGCGCGGTCATGACGTGGTGCTGTTCGAGAAGAACGACTACGTCGGCGGCCAGATCATGCTGGCCGCGAAAGCGCCGCAGCGCGAGCAGATGGCGGGCATCGTGCGCTGGTTCGATATGGAAACCAGGCGCCTTGGCGTCGATCGCCGTCTTGGCGTCGCCGCCAGTCAGGCTGACATCATGGCCGGGAAGCCGGACATCGTCGTGCTGGCGACGGGCGGTTCGTCGTTCACGTCGCAAGTCGCAGCATGGGGCGTTGACGCGGGACTCGCGGTCAGTTCGTGGGATGTGCTGTCGGGCAAGGTCGAGCCGGGCAGGAACGTGCTGGTCTATGACGGCGTGAGCACACATGCCGGCGCGGGCGTCGCCGACTTCATGTCGAGCCGCGGCTCGAACGTCGAGATCGTCACGCCCGATGTGAAAGTGGCCGATGACGTCGGCGGCACCACGTTCCCGATCTTCTATCGCCGTCTCTATGCGCAAGGCGTGATTCACACGCCGAACTACTGGCTCGACAAGGTCTACGAAGAGAACGGCAAGAAAATCGCCGTGATCCGCAACGAGTACACCGAAGAGCAGGAAGAGCGCGCGGTCGATCAGGTCGTGATCGAAAACGGCAGCACGCCGAACGACGCGTTGTACTGGGCGCTCAAGCCGGAGTCGGTCAATCGCGGCCAGGTGGACGTGCACAAGCTGTTCGCCTCCGAACCCCAGCCTTCGCTGAGCGAGGAAACCGGTAACGGCCGCTTTCTGCTGTTTCGCGTTGGCGACTGCATTTCGATGCACAACATTCACGGCGCGATCTACGACGCGCTGCGCCTTTGCAAGGATTTCTGACGATGAGCCCCGTGTTTGTCATCACCGCCCTGCTGTGGCTGTCGGTGGCCGGTCTCGCGTTCGCGCTGGCCAGACGCGCCGCTTACTGGCGCGCGGGCCGTGCGACGGCAGCGGGCGCCTACGGCTGGGCGAATCTGCTTGCGATTCCAAAGCGCTATTTCGTGGACCTGCATCATGTGGTTGCACGCGATCCGTACATCGCGAAGACGCACATGGCGACCGCGGGCGGCGCGATCCTCGCGATGGCGCTGGTGTTCGTCAACTACGGGCTCGCGATCTATTCGCCGTGGCTCGACAGGCTGATCTTTCTCGCGGCGCTCGTGATGCTGGTGGGCGCGGTGTTCGTCTGGCGCCGGCGGCATGGCGCGAAGGCGGCGCCGGCACGGCTCTCGCGCGGACCGTGGGATCATTTGCCGCTGCTGCTCGGGTCGTTCGCGCTGGGTCTCGCGCTTTTTATCGCGCTGCCGGCGGCCGCGATGTCGGGTGCGCTCGCGGTGATCGTCGCGTTGCTGATCGGCGTGGGTGCTTTCACGATGACCTTCGGCGCCGCGCGCGGAGGCCCGATGAAGCATGCGCTCGCCGGGCTCCTGCATCTCGCGTTTCATCCGCGTCAGGAGCGTTTTACCGGGCGCAACGATAACGACGTCGTGCCGCCGACCGCGCTGAAGGCGCCGCTGCTCGATGCAAAGGAATACGGTGTCGGCAAGCCGGTTGAGTTTCGCTGGAACCAGTTGCTGAGCTTCGATGCGTGCGTACAGTGCGGCAAGTGTGAAGCCGCGTGTCCCGCGTTCGCCGCCGGTCAGCCGCTCAATCCGAAGAAGCTGATCCAGGACCTCGTCACCGGAATGGTGGGCGGCACGGACGCCGCATACGCGGGCAGCCCGACGCCCGGCATTCCGCTCGGCCAGCACGGCGGCGCGCCGGGCAAGCTGCTGGTTTCGAGCCTCATCGAAGCGGATACGCTGTGGTCGTGCACGACCTGCCGCGCGTGCGTGCAGGAGTGTCCGATGTTGATCGAGCACGTCGATGCGATCGTGGACATGCGGCGCAACCAGACGCTGGTCGAAGGCAACGTGCCGGGCAAAGGGCCCATCACGCTCGCGAACCTGCGCGAGACCGGCAGCGCGAACGGCTACGACATCGGCGCGCGTTACGACTGGGCCGTCGATCTGCAGGTGCAGGTCGCGCAGCCCGGGCGCCCGGTGGACGTGCTGCTGATTGCCGGTGAAGGCGCGTTCGACATGCGTTATCAGCGCACGCTGCGCGCGCTGGTGAAGGTGCTGAACCGCGCGGGCATCGACTATGCGGTGCTCGGCGGTGTCGAAACCGATACCGGCGACACCGCGCGGCGGCTCGGCGACGAAGCCACGTTCCAGCAGCTCGCACACAAGCTGATCGACACGCTGTCGCGGTACGCGTTCCGCAAGATCGTGACCGCCGACCCGCATGTGCTGCACAGCCTGCGTAATGAATATCGCGCGCCTGGCGGTTTCTACGAAGTGCAGCATCACACGGCGCTGATCGAGGAGCTGGTTGCCAGCGGCAAGCTGTCGGTGCGCGCGGTCGCCGCATTCGCGGACCGCAGGATCACGTATCACGATCCGTGCTATCTGGGTCGCTATAACGGTGAAACGAAAGCGCCGCGCCGGCTGCTGAAATCCATCGGCATCGAGGTGGTGGAAATGGAGCGCAACGGTATGCGTGGGCGTTGCTGCGGTGGTGGTGGTGGTGCCCCGTTGACCGATATTCCCGGCAAGAAACGCATTCCCGACATCCGTATCGACGACGCGCGCGCGGTCGGCGCCGACATCGTCGCGGTGGCTTGCCCGAATTGCACGGCGATGCTCGAAGGCGTGGTCGGCCCGCGTCCGGAAGTGCTCGACGTCGCCGAACTGGTTGCAGCGGCGCTGGAGTAACGCGATGAACAGTCTGAAACGAATCGATCCGCGCCGGCCGTTCACGATCACCGCGGAAGGGCTCAAGCGCATCACGGCAGGCGTTGCCGGTGCCGCGGATCTGGCCGGATTTTTTGCGCCTGGTTCCGCACATCGTGAGCTGCCGAAGCCGCGTCGCACCACGGCCACGCCGCAGCGCGCGATGCTGGTCGCCGCGCATGCCGACCGTGGCGCGCTCGATGATCACGCACGCCAGACGCTGGCCGCCGCGGCGCTGATCGCGGACGCACAAACCGAAATTGTGTTGCTGATATTCGGTGAGTTCACCGGCGACGCGGCTGCGTCCGGCGCCGACAAGCTGATCGAGTTGTCGATGTTCGACCGCCGCCGGTTTGCGCCGGTCGACGAATTGAACGCACTGGCCGCGTGCATTGCGGCCTATGCGCCAGCGCATGTTTTCATGCCCGACAACGCAACCGGCGACGGCGATCTGGGTCGTCGTTATGCGGCTGCCGTCGATGCAAACGTCGCGACGCATGTCGTCGAGATCGACGCGACGCATGTCGCGACTTACGTGCAGGCACATAGTGCATTCGCCTCGCGCGGGTTGCCCGAAGTCGTTCTGCTCGCGCCGAACGCGGTCGATCCGAAATTGCCGTTTATCGGTGCGGGTGAACGCGTGGTGTGGCGCTTCGACGGCGAGCCCCCCGTGTCGTCCAGAGGCGTGGTGCGCGATCTCGGCATCGAGGAGACCGACGCTGCCGGACTCGCGCTGGAAGAAGCGGATTTCATCGTGTCGGCGGGCAATGGCGTGAGCGATGTCGCCGCGTTCGAGCATCTGGCGAGCACGCTGGGCGCCGCGATCGGCGCAAGCCGCGTCGCCGTGGACGACGGCAAGTTCACACGCGACAAGCAGATCGGCGCGACCGGCAAGACTGTCGAGGCGAGCGTCTATATCGCGTTCGGTATTTCCGGCGCGGTGCAGCATCTGCAGGGCATCAAGGATTGCCGGCACGTGATTGCCGTCAATCTCGACGCCAGCGCACCGATCGCCAGACGCGCGGACCTGACCGTGATCGCCGACGCGCGCGAAACCATCGCGGCACTGACGGAGGCAGCGGCTGCCGCGCGCGGCACGCACGGCACGGGCGCCGCGCAGTTGAATTCCGCGGCCGTTGCCGAAGGAGCGCTCGTATGAAAATCGCGGTACTGGTCTCAGTGGGACGCCATCCGGTGAGTGGCACGGCGCGCTACAGCCGCAACGACGCAACCGCGCTGAGCCTCGCGCTGTCGCTCGCGAAACAGCACGCCGCGACGCTCGACGTGCTGCATGCCGGCGACCCGTCGAATCCCGCGTTAAGCGAATATCTCGCGCTGGGCGCGCGCAGCGTCGAAGTGCTCGACCTGTCGTCGATACCGCAATGGCAAACCGATGCGGCGCCGCCGCTCGCCACGCGCCTGAAGGGCTACGACCTGGTGCTGACCGGCACTCGTGCCGAAGGCGCGTTCGACAGCGGCATGCTGCCGTATCGCGTCGCGAATGCGCTGGCGATTCCTCTGGTCGGCGCGGCCGTCGATCTGACGATTCGCGACGATTGCGCCGAGATCCGCCAGTTCATGCCGAAGGGTTTGCGCCGACGGGTGGAAGTGGATCTGCCAGCGCTGATCGCCGTGCATCCGATGGCAAACGCGACGCCGACGTACGCGTACGCACGCCTGCGCGAAGGCACGATCCGCGCGGTTCCGGTGCAGGCCGTAACCCATGCTGACCACCTCGCCTGGACCATCCGCCCGGCCACCGCCAGGCCCGTGCGCCTCGCCGCCGCCGAAAAACGCTCCGGCCACGCCCGCATGCTTTCGGCGACCACGACGGAAAGCCGCGGCGGCAACGTCGTAATTGAAGGGAGTTCCGTCGAAAAAGCACAAGTGATCCTCGCGTATTTGCGCGAGCATCAACTCGTGGATTACTGATTTCCGGTTCCGGCCAGCATGCGACCAGGAGGGCCTGGCGCGGCGCCAGACGAGACACGCAACGGAGCACACAATGAAAGTTTCCGCAGACGTTCGCGCGATGATCGAACGCCGCAAAAGAGGCCATACGCTGGAAGCGCCGTTCTATACGAGCGAGGACATTTTCGCGCTCGATCTCGACGCGATCTTCCGGCAACACTGGATTCAGGTCGCAGTCGAACCGGACGTACCGGAGCCGGGCGATTACGTCACGGTCGAAATCGGCAACGATTCGATGCTGATCGTGCGCGACGACGACATGCAGGTGCGCGCGTTCCACAACGTGTGCCGCCATCGCGGCGCGCGGCTGTGCAATGCCGGCAGCGGTTCGCTCGGCAATATCGTGTGCCCGTACCACAGCTGGACCTACAGCCTGACCGGCGACCTGATGTTCGCCGAACACATGGGCGATCAGTTCGACCGCTGCAAACATAGCCTGAAGACGGTGCACGTCGAGAACCTCGCCGGGCTGATTTTCATCTGCCTCGCGGACACGCCGCCCGCGGATTTCGCGGTGATGCGTGCCGCGATGGAGCCGTACCTGTTGCCGCACGAGCTGGCGAACTGCAAGGTCGCCGCGTCGATCGACATCATCGAGGAAGGCAACTGGAAGCTGACGATGGAGAACAATCGCGAGTGCTATCACTGCGTCGCGAACCATCCCGAGCTGACTGTTTCCCTGTACGAATACGGGTTCGGTTATCAGCGCACGCCTGCCAATGAAGAAGGCATGGCCGCTTTTGAAGCGACCGTGGCGCGCCGCACCGCGCAATGGGAAGCGATGAAGCTGCCGTCGGCGGAAATCGACCGGCTCGACGATCTTGTCAGCGGCTTTCGCGCGCAACGTTTGCCGCTCGATCGCGACGGCGAATCGCAAACCCTGGATGCGCGCGTGGCGTCGAAGAAACTGCTCGGCGGTTTCGAGCAGGCCGACCTCGGCGGGCTGTCGTTCTGGACCCAGCCGAATTCGTGGCATCACTTCATGAGCGACCATATCGTCAGCTTCTCGGCGATTCCGCTGTCGGCCGGAAAAACACTGGTACGCACCAAATGGCTTGTGCACAAGGACGCGCGCGAAGGCATCGATTACGACGTGGACAACCTGACGGCCGTATGGCGCGCGACCAACGACCAGGACCGCACGCTCGTCGAGTATTCGCAGCGTGGCGCGAACAGCAGCGCGTATGAGCCGGGCCCGTACTCGCCGTTCACCGAAGGACTCGTCGAGAAATTCTGCGCGTGGTACATCGGCCGCATGGCGGATTACAGCAATGCGCCGCACACCACGGATGCCGGCGAAACGCCGGTTTCGCACGATGAAAAAATCGTGTCATTCAAGCGCTGAGCGTGACGCCGCAACCAGGTGCCGGAGAAAACAATGATGCGCGATCAGGCCGCATTTCAGCCCCATCCCGATGCGGCTCAGAGCCGCGTCACGCAGCCGCGGTTCTGGGAGACGTTGCCGGCGCGCTGGGACAGCGATACCGACGACACGCTGGTGTGCTGCCAGGTCCGGCAGGAAACGCATGACGTAAAGAGCTTCTTCTTTCGTGCGCCGTCCGGGCGGGCGTTCGTTTTCGAACCGGGGCAGTTCATTACGCTCGAACTGGAGATCGATGGCGAGCCGGTGAACCGCTGCTATACGATCTCGTCGCCGCCTACCCGCCCGCACACCATTTCGATCACGACGAAGCGGGTGCCGGGCGGCAAGGTGTCGAACTGGCTGCACGACAATCTGCACGTTGGCATGCAGGTGCGCGTGCTGGGGCCGTCCGGCGAATTCACCTGCGCGCGGCATCCGGCGCGCAAGTATCTGTATCTTTCGGCGGGCTCGGGTATCACACCCTTGATGTCGATGAGCCGCGCGCATCACGAGCTCGGCGAAGACAGCGATATCGTGTTCGTGCACAGCGCCCGCACGCCTGACGACATCATTTTCGCGCGCGAACTCGATCTGATCGCATCGAACCAGGCGAATTTCCGCACGGCTTTCGTTTGCGAACGGGTGGGCACGCGCACGAACTGGCCAGGTGTCACCGGTTTTCTGACGTTGCCGCTGCTCAAGCTGATCGCGCCGGATTTTCTGGAGCGGGAAATCTTCACCTGCGGGCCTGCGCCGTATATGCAGGCGGTGCGCAATCTGCTGAAGGAGGGGGGCTTCGACCGCGTGCATTATCACGAGGAAAGCTTCTCGTTCGAAACGGTCAGTGAAATAGTCAGTGAAGCGCTCACGCAATCGACGGACGCGCACGTGGCGGATGCATTGCAGACGTCGTCGACTTCTGTCGACGCGCGGGAGCAGTCAGCCGGGTTCGCGTCCGGGCCGGCACCGGTCGAGACGGACGTCAGATTCAAGGTCAGCTTCGCTAAAAGCAATCGCGAGATCGAGTGCGCCAGCGGACAGCACGTACTCGATGCGGCAAAAAAAGCCGGCGTGCGTCTGCCGTCGTCGTGCACGCAGGGCATGTGCGGTACCTGCAAGGTCAAGCTCGTGTCGGGCGAGGTCGCGATGAAGCACGCGGGCGGCATTCGTCAGCGCGAAATCGATCAGGGGATGGTGCTGCTGTGCTGCAGCAAGCCGCTGAGCGATCTGGTCGTCGACAAGTAAGCGCGGCACACGGTGCATTTGCTGTTCGCGGGCGTTGCAGGTCGCTTGCGGACAACTGGATGTCGGAAATCGGCGCTACCTGGCAATTCTGGCTGGCGATGCTGAATGCTCAATGGTTGTCTGGATGGTAAACGGGAGAACGGCGATGAGACTGATCAAAAAGATACTGGTGTTGAGCGCGATGAGCGCGGCGCTGGCGGCGAGCAGCGTGAGCGTGTCGGCGGATACGAAGCCGACCATCAAGATCGGCTATGTGGAAGGCTGGGACGATAGCGTGGCGACCACGAACGTGGCCGCGCGCGTGATCGAGAAGCGCCTTGGCTACCAGGTGCAACTCGTGCCGGTCGCGGCCGGTGTGATGTGGCAGGGCGTGGCGCGCGGCGACCTCGACGCGACGCTGTCCGCGTGGCTGCCTGTCACGCACGGCGCGTACTGGAACAACTTCAAGGATAAGGTGATCGACCTGGGCACGAACTTCAACGACGCGAAAATCGGGTTGATCGTGCCGGAAAACGCCGACGTGAATACGCTCGCCGATCTGGAAGCGAAGAAGGCGGAGTTCGGCTCACGCATTGTCGGCATCGATGCCGGTGCGGGCGTGATGGAGAAAACCAGCGAAGCGATCAAGGCCTACAAGCTCGACTATCAGTTGATGCCCAGTTCGGGCAGCGCGATGACTGCTGAACTGGCGCGCTCGGAAGCCGCTAACAAGCCGATCATCGTGACGGGCTGGAAGCCGCACTGGATGTTCGCGAAGTACAAGCTGAAATTCCTCGACGACCCGAAGAAAGTGTTCGGTGAAGCGGAACATGTGGATAGCGTCGTGAATCCGGAACTCGAGAAGAAGGCGCCGTCAGTCGTCGCGTTTCTCAAGAAGTTCCAGTGGAAACCGGGCGAGATCGACAGCGTGATGCTGGCGACCCAGAGCGGCGAGAAGCCGACCGCCGCCGCGGATGCGTGGATCAGCGCGCACAGCGATCGGGTGGATAGCTGGGTGAAGTGACGCACGCGCTGCACTGACCGGTTGAATCCGCACTGCATCGCGGCAACGTCACTGGAGAAAGAGAAAACGCCGCTGAAAAAGCGGCGTTTTCGCTTATTGCAGCACGACGGTGCGATCGCCGTTGATGAACACACGCCGCTCGATAAACGCCTTCACCGCGCGTGCCAGCGTGATGCATTCGACGTCGCGGCCGGTGGCGAGCAGCCGCTCCGGGCTGTACGAATGATCGACGCGTTCAACCACCTGTTCGATGATCGGACCTTCGTCGAGATCGTCGGTGACGAAATGCGCGGTCGCGCCGATCAGTTTGACGCCGCGCGTATGCGCCTGGTGATACGGCTTTGCGCCCTTGAAGCCGGGCAGAAACGAATGATGGATGTTGATTGCACGCGCGGCGAGTGCGCGGCTCGTTTCGCCCGAGAGAATCTGCATATAGCGCGCAAGGATCATCAGTTCCGCGCCGGACGTCTCGAACAGATCGAGCAGGCGCGCTTCCTGTTGCGGCTTCGTCGCGGCGCTGACCGGCAGATGATGGAAGGGCAAGCCGTGCTGCAGCGCGAGCGGTTCAAGGTCGCGATGATTCGAGCCGATGCCGACGATATCCATCTTCAGTTCGCCCATGCGCCAGCGGAACAGCAGATCGGCAAGACAGTGTTCGAGTTTCGACACCATGATCAGCACCTTCGGCCGCGTGCCGACGTCGTGCATCGCCCATGTCATCTGGAAGTGCCCGGCGATCGGTGTGAACTCGCGTTGCAGTGCCTGCAGCTGCAGCGTTTCGTTGCGATCCACGCCATGAAACACGCAGCGCACGAAGAAGCGCTCGCTGAGGTCGTCGTCGAAAACAGTGAGCTCGTCGATATAGCAATGATGCCGGTCGAGAAAGCCGACGACGGCGGCGACCTGGCCCGCCGCGCTCGGACACGCGACGGTCAGCACCAGTTGATCGGGACGAGGATCGGAAGACATGCACGCTCCATTCAGGCGACAGGCGATGCCGCGGGGCGCGGCATGCATCGTCGAAGTAGAGCAAATCAGCCGGGCACGTGGATAGAAGCGAACCGTCGCTGCACTGGAACGGGAACGTCAGTGTGTCATTCGACGTCGGGTTCGGGTTCGCTGAGGAGCCATCGTCGCTAAAACGTTAGAATTTCCCTTACCCCGTCGATGACGGGTTCGCGATGATGATCACTTCAGGAGGGTCGGGACGTGGCACAGGAAAGGATTTTTCTGGCGGGAGCGGCCGGTGCGATCGGCGCGCGCTTGACGCCGTTGCTCGTGAAAGCGGGTTACGCGGTATTCGGCACGACGCGTGATGCGCGAAAGGCCGCGTCGATCGAAGCGAACGGGGCGATGCCCGTGATCGTCGATGTATTCGACGCAGACGCGTTGCGCGCCGAAGTGGCGAAAGTGCAGCCGGACGCCGTCGTGCATCAGTTGACGGACCTGCCGCCCGGCCTCGACAAGACGCGTATGCCCGAAGCCGTGGTGCGTAACGCGGCGATCCGCACGAAGGGCACGCGCAATCTCGTGAATGCCGCGCTGGAAGCCGGGTGTCACCGGATGATTACGCAAAGCGTTGCGTGGTTTTACGCCCACGGTGCTGTGCCGCTCACTGAAACCGCGCCACTGGATCTCGATCCACAGTCGCCTTCGGCGACGACCGTCGGCGGCATCGTCGCGCTTGAGGAACTCACGCTGCGCACCCCGGATATTCGTGGAACCGTGCTGCGCTATGGGCGCCTCTATGGTCCGGGCACCGGTTTCGATGCGCCGCCTGCCACGCCCCGCGTGCACGTGGATGCCGCCGCGCACGCCGCGCTGCTTGTCCTTCAGGTCGATAGCGAAGGTGTGTTCAATATCGCTGAACCCGAAGGCGACATCGATAGCACGAAGGCACGCGAGCAACTGGGCTGGCGTGCGTCGTTCCGTTTAGCGGACACCTCGCTCACGTAAGCCCTTAGCTGGAGGCACGATTGCAGCGCAACCGGCATGTCGAGCCGGTCGTGCTGCAATTGTGCCAATATCCGGCATCCTGGCGTGATACGGGGCGTCGGCATGTGTAAAGCCCCACTCAACTATCGACGACCGTATTCAGGTTGTTGCGCACCCTCTGCAGTAGCGATATCAGCTGCTGCGTTTCTTCCTCGCTAAAGCCGTTGAGCGCCTCGGCCGCGACTTCGTCCCCTACGATGCGGGCGCGGCCGAGCGTCTGCTCCGCTTTTTTTGTCATATGGATCTGTCGTTCGCGGCGATCCTGCGGGTTCGTCGAACGCTCGATCCAGCCGCCTTCCGCCATGCGTTCGAGCAGGCGGCCCGCGGAAATCGGCGCCACTTCGAGCAGATCGGCGAGGCGCGCCTGGTTGACGTCGCCGTAGTACGACAGGTAGGCGAGCGCGCGGCACTGCGCGCGCGTGAGATCGAGCGACGACTTCGCGAGATCGTCGAAACGCTTGCCACACAGGCGTCCGACGTCCGACACCAGAAAGCCGAAGCGCTGTTCAAATGGGGTTTTCATCGGCCAATTATACGAAGGCTTGCGGGATGAAAGCAGCGCGTGCGGTTATTGTCTTTACCGATTGCGCAGCGGGAGACGATCTATATAATAAGCATGCTTACTATATAAGACGCTATCTCGTGACCCCCCCTCATGTCATCTGAAACACAGCCGGACGGCGCGGGCGTTTCGCTCAACCGGCCCATGATCACCGTCTCGATCATGCTCGCGACGCTCATCCAGACGCTCGACAGCACGATCGCGAACGTGGCGCTGCCGCACATGCAGGGCACGCTGTCCGCATCGCAGGACGAGATCACGTGGGTGCTGACGTCGTATATCGTCGCGGCGGCCATCGCCACGCCGCTGACCGGCTGGCTGTCGGACCGCCTGAGCGTGAAGCGGCTGCTCGCGCTAGCGATTGGGGGGTTCACGGTCGCCTCGGCGTTGTGCGGGCTTTCGGAAACGCTGACGCAGATCGTCGCGTCGCGTCTGCTGCAGGGTATTTTTGGCGCTTCGCTGGTGCCGCTGTCGCAGTCGATCCTGCTGGACATCAATCCACGCGAAAAGCAGGGCCAGGCGATGGCGGTGTGGGGCATGGGCGTGATGGTGGGCCCGATTCTCGGCCCGACGCTCGGCGGCTGGCTCACGGACAGCTACAACTGGCGCTGGGTGTTCTTCATCAACGTGCCGATCGGCGCATTCGCGCTCTTCGGCGTTCTGACGTTCCTGCCTTCGCGTCCGGCAAAACACGACGCGAAATTCGACGTGTTCGGCTTCGCCACCTTGAGTCTCGCCATCGGCGCGTTGCAGGCAATGCTCGATCGAGGCGAGCAGCTCGACTGGTTCGGCTCGCTGGAAATCCGTATCGAGGCGCTGCTGGCCGTACTCGCGTTCGCGTTCTTTCTCATACACACCGCAACCGCGGGCGCGAAGTCGTTCTTCCGCTATGAACTGCTGAAGGATCGCAATTTCGCCACGGGCACGTGTTTCATCTTCGTGATCGGCGCGGTGATGTACGCGACGCGTGCGCTGCTGCCGCCGATGTTGCAGAACCTGATGAACTATCCCGTCGCGACGACGGGTCTCGTCACCGCGCCGAGCGGCTTTGGCACGATGGTCGCGATGTTGATCGCGGGGCGGCTGCTCAAGCGCGTGGATGCGCGGGTGCTTCTTCTTGCCGGTTTCCTGATTTCGGCGTTCGCGTTGTGGCAGATGATGAATTACACGATCGTGCTGTCGGCGTCCGACATCGTCTGGCCGGGCGTGATTCAGGGCTTTGGTCTCGGCCTCGTGTTCGTGCCGCTAAGTACATTGGCGTTTTCCACACTCGTGCCCAACCTGCGCGCGGACGGCACCGCAACCTACAGCCTCGCGCGCAATATCGGCAGTAGTATTGGCATTTCGATCGTGCAGACGCTGGTGACGCGCAACACGCAGATCGCGCATGCGGGCCTTGCAGCCAACGTGACGGTGTTCAACCCCGCGATCCGGCCGATGCTTCAGGAGGGCTCGAACCTCAACATGGCGGTGCTCGACCAGGTGATCAACCAGCAGGCGTCGATGATCGCGTATCTGAACGACTTCAAGCTGATGTTCGTCGCGACACTGCTTGTCGTGCCGCTGATCCTGCTGATCCGTCCGGCGACGGCACAGCCCGGCGCGATTGCGCACGCGGCGATGGATTGAGCGTGAAGTGAACGCTTCGCGATGGCGTTCTGCGCGCTTTGCACAGTCCGGGTATATTAAGCGCGGTTGCGCGCGGCCTGAATCCACCGCCGCGCGCAGAGCCGGCTCACGTCGCGTATAAATGCCCGTAAACACGCGTAAAGCGTCATTCCGGAAGGAGGCACCATGTTCGATCTGACGACCCTCAGCACGTTCGTAGCCGTCGTGCTTGGCCTGTTCCTGATTCCGGGGCCGGCTGTACTGCTGGTGCTGACGCGCACCGTGCAGGGCGGCCGCAAGACAGGCATTCTCACCGGGCTCGGCATTGCAAGCGGCGACTTCATTCATACGCTGTGTGCTTCGGTTGGACTGTCCGCGCTGCTGATGACGTCGGCGCTGGCGTTCAACGTCGTCAAGCTCGTGGGCGCCGCGTACCTCGTGTATCTCGGCGTGCGCGCGCTGATGGAAAAACCCTCAGACCCGGCGCTGCCGGAAGCGGCCCGGCCGAAGATGACCGCCGTCGCGCCGTCACGCGCGTTCTTCCAGGCGATTCCCGCCGAAGTGCTGAACCCGAAGACCGCGCTCTTCTTCCTCGCGTTTCTGCCGCAGTTCGTGCGTCCAGAACACGGTTCGACGTTCGCGCAGTTCAGCGTGCTCGGGCTGATTTTCGTCGGCCTGAGCGCGGCCTATACGACGGCGATCGTGTTGACCATCCGCCCGCTCGGCCGGCTGGTAAAGCGCCTGTCGTGGCTCAGCCGCTGGCAGGGCAAGATCATCGGCACGATCTTCATTTCGCTAGGCCTGCGGGTCGCGACGCAACATCGCTGAACGCGTGCGCGCTGGCGTCGTTTGACGGCGTGTGATCAAGCGCACCACCGCAGCCCGTTACGTTGCGACGCCCACGTTGTAGCGCGTGAGCTGGCGATAGACTTCGCCAGGCCGCAGGATCACCTGTTCGCGCTCGCGTTCTTCCATGTTGATCTGGTTCGGGAATCCACCCGCTTCGAGACAGAGCCCCGCGTGCTTGCGGTACACGGTACCGTTGCGGCCCACGGTGCCTTCCAGAAAGTTTCCCGTGTAGAACTGCAGGCCACGTTCGTTGGTGGATACCGTGAGCGCGCGGCCGCTCGCGGGTTCGTACGCGCGTGCCACGTGCCGGACCGGGCGCAGGGCGGTATCGGGTGCGGGCACGTCGCGCAGCACGTAGCAATGATCGAAGCCGCCGGCGCGCGCCAGTTGCACATGCGGCCAGTCGAGCCGTGCGCCGACCGGCGCGCTTTGCCGGAAATCGAACGCGTTGCCGGCCACTTCCGCGCGACCGGACGGAATCAGTTCCGTGTCGACTTCGAGGAATTCGTCGGCTTCGATCGTCATCACGTGACCGCGAATGTCGGTGTCGGGCTGGCCCGTCAGGTTGAAATACGGGTGGCTCGTGAGGTTGAGCGGAGTGGGCGCATCGGACACGGCTTCGTAATCGATGCCGAGCGTGCCGTCGTCGTCGAGCGTGTAGCGCACCTGGACCGTCACGTTGCCCGGAAAACCCGCGTCGCCTTCCGCGGATTCGAGCCGCATCACGAGCGCGCCGTTATCTTCGTCCGCATCCCACATTGCCCGGTGAAATCCGGCTGCGCCACCGTGCAGCAGGTTCGGTCCGTCGTTGCGGTCGAGCGCGTAATCGATGCCGTCGAGCGTGAAGCGCGCATGCGCGATGCGGTTCGCCCAGCGGCCGACAAGCGCGCCCATATACGTCGTGGCCGAGAAGTATTCGGCAGGCGTGTCGTGACCGAGCAGGATATCGTCGAGACGTCCCGCGCGGTCGGGCGCGTGCCACGACACGAGCGTCGCGCCGAGATCGCTGATGGCGACCTTCATGCCGTGCGCGTTGCGCAGCGTGAAGATGCGCACCGGGTCGCCGCTTGCGAGCGTGCCCCAGGCGGCGGAGGAAAGGTGAGCGAGAGTGATCATGTCGGCGAAAGTGGGGAGGTGAAAGAATCAACCCGGCGCAGCCGACGACGTCGCGCGTTCCTGATACTCGCGCGGCGTGCAGCCGAGTTCACGACGAAAAACCGCGTACATGTATTGCAGCGACGTAAATCCACAGCGGATCGCGACTTCCGCACTCGAGGCATCGCGCTTTGCAAGCATGGTTTTGGCGGCATCCAGTTTATGGCGCAAAATTTCCTGATGCACGGTGCACTGCAGTTCGCGGCGAAAATATTCCTCGAGCGAAGAGCGCGACACGCCGACGTAATCCGCAACCTGTTCGGTGCGAATACCCTGACACGCGTATTGCCGGATAAAGTGCCGCGCCCGCATCACATACGGGCTTGAAAGCGGCTGATGCTTTGTCGATTCGAGCACGTTGATGCCGACGGGCGGCACGAGAATACGCCGCCCCGGAAAACGCGCGCCGTGCAGCATCTGATGCAAAAGGTGCGCGGCGGTGCGGCCCATTTCCTCGGTGCCCTGAATCACCGAGGAAAGCGGAATGCGTGTAAGCGTGCGCGTCAACGGGTCGTTGTCGATGCCGATGATCGCGACTTCTTCCGGCACCGAGACGCCCGCCATCAAACACGCCTGCAGAAGCTGCCGTGCCCGTGCGTCCGTCACGGCGATGATGCCGATGGGTTTCGGCAGATCCCTGAGCCACGCGGCCAGTTGCCCGCTTGCCTGGTTCCAGCCAGGCGCGCTGGTGGGCAGACCGCGATAGATCTCGACGTCGAGCCCCTCCGTATTGAGCAGATGCGTGAACGCGAGTTCGCGCTGCTGTGCCCAGCGGTTCTCCGGCGCTTCCGGCAGGCTGTAAAACGCGAAGCGCTGCAACCCGGCGCCGATCAGATGCGTGAATGCGAGCGAAACGAGCTTGGGGTTGTCGGTCGCGATGTAGGGAAGACCAGGCGGATACTGCGACGCGTCTTCATACGATGAACCGACCGCGACAACCGGCAGTGCGCAGTCGCCAAGCGCTTCGCATACTGCGGGATCGTCGAAATCCGCGATGATGCCGTCGCCGTCGAACCGCTCGATGCCTTCCAGCCGGCAGCGAAAATCTTCTTCGAGGAACAGGTCCCACGCGACGCGCGTCGACAGCAGGTAATTGCCGATACCCGTGATGATCTCGCGGTCGTACACCTTGTTCGCATTGAACAGGAGCGCGATGCGGTGTGTTTTTGGCGGTGTCTGGGCTCGGGTCATCGCTTGGATGGCGTGCTGCGTGTGGACACGCGCGAACCATTCATTGTCTCTTGTCGGCCAGAGTTGACGCTTTAGCGTCTTACTCTGGTCCCATGCAAATTGTTGCGGTCGGCCAGAGTTGACGCTTTAGCGTCTTACTCTGGTCCCATGCAAGTTATTGCGGTTGGGCGTGGCAACCTCGCTCGCGCCGGTTTTAAGTGTGCGGTTATTTTAGGCCGGGAAACCCGCGCCAGGGCGACCGATTGCGATTGCCCGCGAGAAACATTACACAGGCTGCGCAATTTCGCAATTGCCGGGGCGTGCCGCCCACTGGCAGCATGGCGTCAACCTGCATCAACCACCCGCACCGGATCACCGATACTGCGGGAAAACCCGGTTGCAGCGCAACATGACATCAGGAGACGACATGTCCTTTTTCGAACACGTTCCCGCAGTGCAATACGAAGGCTCGCAATCGGACAATCCCCTTGCTTACCGGTTTTACGACCGCAAGAAAGAGGTGCTGGGCAAGACCATGGAAGAGCATTTGCGGATTGCCGTCTGCTACTGGCACACCTTCGTCTGGCCGGGCGCCGACATTTTCGGCCAGGGCGCGTTCAAGCGCCCCTGGCAGCAACCGGGCGACGCGATGGAGCGTGCGCAGCAAAAAGCGGATGAAGCCTTCGCGTTTTTCACGAAACTGGGCGTGCCGTACTACACGTTCCATGACACAGACGTTGCTCCTGAAGGCACGAGCCTCAAGCATTACATCGAGAACTTCTCGCGCATGACCGACTATCTCGCGCGCAAGCAGCAGGATACCGGCATGAAACTGCTGTGGGGCACGGCGAACCTGTTCTCGCATCCGCGTTATGCGGCGGGTGCCGCGACGAGCCCGAATCCCGAGGTGTTCGCCTATGCCGCGACCCAGGTATGCCACGCGCTGGACGCGACGCTCAAGCTGGGCGGCGACAACTATGTACTGTGGGGCGGCCGCGAAGGCTACGACACGCTGCTCAACACGGACCTCGTTCGCGAGCGGGACCAGTTTGCGCGCTTCCTGAACATGGTGATCGAGCACAAGCATCGCATCGGTTTCAAGGGTGCGCTGCTGATCGAACCGAAACCGCAGGAGCCGACGAAGCACCAGTACGACTACGACGTCGCAACCGTGCACGGCTTTCTGCGTCAATACGGTCTGCAGGACGAAATTCGCGTGAACATCGAAGCCAATCACGCGACGCTTGCGGGCCACTCGTTCCATCATGAGATCGCGACTGCATTTGCACTGGGTATCTTCGGCAGCCTCGATGCGAATCGCGGCGATCCGCAAAACGGCTGGGACACCGACCAGTTCCCGAATAGCGTCGAGGAAATGACGCTCGCGCTCTATGAAATCCTGCGTCACGGCGGCTTCAAGACCGGCGGCATGAATTTCGACTCGAAAGTGCGGCGCCAGAGCGTCGATGCGGAAGATCTGTTCTACGGCCACGTAGGCGCGATCGATGTACTCGCGGTGGCGCTGGAGCGTGCCGCGGTGCTCGTCGAGAACGACCGTCTGGAGAAGTTTCGCCAGCAGCGTTACGCAGGCTGGGATACGGAGTTCGGACGCAAGATCCTGTCGGGCGGCTATTCGCTGTCGACCCTCGCCACCGATGCACTGGCGCGAGGCGTGAACCCGCAGCACGTCAGCGGCCAGCAGGAGCAGCTCGAGAACATTGTGAACCGGGCTATTTACGCGCAACGCTAGGCCGCGGTAAAGGCGCTTCTCGCGCCGCTAAAAAAAACGTTAGCGCCACCCGTCAATTTCGCAATGGATGACGGGTCGGCAGGGCGCACACTTGCGCAAAAAAAGGATGGAGACAATGTTCATCGGTATTGACCTCGGCACGTCGGGCGTCAAGGCGGTGCTGCTCGATCGCGACTCACGCGTGCGCTGCACGGCCGGACATGCACTGTCCGTCAGCCGCCCACACCCGCGCTGGTCGGAGCAGTCGCCCGAAGACTGGTGGCACGCCACGATAGCTGCAATCGGCGACCTGCTTGCGCAGGTGCGCGTGGAAGGCATCGACGCCACGCGTATCGAGGCGATCGGTCTCACCGGCCAGATGCACGGCGCGACGTTGCTCGACGCGAAAGGCGACGTGCTGCGCCCGGCGATCCTGTGGAACGACGGACGCTCGGACGTGGAATGTGTCGAGCTGGAAGCGGCCGTACCGCAATTGCATGCCGTTGCCGGGAATCTTGCGATGCCGGGGTTTACCGCGCCCAAGCTGTTGTGGATCCGCAAGCACGAACCGGATGTCTTTGCGCGTATCGCGCAGGTACTGTTGCCTAAGGACTATCTGCGTTTCCGGTTAACCGGCGATTTCGCAACCGATCCGTCCGATGCAGCCGGCACGCTATGGCTCGACGTCGCAAAGCGCGACTATAGCGACGCGTTGCTTGGCGCATGCGGCTTGATGCGCGCGCAGATGCCCAGGGTCTTTGAAGGCAATCGTATTACCGGAACGCTTAAGCCGGAACTCGCACGCGAGTGGGGCTTGAAGGAGATTCCGGTTGTCGCGGGTGGTGGCGACAACGCAGCGGGCGCCGTCGGTGTCGGCATCGTCAAGCCAGGGCAGGCGATGCTTTCGCTCGGCACATCCGGTGTTTACTTCGCCGTGTCCGATGGCTTTCTCGCGAATCCCGCTTCGGCGGTGCACAGCTTCTGTCATGCATTGCCGCAGACGTGGCACCTGATGTCGGTGATGCTGAACGCGGCCGGCTGTATCGACTTTTGCGCACGTCTCACTGGATATGCGGACGTGCCCGCGCTGCTCGCCGATGCCGAAGCGAATGCAGGCAGCCGGAGCACGTGGTTCCTTCCGTATCTGACCGGCGAGCGCACGCCGCACAACAACGTGAACGCTAAAGGCGTGTTCTACGGCATGACGCCTGAGACGACACGCGCAGATCTTGCCAATGCGACGCTGGAAGGCGTCGGCTTCGCGCTGCTCGACGGCATGGACGCGCTGCATGCGGCGGGCCTCGTGCCCGAGGAAATCACCGTAATCGGCGGCGGTTCACGCAGCGCTTACTGGACGCAGATGCTGGCCGACATTGCCGGCCGTCCGCTGACGTTGCGATCGGGCGGCGAGGTGGGCCCCGCGCTTGGCGCCGCGCGCCTCGCGCATCTGGCGGTCGAGCCGTCTGCATCGCTCGAAGCAGTGTGTCCGACGCCCGAAGTCATGGCGGTGCGGGAGCCAGATGCGACACGCCACGCGTGGTACCGCGACGCGCGCCGTCCCACCTTTCAGGCGCTGTATCGCGCGCTCGAACCCGTGTTTGCGGCCCATCCCTGACGGACGGGCGGAAGCGGACCGATGGTCGCGGCCAGTGCAGCCGCGCCGCGAAAAAGGTAGTGCCTTTGTTGTCATTTGCCCGGCTGCGCAGTCTTGACGCGTGGCCTTTTGATGCAGCATGAAACGACCATAACGAGGAGTGAGACATGAAATTCAAAACACGCCGTTCCCTGCTGGGCACGCTCCTGTGCGGAGCGATGGTAGCCAGCCTGTCCGTCGTCGCGCCGCTCGCGCACGCGAGCAAGGATCATCCTGAAATCGGCTTCTGTATCGACGATCTGCGCGTCGAGCGCTGGTCGCGCGACCGCGACTATTTTGTTGCCGCCGCGCAGAAGCTCGGTGCCACGGTGTCGGTGCAATCGGCCGATGCCAGCGAGGAACGCCAGATCGCGCAGATCGAAAACCTGATCTCGCGTGGCGTCGATGTGATCGTCATCGTGCCGTTCAATTCGAAGACGCTTGGCAACGTGGTGGCCGAAGCGAAGAAGGCAGGCATCAAGGTCATCTCGTATGACCGCCTGATTCTCGACGCCGACGTCGACGCGTACATCTCGTTCGACAACGAGAAAGTAGGCGAATTGCAGGCCCAGGGCGTATTCAACGCACAGCCCAAGGGCAACTACTTCCTGCTTGGCGGCGCACCGACCGACAACAACGCCAAGATGCTGCGCGAAGGCCAGCTGAAGATCCTCAAGCCGGCAATCGATCGCGGCGACATCAAGATCGTCGGGCAGCAGTGGGTGCCGGAGTGGAGCGCCTCGACCGCGCTTCGCATCACCGAAGACGCACTCACCGCGAACAACAACAAGATCGACGCGATCGTGGCATCGAACGACGGCACCGCCGGTGGCGCGATCCAGGCACTGGCCGCGCAGAAGATGGCGGGCAAGGTGCCGGTGTCGGGCCAGGACGCCGACCTCGCGGCCGTGAAGCGCCTGATTGCCGGCACGCAGACCATGACGGTCTACAAGCCGCTCAAGCTGATTGCGGGCGAAGCCGCAAAGCTTGCCGTGGATCTGGCGAAGGGCACGAAGCCGGCGTTTAACGCGCAATACGACAACGGCAAGAAGAAGGTCGACACAGTGCTGCTGCAACCGACGCTCCTCACGAAGAGCAACGTGGACATCGTCGTGAAGGACGGCTTCTACACCCAGTCGCAACTCGCGAGCCAATAAGACGTAAGACGTGCGCGGCTTCTCATCATTCCGTTAGCTGAAGATAAAGCCAGGGCTAAGGATGAACGAAGCCGCGCACTTTGCAACGAGGCAGACGCGAATGGCGCAACCATTGCTGACGATGCGCGGCATCGTCAAATCGTTTTCCGGCGTCAAGGCGCTGGATGGCATCGACCTCGCCGTCTCACCGGGCGAGTGTGTCGGTCTGTGCGGCGAAAACGGCGCAGGCAAGTCGACACTGATGAAAGTGCTTTCCGGCGTGTATCCGCACGGCACCTGGGACGGCGAGATTCTCTGGGAAGGTAAGCCGCTCAAGGCGGCGAACGTGCGCGATACGGAACGCGCGGGCATCGTCATCATTCACCAGGAACTGATGCTGGTGCCGGAGCTTTCGGTGGCCGAGAACATTTTTCTCGGCAACGAGATCACGTTGCCCGGCGGGCGCATGAACTACGCGGCGATGTACCGTCGCGCCGATGAATTGCTGCGCGAGCTGGATATTACCGGCATCAACGTCGCGCAGCCGGTGATGAACTATGGCGGCGGTCACCAGCAGCTCATCGAAATCGCCAAGGCGCTGAACAAGCGCGCGAAGCTGCTGATTCTCGACGAACCGTCGTCTTCGTTGACGGAAACGGAAACGCGCATCCTGCTCAACATCGTACGCGATCTGAAGAAGCGCGGCGTGGCGTGCGTCTACATCTCGCACAAGCTCGACGAAGTCGAAGCGGTGTGCGACACCATCACGGTCATCCGCGATGGCCGGCATGTGTCGACCGGTCCGATGCACGGGCTGACCACTGAACGCATCATCGCGATGATGGTGGGGCGCGAAATCAGGAACCTGTTTCCGCGCGAGCCGCACGAAATCGGCGACGTCATTTTCGAAGCGCGCAACGTGACGTGTTACGACGTCACGAGTCCACGCCGGAAACGCGTCGACGACGTATCGTTCACGCTACGGCGCGGTGAAATTCTCGGCGTGGCGGGACTGGTCGGTGCAGGGCGCACCGAACTGATGCAGGCGGTGTTTGGCGCCTATCCGGGCACCTGCACGGCGAGCGTGATGCTCGAAGGCGCGCCGCTCAGGATTCGCGCGCCGGTCGATGCAATCCGCGCCGGCATTGCGATGGTGCCGGAGGATCGCAAGCGTCACGGCATCGTGCCGCAGCTGGGTGTCGGGCACAACATCACGCTTGCGGTGCTGCAACGCTTTGCCAAAGGCGGCCGCATCGACGCCGCCGCCGAACTCGATACCATCCACACGGAAATACGACGGCTGTCGATTCGCGCCGCGCATCCGATGCTGTCGATTGCGAGCCTCTCGGGCGGCAACCAGCAAAAGGCCGTACTCACGAAGATGCTGCTGACGAATCCGAAGGTGCTGATTCTCGATGAGCCGACACGCGGCGTCGATGTAGGCGCGAAGTACGAGATCTACAAGCTGATCTTTCAACTCGCGCAGCGCGGCATGGCGATCGTGATGGTTTCGTCGGAGTTGCCGGAAGTGCTCGGCATCAGCGACCGCGTCATCGTGATCGGCGAAGGCGAGTTGCGCGGCGACTTCATCAACGACGGCCAGACGCTTACGCAAGAACACATTTTGACGGCCGCACTGAACCCAGTGAATTCTTCCATGACTCAAACCGGAGCGAGTGCCGCATGACTCCCGACGTCACTTCCCAAGGCCCCGGCGACGCGGCTTCGTCCGCCTCGTACGGCAGCGGACAGCGTTTCCAGCAACTGTTCGCACGCTACAAGATTCTCGCGCTGCTGCTCGCAGTCACGGCGATCTGGATTTTCTTCTCGTTCCTGACGCATGGCGCGTTCGTCACGCCGCGCAACCTGTCGAACCTGCTGCGACAGATGTCGATCACCGGCATGCTGGCCTGCGGCATGGTGTTCGTCATCATCGCGGGCGAGATCGATCTGTCGGTGGGGTCGCTGCTTGGATTGCTGGGCGGTGTCGCGGCGATTCTCGACGTGAACCGTCACTGGCCGCTTGCCGTGACCGTGCCCGTCGTGATGCTGCTCGGCGTGCTGGTCGGCATGTTCAACGGCTGGTGGTCGACATACCGGCGTGTGCCTTCGTTCATCGTCGGCCTTGGTGGCATGCTTGCATATCGCGGCATTCTGCTTGGGATCACCGGCGGTTCGACCATCGCGCCCGTCTCCGATGGCCTCGTGTTCATCGGCCAGGGCTATCTGCCGCGAATCGCGGGCGATACGCTCGCCGTCGTGATCTTTGCGCTGCTCGCGCTGCTGACGGTGCGCCAGCGCCGCAACCGGCAGCGCTATGAACTGCCGGTCGTGCCGGTCTGGCAGGACGTCGCGAAGATCGTGGGCGCGGGCGTGATCCTGTTCGCGTTTATCGCCACGCTCGACCGCTACGGCGGCATTCCGGTGCCGGTGTTGCTGCTGCTCGCGCTGCTGGCCGTTTTCACGTGGATCGCAACGCAGACCGTGTTCGGTCGTCGCATCTACGCGGTTGGTTCGAACCTTGAAGCGACGCGGCTGTCAGGCGTCAACACGGATCGCGTGAAGCTTGCGATCTTCGCGCTGATGGGGCTGATGTGCGCGTTCGGCGGCATCGTCAACACGGCGCGGCTCGCGGCCGGCTCGCCCTCGGCGGGAACGATGGGCGAACTCGACGCGATCGCGGCGTGCTTCATCGGCGGCACGTCGATGCGCGGCGGCTCGGGCACGGTGTACGGCGCGTTGATCGGCGCGCTCGTGATGGCGAGCCTCGATAACGGCATGTCGATGCTCGACGTCGACGCTTACTGGCAGATGATCGTCAAGGGCGGGATTCTGGTGCTGGCTGTGTGGATCGATGTGGTGTCGGGATCGAACCGGCGGTAAGGCAAGTCGCAAGTCGGGCTCCAGCACGGCGATCGCACAAGACCGGTAAACGATGCGCGTCGATTTCGCTGATCGTCGGCAACGGGCGCATGTTGAAACTGCGACTTTCAGGTTGCAGTGCCCGTTGTCGTTACTGACGAAAGAACCTGTCTTCAGCAAGTTCGATTGCAGCTGTGCGATTTTTCGGACGCCTGTCTACTGAATGCCTCGTTATGGTTGAACGGCTCCTTACAAGGAGCCCACTACACATAACAGGCAGGAGGTTTGATGGGTATCAGAGTGTTTCAGCCACCGCTGATTTCGCGCTTCGCGTGTGCGCTTGCTATATGCACGCTTCTATTCGGAGCAGCATCGTCGCATGCGGCGGGCGGCGACGGAGACTGCCTCGCGGGATATGCACAGTCTGGCGCGATCCCCGGAACCGGAATGTCGTGTGCCCTTAAGGCGGCGGCTGGTTCACCTGGGGGGATGGGCGGTTACACGTGCCTGAATAACATAGATCTAATCTGAAGTTTCTGCAATTCTCCTGCACCGGTTCAACCGGAATCAACTTGTCCTGTCGCGGATCCCGTTTATCCAGGTACCGGATCGGTCACGCTAACTGAAACGGATTTCATTGGCGGTGGTGACGCGCCACTGACGTTCACGCGTACGTATCGCTCGGCGCCACTTGCACCGCCGAGCACTGGTTTAGGCGCGGACTGGACGCACAACTGGCAGCAGCAGCTGGATACGTACTATGCCCGCAGCAGTCCGCCCAGAATCACGGCGTACCGCGATGACGGAGACCGGGTTGCGTTCAGCAAGGTAAGCGGTGTTTGGGTTGCTGCGGGCCGGCCTTCGCTGACGCTAACGGACAACGGTTCTTCGTGGATCATTGCGGACCGGACCACCGAGGTCATTGAAACCTATTCGGCGCAAGGCGTACTGGCGTCGGTTGCGACGCGTCAAGGATGGGTTACGGCCCTTACGTATAGCGACGCAAACACGCCGACCTCGGTCGCGCCGACAAAAGGGCTCTTAACCACCGTTACTTTGCACAGTCCCGATGGCATCGCTTATCTGGACCGTTCACTCAGCATTGTCTGGGATTCGAAATCGCGTATCTCGCAGGTTACCGATTCGACGGGTGCGGTCACCCGATACGGTTACGACGCCAATAACAATCTGACTTCCGTGACGTGGCCGGACGGCAACGTCCGGCGTTACGTCTATGAGAATCGTAATTTCCCCGGCGTGCTGACCGGGCTTATCGATGAAACTGGCTCGCGGATCGCAACGTGGAGCTATGACGGAAATGGGCGCGCGACTGCGGTCACTCATCCTGACTCGACGCAGAACGCACAGTTTGCATATGGGAGCGGGTCGACCACGGTTACCGATAGTCGAGGCAATACAGCACTGAATTTTTCGCTGCTGGCGGGAGGGCACCGTCCGACCGGCAGCGTGGGGTCGACTGGCGCGACCACCGGCATGAGTTGGGACATATCGGGCAACCTGCTCTCCAATACCGCGGCAGACGGGACGAACACCGGCTACAGCTACGACAGCGCAAACCGTCCCATCCGGCAAGTTCGACGCGGCTCGTTCGGTACCGCAACCACATCGGTACGCTACGCCGATGCGAGCAGTTTGCGACCGTCAATGGTAGCGGCGCCTGGCATGATTACCTCGTTTGTCTACGACAGCAGAGGAAATCTGACAGGCGTGGGTGAGCAGACTACCGGCGATCCGACAGGTGCCAGCGGATTTGATGCGAATTCTAACGGCCAGTTGCGCGCTACCGGAATGGTATATGACTCGCATAACCGGCTGATTTACGTTTTAGTCACGGTCAACGGCGTAAAGCAGAGCGAATGGGAACAGACTTACGATCCCGGCGGCAACAGGCGTTTTCTGATCGACCGGATGACGATGCAGGCGTGGGGCGTTGGCGTGCGTGACCAGGCGAACCGCCCGATACAGCTCAGTGGTCCCGGTTTTATCGTAAATCCGGTGTACGACGTGCGCGGGCGGGTTAGTCAATTCATTTACGTTGAGCAAGCGACTGCGCTCAATGGGTTCGTTTCGCGAAGACTGACGGTTGACTACGGATATTCACCGGAAGGGCGCATAGTTTCGCGTACTGGGACGGTTCAAGGCAATGGCGGTACCACGACTGATCTGAGCAGTGCGGAAATCGATCAATGGTTGCAGAACTATGAAGATGGCATTACCCCTGCGGGTCCAGCTCAAGGGCAACCTGGAGGGCTTTTCGCGCTGCGTGGTTTGCCCGAGCCGGGACTGGAACCTGTCTGTGTCGAGTGCTTCATACCGCCAGTACGGTGGGCGGCAGGAGTTGTCCACTGGAGTACGTCAATTGCTGCGGAGGGATGCAATGCGTCAGCTGTAACGGAATTCGATGGCATACCGGCGGGGCGGTTGGTTTCGGAATACACCACGATCACAGCAGGGCGTAGTATCAGGAATGTTCAGACTGATTTGACGCAAACGGAGTTTGAAACGAACCTGGTCAACAATGGTTTTAGCCGGACAGTGAGCAAGGACGGCAGAGCCGACATTCTTGTCAAGGGTGACCAGCAGTACACGGTGCGAGGGCACTCAAATTCTGGCCAACCCACCGCAGACTATTACAAGAGCGGTAACAAGACCGCCAAAATAAGGCTGAAATGAAAACTGAACAGTGTGTCTTCGTGGAGAGCTCTACCGAGTTCGACCGGTTGTGGGAGCGATCGGTGGTAGGAGTACACGCTCTCGTTTTGCCTGTGCCGGACCGGGCGGTCCTGTACTTTGATTCGGCAATTGTGGCGACGCGCCGATTTTTTCAGTTTGTCCGTGCACTTCAGGACTACATTGGGGCAAATCGATATTCCTTCGCATTTGTCGCGCTGAGGCCCGACCCATTTGCTTATTTCCATGACAATTTTGACAAGTATCCCGCCATTGTTTTTGGTTCGGATCACAACGAAAGCGAGTATGTGAGTGCTCTTGCTGCTGATCCCGGTGGGAGCCCGGCGGATGCACTTGCCTTCAACGCCGAGCGTTATGTAGTCTTCCCCGATGGAGACGACTGGTTTGTCTACGCCGACGAGGCGAAAGAAACCGCTGCATTGTCCGGGTCGAGGGGCCTCGTAGCGTTCGCCCGGGAGTATCTTGCAGGCGACGTACTGCAGCCGTCCCCAGCTTTCAAGCTCGTTGACTAAAGCGCATTTCGTGGATCAAAACGATGAAGGGGGCGCGGTATTCCGCGCCCCTCACTACTTCCAGTCGCTCAGGCATCCACAACAGGCGGGAGCAGTGCGGCGCGCAGCATTGATCCGGTATAGCTATCTACCGGGTCGATCTCCACGGAGTCGTTTCGATGCCGGTATTCACCGGCATCGAATGCCTCAAATACCCTGAGGAATAGATCCGGAACTTCATATCCAGCGAGCCCCATCAGCTGATTCACAGCCGAATCGCAGAACAAAAATGTCTGTGTTCCAGATAAATAATCCTGCGCAAGGCTGGTCGCGCAGAGATCGTAGAATCTGTTCCTCTCGATTTCGTTATGCGCGCAGAAATTCTCAATGTCAGGAATGCTCAGTACTCCGGCTGCAGAGGAGGCAAGGATGCTATCCAGATTCATAGTCTGTTCAAGTGTGGAACGATCATTGAAGGCCAGTATGAATCATAGCGCATGCATGTTCGTATTTTTCGTAATCGTACCCGAGTCGTTTGCGCAAAGCCATTCACGAGAGGGTCGTGCCAGATTGCCCAGCAACCAGCGTGGCACTGGCTGGTCAACGACAACTGCATGCAACGTCGACCCATCCTGCTTCTTCGCAAAGCGTGTCGCGCACGTTTCTGAGGCAGATGAATTCGACATCATCACACTTCGTCGTGAGTTGATTGGCATCGACGAAGGCATGCCATTTTTGATTTGCGCCCTCGTCGAGAGGTCTCCGGGCGGATACGTGCTTGACAGCTTCTCGGTTGACCGCCTGGATGGCAAGTCGCTCAGATCCTTCCCGGATGCCGGGGAGAATCCGATGGTAATGGAAGGGGGACGGCGAATCGGTGGAGCGGACTGGCGGAATGTAGGCGGATTCAACCGGTCGTCGCAACACTAGATTCTGTTCACATTCTCACGAGCGGTCCAAAGGCACAGGCAAGCGAAGCGAAGGCGAGATAGTTCGCAGCGAGCTTGTCGTAGCGAGTGGCGACACGACGAAAATGTTTGATACGACTGAAAAAGCGTTCGACGATGTTCCGAGTCCGATACAGCACGCGGCTATAGCGACGCTTGGTCTTGCGGTTCGAACGCGGCGGGATTACGGCCTTCGCACGCGTAGTGCGGATACTCTGCACAAAGGCGTTCGAGTCGTAGCCCTTGTCAGCGATGACCGCACCGGTGCGCAAATGCTCAATCAGCATATCGAGTCGCGCGCCCGCGACTCAAAACAACAGCGCCCGCGTCGCGAGCACCAGCAGAAAAGACCCTCCCCGATGCGCGCCATCCTTTCACCACTAGCGTTTCCTTGGTATCGCCTACCACTCCATGCAGTCGCAAAGAACAAGAGGACTCCGATTTGTCATTATTTGACAAATACGTTGAACATATCCGACACGGGGCATTAGTCCGATTGACCATTTTTCGTTGCAACTCTAGATTCATCTGCCGTAGCTGCTGATACGACGATTTCGCCTGGTTCCTCTCAACCAGGCAAGGGATGCGTGATGAATGCTGTGACGAATAGCTTTATGGATGCGTTGCGCCACCCGAGTGCGCGGCTCACCCAGCGTCTGAAAATATGGATTGGCAGGCAGGAACTCGGCCTCGATGTGCTCAAGTTCAAGGTGCGCGCGGGCTTTTGCCGGGATTATACGGTCGATGTCACGGTGACGTCATCGCGCCTCGATATCGACGGCAAGGACTGTGTTGGGTGGCGAGCGGGCTTGCAGATCGACGAGCGGGCGGCAGTCCCCTCTGCGAGCTACGTTGAACCCGTCGACCACGAAGCCGCCACTTTCAATGGCGTCATCACGCGCTGGAAGCGTATTCGTGCGAGCCGCGACGAGGCCACCTACCGGCTGCGCATCGAGCCGCGATTTGCCGCGCTGTGCAAGCGCATGGTCAGATCGGACACCTTCAAGGACGTCACGTTCCAGGAAATGGTGACGAAGGTGCTGATCGACCGGCGGAACTTCGACGCCTTCGATGTCGAGTTCCAGCTGGAAGGCGAGCAGGAGAAGATCGAACAGGTCGTGATGTACGAGGAGTCCGTCTACGACCTCATCACGCGGCACGCGAAGCGCAAGGGCTATTTCTGGTTCTACAAGCAGGGGCGCGGGCGGAAAGGGCAGCTCGACACGCTTGTCATCGCGAACAATCCGCGCGCCTACATACGTTCTATCGACGTGCCGCTGCTCGCCAACTCTGGTCTCAACAGTAACTGGCACGAGGCGGTTCTCGAAGTCGGCGAGCAACGCGAACTCGTGGCGGCCACGCTTGAGCTATGGGAGCGCAACTATCGCACGCCGGAGGACCCGTTACGGGCCACGGCGAGCGTCTCCAACGACGCTGACGATCGCTCGGTATTCGGGCAGATCAGCCGAAGCGCGGAGTTTCATCTGACGCAGCAGCAAGGCGAGGCACTCGTGCAGACGCGGCGCGACGAGCAGATCGCGCGGCAGGCAACGCTCTCGGGTACGACCAACGCGAAGGGCATCTCACCGGGCGTGGTCATGAAGCTGACCAATACGAAGCTGAAAAGCGCGAAATATGGCTTCGTGATTACCTCGATGAAAATGGATGGCAGTCGCACGCAGCCAGCGCATACCCGCTTCAAGGCAATGCCCGCGCATCTTACGTACCGTCCGGAATTCGTTTATGCGCGGGACTGGCGGTTTCTGGAAGGTCCTGTCGTCGGCGTTGTGACGACATTTGACTCCGCGCCTTACGGATGTATGGACGAGCACGGTCGCTATCCGGTGCTGCCCAAGTTCCTGCAGGGATCGGTCAATGCCGACAAGCGGCTGCTGAATCTGCGCCTGCTGCGTCCGTCGTCGTCGTATCAGGGCGGCTTCCATTCGCCTCTCTTGCCGGGGACCGAGGTTATCCTCGACGCGGCCCATCGGGATGTGGATCGTATCCACATAGCCGGAGCCCTGCACGACTACTCACATCCTGACGTGGTGCATGGGGCACAGGCGATGTTTAGTTACGCGATCTGGCGCTCACCGCTGCGCGGCGCAGAGATCGTGTTCAACGACCTGCGGGGCAAGGAAAGCGCGCGCATCGCGACTGTGTACGGCCAGTCGGCGGTGAACCAGGGCTACCTGCTTGACAGCAGGAAGCTGAAAAGGGGCGAAGGGTTCGAAATGACGACCCAGGCGTGGGGCACGATGCGCGCGGCAAAGGGCCTGTTCCTGACGGCGGACGCGGCCGCCGGACCCGACACCCCACAACTCGACATGCCCGCGGCGGTTGCACAACTGAAGGCCGCGCTGCAACGCGTGACGGAACTGGCTGCGGCGACTGCGCAGGCCAAGGCCGAGCCAGCGGACCGGGCCACGCAGGCAGCGCTCCTGGACGGGCTGAACCAGCTTCGCGACGCGGGGCTGCTGGCCAGTGCGCCTGGTGGCATGGCGTTCGTCACGCCGAAATCGGCGCAGCACTCGGCGGGGGAGAACGTCATCGTGACCGCAGGGCAGCAGATGGACGTGAACGTCGTGAAGCGGCTGCGCATGGTGGCGGGCGAGCTGATTTCGCTGTGCGCGCAGAAGCTCGGCATCACGATTTTCTCGAAAGGGAAGATCGAGTTGCAGGCACAGGGCGCTCCCATGGATATCTTCGCCGACCAGAAACTGCACGTGTCGAGCGCCAGCGGGGACGTGCTCGTGGATGCGAAAACGAAGGCGATGATGGCCAGCGGCGGCGCGTCGATGACCATCGAGAACGGCAATGTGGTCTTCCACTGCCCTGGCGAATTCCGCATCAAGGCGGCTTCATTCACCTTCGAGGGGCCGGCAACTGCGGCGATCACCCTGCCGCTGTTGCCCGTGAGCAACTATCAGCCCAACTCCAGATACAGCCACACGCAATAGCGATCATGATCATCAGCCCACCGTTTTTGCCCGATACAGGTCTTGCGGTCCCGTCCGGGACGAACCCCGATCCAATGATGGATGCGCTCGACAGGTTCGAATGTGCACACGGCATTTATCCGATCGCCTTCGACCGGCGCTGGCATTGCGGCGTGCATCTTCAGCCAGACACGAAGTGCAAGGTGCATGCAATTGCCGATGGCGAGGTCGTTGCCTACCGGGTTTGTCAGCACGCGATTGACGGCGACGCAAGTCATATCGGCTTTGTGCTGCTCAAACATACGACCGAGACCGGCGATGGCCGGACGCTAACGTTCTATTCGCTCTATATGCATCTGTTGCCGCTGGTGGAATATCAGCAGCACAGTGCGAACGCCAGCGAGATGCCGGAATTCCTGCGCATGCCTACGGGCGATCCGGCTGCGCCGATGCCGCCTGCCGTTTCAGGCGGCGGCAGGAAGGTCCGGCGCAAGGACGTGCTGGGGTGGCTCGGACGGTACGAGGGCATGCCGCATCTGCACTTCGAGATCTTCATGATGCAGGCGGATTTCGACGCGTACTTCGGACATACGCAGCTCGGCAACACGACGCCCGCTCCGTCTAATGCGACCGACTGGTGGGGACACGCGTATTTCGTCATTCCGGCAGGAGGGCGCTTTTTAAGCTTGCCGACAGGGACCGTTACCGATAGCCACAACAAGCACAAGCTGCACGGTATTGAATTCGAGCTTGGGCACGGAGGCTCGAACACCTTGCCGCTGCTTGTGGAGACCTGTTTTAGCCGGGGCTCGAAGTACACGAATGTCTGGAGCGTCGCGCAGGACGACACCCGCACGCTGCTTACACAGCAGCCCGTGGAGGAAAAGGACTACGAATACGATCTGTACAGGCGTGCCACCGCGCTTTATCCGACGTGCCCGAGCGATGGCTACGAACTGCTCCGCTTTGGCCGCATCCTGTCCACGCCCCAGACGCTGGCGGCCGACGCGCGCGTGACGTGGATGAAGGTCACCTGGGCTGCGGGTCAGGCGGGTTACATCGATATCAATGACTCAAACATCCAGAAGTTCTCGGACGCGGATTTCCTGTCCCTGATGGGCTGGCAGAAGATCAGCGACGACAACACTCCGTTCGGCAGCGATGGGCTGTGCGATGTGGATGCGTTGAAGAAGATTCTCAACGATGCTGTGCCACACGAAATATCCGCAGTGGCAGGAGAAACTCCGGAAGCCCATAAGACGAACGTGCTCTCGGCCTATGTGAAATCCAACGCTCAGGTGCGCCAGCAGCTACGCGGTTTTATCTGCAACGCGCCTAGTGAATGGGACAGCATGAATAACGAGCAACGCTACGCGAAGCTGCAGGACGAGGGTGAGTTCTACCACCGTAACCCGAACGAATACAACGACTTCCTCAAGTACCTGAAGGAAGTCCAGTTCTGGGACAAAACCGGTTTGCCTGCGGGCGAAAAGCTCTGGTTTTTCCATCCGCTTGCGTTCATTCGGCATTTCAGAAAGTGTGGGTGGCTGAGTCAAAACGAGTTCGAACAGATCTATTCGGATAGGCGCTACAGCAGAAATCAGCGGCCACCGCCGAGTCAATTGCGCGATACCTACTTGGATCCGCTAAATGTGGCAACACGAAAATTTGGTTTAACGTCTCCGGCACGACTTGCGCATTTTCTTGGCCAAGGTGCCGTTGAAAGCGAATGGCTCGCGTCGATGCAGGAAACCAGTATGCTTGGCCATCTTCAGAGTGATGGATTTCACGGGACTGTCACTAATCCGGTGTCAAAAATTCCGGAGTCCACGTTGGGGCATTGGTACGGTCAGATTCCCGCCGAGGACGATGCCTGGTTCCGCTCGGCAAAGTTCAATAGCCACGGAACGCGTACCGCTGGTTCATACGACTGGCGGAACGGCAATTGTGATCGAGAAGATGCCCAGAAGTTCAGGGGGCGAGGCTTTAAGCAGCTTACCGGGCGAAGCAATTACGTAAATTACTGGACATTCAAGGCTTGGATTTCGAGTACGTCGTTCACCGCATCATGGTGGACCGACCCAGCGTATCTTGCGCGCAATCGCAGCGGCATGACGAAAATCCCCGCGATGATTGATGCCCCGCAGAGAGTTGCACTTCCTGAGAATAGTCTCGATAGTGGAGGATTCTATTTGCGATTCGAAAGACCAAATGTAGCCAGGCATATCGACCAGGATTCCTCGCAGATGGCTATTTCTGACGCAGACAAGCAAAGAGAACGGCAAATCTCACGCGATGTCACATACGCAATTAACGGTGGCTATATCGACTGGGAGCGGCGTCTCGATTTTACCCGTTCTGCCAAAGACATTATTTCGTGAGGGCTCACAAATGCCGGGGATCGGATGGAGTTTGGCTGTATTGGCATCAGTTTTTTTCGTGGGAACCGCATATGCAGACGATACCTACGAGGTAGTTGGTTCCACACTGAAAGTCAACAGTTCCAGAATGTGCTTGCTTGACAAGCCTCCGCTTTATGCAGTCGAGAGTTTCGACAAATCAGCGGTCATGGTCTCTGAAACGGGCTATGTTGCGAAACAGGAACTGGCTGATTGTCAGGCAGGGCGACCAGTGTACGTCCACTCGATCCCGTCGAACGTGGGCGTGCTATCCGACATAAATCTGTCGAAGAGTATTTATGTTGCCCTTGATTTTGTTGGCGCTCGGCCATTCATATATCTGGCTACCGTCGCCCGTATCGGAACGTCGCGAAACCTTGTGTCGGTAAAGGGTGCGTATGTTGCGGGCCGGAAACTCAGCGACCTGAGGAAATCCGCTTTTGGTGGTAGCGGCGAGGCGGGGACTGCAATCATCTCCCCCAACGGACGCTATGTCGCGCCATCTGGGCAAATGGATTGTTCGGAATATGCCTATCCGGGAGTGTGGGACGTCCAGGACAATCGACGTATCGTAGCGACGGATACTGCCTGCGCAGCACTCTTTAAATATAAATGAAACCTTCGAAATGAAATCCCCCATCCGCAAAAGCGACAAACTGGAACATGGCGGCGAAGTGACTGGAAAGTGCTCACCCTGGACCATATTCATGGGCAGGCCACTTGCCCGCAAGGGCGATGAGGCGGTCTGCGACCTTCACGGCCCGACCGTCATCGACGAGGGCGCTGCCAGGTTTCCCGACCGCGACCAGAAACTGTTCGCGCTACACGACCATCGCTGCGCATGTGGTTGTCGGCTGATCTCGTCGCTGAAGAACGTCAACTTCGAGTAATGCCAGTCGATCTGTCTCCGGCGGGACGACCGAGCGTTTATCCGCGCCGCCCACGCTTCTGGCCGTGGTGGTTCTGCATCTGGCTGGCCTGCGCCGTATTCGGGGGCGCGATTGCGCTGCTACTGTGGCCGAAAGGCGAACGTGCCGGCGGTGTACCGTTCTGGTTCTGTGTCGTTGGGATTCCGAATGGCTTTTTCGGTCTGCTCTTCGCAATCGAGCGCGTTGGCTACGAGGCCATATGGTATCGCGCGTACCACCGGAACCTCCATCGTGACCGGTGGCTGGCGCAGCGCATCCGTGTCGCACAGAAGTCGCTGCGGGTGCTGGGAATCGGCTACTGTCTGCCCCTGAATCGCCAGACGCTTGCGCAGTCGATCAATGCCGGCGTGCGTCTGCCGCGGCAGCAGCAGCCCCGCTCAGGCGCTGGTGTCATCGAGCATTGCCGCTTCGATGATCCACAGCAGGTATTCGACGAATCCGATCTGTTTACGGAAAGCGGGTTCGATGCCGTGGTGGATGCTGCTCCGAAGAGGCCCATCCCCCAACTTGTATTCAGGATCGCCGATGCGCTCAAAGAAATCGGCGCGAGCCTTCACGCGCTTACGCGCTACGAGCCCGCGCACTGGCCACAAGTGCGCGTGCTGGCCGAGCCGGGCGAGGAAGCGTTGCGTGAGCGGCAGGTCCGTGACGCTCTGCATCTTGCCGGTCTGCCGCCGCTTGCCGTACAGGCGGTGCCCGCTTCGCACGGGCTGCTCGTGGCCGACGCCTGGCTCGACGCCCGCGAGGCACGCCCACTGCTCGTGATCGCAGCCGCCTGGCACGACGGACAGCCGCATGCCGGCAGCACGGAAGGGTGTCTCGCCACACTGCTTGATGCAGGCTTCTACTGCCTGCCTGAAGACGTACCTGTGATGGCCAGGTTGCATCGCCCTGTCGAAGGCAACGCAGACGAGATCGAATACTGCTTCGCCAATGCCGTGATATGGGGCAGGGCCGGGTTCGATGTCGTGACCCGCGCGTGGATCACGCGTGCCGTCGAACGATGCAACCGGGGGTTGCGCATCGCGAACCTCGATGCCATCGCGAAGAGCGAGGCCCAGTACGAGCCGGCCCGCATCGTTGGCGATTTTGGCAACGCCAGCGGCTGGCTGTCCGTCGCGGCCGCCATCGAATGCGGCGCTGCGGATGGGCCGCAACTGATCATCGATGGCGTGCAGTCCGCCATTCTTCACGTCCTGCCCGGCGGATCCGGGAAGAATCCTTCGTTGCCTGAACACTCCGTGCATGACCGATCCAAAACTGAACTTGCGACCGCTTGATCCGGCTCCCGTGGAGGAGTCTGCGCCGTCCGGACGCCTTGCGCTCTGGGGGCTGCTGGTCGCAGCCCTGATCGCCGCCACTCTTGCGGCCGGCCTTGTGTGGTTCTGCGGCGACCTCCTCGATCTCGCTCCCGGCGAGGCGCGCATGTGGGCGGTGATCGCCATCCTCGTCGCCCTGATTGTCGTCGTCGCCATTCACCTCATCCTGTTTTTTATCGGCGCATACGCTGTCGCCGGACGGTTGTTTCGAACGGAGACCGGCGACCAGACGAAGGCCCAGAAGCCGCTGAAGCGCGACGTACGTCTGCAACGCCTGTACGAGGAACTGCGCGTTTCGCACGGCTGGTTCTGGCGTCGCCGCCTGCGCTGGCTGCTGGTGAACGGCACGGACGAACGCGTCGATCAGGTCGCGCCCGGCCTCAAACAGGCGGGCGTCATGCACGTGGACGAAATCATCCTCGTGCATGCGTCACCGGACGGCATCGAGGCGGCGAAGTGGCTGGGCCAGCTCCGGCAGTTGTGTCGCCGCCGCCCGGTCGACGGCGTGGTGCAGGTCGTCCGCGCGGACGACACCAATACGGAGCTGCCGCGCATGCTCTCGGGCATTGCCACCGCGCTCGGCTGGGCCGCGCCGGTGACGTTCCTGCATCCGGTGGACGTGGAGGGCGGCCAGCCCGAACGGTTCGAAGCGGTGGGCGCGTTCATGCCGGACGTCTCGCGCAGGCAGGCGCGGGCGAGCGCCGCCGTGCTGCCGGACATGCTGGGCGAGCTCGAACAGAGCGCGGCGAACGCGGGTGTGCGCCTGTCGGGTGAGCCGCGGTGGATGACCTGGATGCTCGAGGTCTCGAAGTACGTCGGCGACCATGCTGAACGGATCGTGGGGAGCCTGCGCGCGCTCGCCGCGTCGAACTGGCTGCGCGCGCCGCTGGCGGGTGTCATGTTCGCGCCGGTCTTCGCGGGCACGAGCGTCGTACCGGTGCCGGTTATCAGCGAGTACGACGCGCCCGGCGAGTCTGCGTCCGCCGTGCCGATGGAGAGGGTCACGCGGGAGCAGCCGCGCGCCATGCTGCCGGTCTGGCGGGAGATCGCCGCCCGCGCGCCGCGGTACCGTGGCCGCCGCACGGGGCTGTACTGGCCGGACGCGCTTGCGTGGTGCGTGCTGGCCGGGGCGATCGCGTGGTCGGTGATGCTGGCGATCTCGGTCACCGGCAACCGGGCACTTGTCAGGCATGCCGAAACGACTGCCGCCGCGGCGCTCGCGGCCACCCCCGGCACACCGCAGGCGCTGCGCGCGCAGCTCGCCCTGCAGCAGGAGATCAGCACGCTCGAATACCGGCGTGAGCACGGCACGCCGTGGTACCTGCGCGCGGGCCTGTCGTGCAATGATGAACTGCTCGACGCGTTGTGGTCACCGTACCAGACGGTGGCCGCACGTAACCTGCAGCAACCGGCCGTGCAGGCGCTCGAAGGGCAGCTCGTCCAGCTCTCGCAGGTCCGCGCCGACCAGCAGCAGAGCCACGACGCGCAGCAGCAGGCGTACAACCACCTCAAGGCATACCTGATGCTCGCCACCCCGGCGCGCGTCGATGCGCCGTTCCTCAAGGCGCAGCTGCTGGAGGTCTGGCCCGCCGTGATCGGCATGCGCGCCGGCGAATGGCTCGACACCTCGCAGCGGCTCGCGGGATTCTGGTCCGACCATCTGAAGGCGCATCCCGACTGGCGCATCGGCGTATCGGCGCCGCTCGTCACGCAGGCGCGCTCGATGCTCGTCAACCAGATCGGCCTCGCGGCGAGCGACGACGTGCTCTATCAGCGCGTCCTCGACGAGGCGCGCGGCCAGTACGCGGACGTTTCGCTCGCGACGCTGCTCGCCGGTACCGACGCGCACGGCCTGTTCACAAGCAAGCGGACGGTGCCGGGCATCTTTACGCGCGCCGCGTGGGAAGGCGTCATCGAGAAGGCCATTGACGCCGCCGCGAAGCGGCAACATGTGGAGGGCGACTGGGTGCTCACCGATGACGCGCCGTCTGCCCGGCTCAACGCAACCACGGTACAGGGCGCGATCGGTCCAGTGCATGCCGTCCTCGATGCGAAGCGCGGCACCGACGATCTGCGGCAACGGCTGCGCACGCGCTATTTCACGGATTACACCGCAGCCTGGGCGACCATGCTCAACAGCTTTCAGTGGATGCCGGCCACGCGCTTCTCCGCGGTGATCGACCAGCTCACGCGCCTGACCGATGCGCAGACTTCGCCGCTACTCGCGCTCATGAAGTCGGTGCAGTACCAGGGCGAGGCGGGCCGTCCCTCGCAGGCGCTTGCCGACACACTTGTGCGCAAGGCGCAGGGACTACTTGGCGGCAGTGGCAGCGATGCGATCCAGGCGCCCGTGGTCAATCCGCTGGACCGCGCGTTCGGCCCGCTACTCGCATTGATGGGCGATGCGAACGCTACGGCGGCCAGCGGCAATGGGGGTAACGCTCAGGCCGCGAACGCCGCCGCGTTCAACGGCGTGAGCCTCTCGCGGGTGCTGACCGCCGATACGACCGTGCGGCTCAAACTTCAGCAGATCCAGGCGAGTCCGGACGCGCAGGCGATGGCGCGCTCGCTCGCGCAGGCGGTCTTCCAGGGCAAGCTCTCGGACCTGTCGCAGGCGCGCGACGACGTGGCGCTGAGCGCCGCAAGCCTGGGCGCGCAGTGGGCGGGCTTCGGCCAGACGATGTTCGTGCAGCCGCTCGACGCAGCGTGGCAGGCGGTCCTGCAGCCCGCCGCCGCGAGTCTGAACGACGCGTGGCGTGCCGCCGTGGCGGCCCCCTTCCAGTCGTCGTTCGCCTCGCGCTATCCGTTCTCGCCGGCGAGCGCCGACGCGTCCTTTGCCGAGTTTGGGCGCTACGTGCGGCCCGATACGGGGCTCATCAACCGCTTTATCGAGGTCGAGCTCTCTGGCGTACTCAAGCGCCAGGGCGAGCAGTGGGTGCCCAACGAACTCGCGCCCCAGTCGCTGCAGTTCGACCCGAAATTCCTCGCCATGCTGCATCTCGTCGGGCCGATGGGTGCACATCTCTACACGCACGGCGAGGCCGGTTATCACTTCGCGCTCATGCCGCAGCCGACGCCCGGCGTGACGCGCACGGAACTGACAGTCGATGGCCAGCAGGTCGTCTACTTCAACCAGCGCGAAACCTGGACGCCGCTCGCGTGGCCGGGCAACGGCCTGAACGGTCATGCGTCGCTGGACTGGCAGACGCTGAACGGCGGGTTGCGCCTCGCGTTCGATGCCACCGGGGACTGGGCGTTCCTGCGGATGCTGGAGAAAGCCCAGGTAAAACCGCTCGACGATACGCGCTACGAGCTGGTCTGGAATGGCGCGGCGGCCAGCGGCGACGCGCTGGCCGTGTCTGTCGCCAGCGGTAGTACGACGGGCGATGCCGCAGGGGGCGCCACGAACGGCGATGCGGCGGCGCCACTGCGCTACCTGCTGCGCGTGCAGTCGGGAGCCGGGCCGCTGGAGCTGCTCAAGCTGCGCGGCTTGCGCATGCCTGAGCGCATTTTCGTGACGGGCCGTGCCGGCGTGATATCCGGACTGCCTTCCCTGCCACCCTTGCCTGCGGAGTGACAGCCATGACGGCACCATGGAAATCGTTCCAGCACGAAGACGGAAACCCGTTCCTGGGATATTTCGACGCCGAGATGCGCTACCTGCACGAGGCGGGACGCGCGTTCGCTCGCGACCAGCCCGATGCGTCGCATGCCGAGTGGTCGGTACTGGTTCCGAAAGCGCAATGGAAGAAGACCGACCCAGTGAGGCTGGTGGCTGCGGAGCGTAATCTCGACCTCGACAGGGAGCGGCAAAAATGAGAAACCTGTCGTTGCGCATGGCAGCCGTTGCGGGCGACGCAGACGAGAGATCGCGCGCGACGCCAACCGGTCAGTTCTGGCGATAACCGCGCCACGTCGCGCAACGCCGCCTGAACAGAATATTCAATCCGGACACGGCGAACCCGACGATGATCAGCGCGATGCAGAAATAGAGGAGGACCGACAGAACTTCCATATCGTCGGGGTTCGCCATTACGTCTTGACCGAAAATACGCAGCATGGCGCGAAGGAACCTGTCGACAGCGTCCGGAAAAGATCGCCATCGCGTTCGCCCATCCCCACCGCAAAAGGGCTCAAGCCCCGGAAAAATCGGCCGATAACATTACAGATGAGGCCGATGTGCATGCCTCGCCCTGCCCGCCCAACCGATAACGTGACGAATCTCGCCCAAACGCCGCTTTCCGATCGCCTTCGCGCGCTGATCGACACCGTTCAGCACAACGAGCGCACGCTTCGCCGCTTCCAGGACGTGGAGCTGCATCTGATCGGCGCGCAGGACTTCCGGTCTTTCCTCGACACGCTGTTCACCCGTCTGCCGCGCGAATTCACGCTGACAGGCGTCCTGCTCTGGCTCGACGACCGCGCGCCGATGCTGCATGAACTGCTTTCGCCGGAAGCGCCGTACCGTCCTGCCAGCCATCAGCTGAAAACCGCGCGCCATATCGGCGAGGCGGGTGCGCAACTGTGTCAGGGCGGTCGCCCGTGGCTCGGCAAGGCGCGGGAAATGGGCGAAACGGCACGCAACGCGTTCTTCGAGGGCCAGACGTCCGCCGCCAGCGCGATCGTATTGCCGCTCACGACCGCCGGCCGCGCGATGGGCTACCTTTGCCTTGGTAGCGACAACGCAGGGCGCTTTGCGGAAGGCATGGCGACCGACATCCTCGAACGCTTCGCGACGATCGTCAACGCAAGCCTCGATAACGTCGCGCACCGCGAGCGGCTCAAGCAGCTCGGCATGACAGATCCGTTGACGGGTCTCGCGAACCGCCGCTATTTCGACGAGCGCCTGCGCGAGGAAACCACGCGCGCGGCGCGCTATGCGCTGCCGGTCGCGTGTCTTTTCATCGACATCGATGGCTTCAAGCAGATCAACGACGGGCACGGTCATCCGACGGGCGACCGCGCGCTCGTGCTCGTCGCCGCCTGCGTGCGGCAACAGGTGCGGCTCGGCGACACACTCGCGCGTTACGGCGGGGAAGAGTTCGCCGCGTTGCTGCAAGGCGATCTGAAAGATGCGATGGTCGTGGCCGAGCGTGTGCGTCAGGCGGTATCGACGCTCGAACTGCTCGACGACAGCGGCACACGAATCGGACTGACGGTGTCGATCGGCGTGTCGGCGCGCACCAGCAAACGCCGCGACGATCCGTCGACGCTTGGCGTAACGCTGATCGACGAAGCCGACCGCGCGATGTATCTCGCCAAGCGCAATGGGCGCAATCGCGTGCGGGCGCTCCCCGGCAATACGCTGGATGCGCCTGTGCGTTAAGCCAGAGGAACGCGGCACACATTACGCATCAGGCGGCACGCCGAGCAGTTGCAGCGCGCCACCGGTCACCGACGAAAACACCGGACCTGCCACGGTGCCGCCATAAAACGCACGGCCAGCCGGATCGTCGATCATGACGGCGACGATCAGCCGTGGATCGCTCATCGGCGCCATCCCGACAAAGAGCGCGCGATAGCGGTTCTTCGCGTAACTCGCGCCGACCTGCTTGCGCGCCGTGCCGGTCTTGCCGCCCACCCGATAGCCTTCGATTGCCGCCGCGCGGCCGGTGCCGCCAGGCCCCGTCGCCATTTCCAGCATCGAACGGATCGACGCCGCCGTCGCGGGCTTCGTCACGCGATGGCCCGGGCTGCGCGGCGCGGCGTCGATGCCAGGCTGCGCGTGATCGAGCAGCAGCGTGGCCGGATGTAGCGTGCCGTCGCCCGCGTAGGCGGTATAGACCTGCGCGATCTGCAGAAGCGATGCGGAGAGTCCATAGCCGTATGCCATCGTCGCCTGCTCGATGGGCCGCCAGCGTTTGTAGGGCCGCACCTTGCCCGCCGCGACGCCGGGAAACGTCAGTGCGGGCGGCTGGCCAAGCCCGTATTCCTGGTACTTCGTCCAGATCGTTTCCGCCGGCAGGTTCAGCGCGAGTTTCGCGAGCGCGATGTTGCTCGACTTCTGTACCGCCTCGGCAACCGTCATCCGGCCGTGATCGGATGTGTCGTGAATCACGTTCGGCCCGATCCGGTAACTGCCTGGCGCCGTATCGATGAGCGTTTGCGGGCGCACCTTGCCTTCATCGATCGATAACGCGACGACGAGCGGCTTGATCGTCGAACCCGGCTCGAACGTGTCGACGACCGCGCGGTTGCGCAACTGCCGGCCGGTCAGGCGCGTGCGGTCGTTCGGGTCGAACGTGGGCCAGTTCGCGAGCGCGAGCACTTCGCCGTTGCGCGCGTCGAGCACGACGACGCTGCCGGCCTGCGCGCCGTGTTTTTCGACGGCCGCGCGCAACTGCGCGTAGGCGAGTTGCTGGATGCGCCGGTCGATCGTCAGCTGGACTGTCGCGCCGTTCTGCGCCGGTACGAGCGGCCGTGTCTCGGACACCACGCGGCCAAGCCGGTCGCGGATCACTTCGCGCTCGCCCGGTGCGCCGCTCAGCCACGCGTCGGCGGCGAGTTCGATGCCTTCCTGGCCCTTGTCCTCGATGTCCGTGAAGCCCACCACGTGCGCTGCCGATTCGCCTTCGGGATAGAAGCGCTTCGTGTCGGCGATCTGCGTCAGGCCCGCAAGTCCGAGCCGGTCGATCTTTTCGGCGGTATCGACGTCGACCTGGCGCTTGAGCAGCACGAACTGCCGGTCGGCGGTGAGACGTCGCCGCAGCTCGGGAACCGGTATGTCGATCAGCTTCGCGAGCGGCGCGAATGCGGCCTCCTTGATGAGCCGCGGCGTGGCCCAGATCTCGAAGGTCGCGAGACTTACGGCGAGCATCGCGCCATGCCGGTCGACGATACGCCCGCGCGTGGCGTCGAGTTCGATCGTGCGCTGATAGCGCTTTTGCCCCTGCTCGATATAGAAGTCCTGGTTCGCGACCTGAATCCAGAACGCGCGCCCCACCAGCGAGGCAAACGCAACGAAGATGATCAGGAGGACCAGCTTCGAGCGCCACATCGGCAGACGCGAGGCGAGGAGCGGATTCTGCGGTGTGCCCGCATGCGGATCGCGGCGCGGCGGAGTGTGCTTTGAGTTCATCGCACCGATTGTAATGAGATCGTAATATCGATGCCAGCACGATGCGGAAAAGGGTGGGACCGGCGAACGCCGTCCCGGAAGAAGCGGCGCCTGGAAAGCGGCTCCGCAAAAAAGAAAATGCCCGGCCGTAATCTGCTTTAAAAGCCCGGCCGGGCGATTCGTTCTATCACTGCGTCGTCCCCGACGCGGCGTGTTTGCGAGGCGCTGCCGATCTCCGGGCGCCTTCTTTTTTATCCTGCCCTGCGCTCAGGCCGGCAGCGAGAAGCTCGCGATCGCTTCGCGCAACGCGCCGACCTGATCCTTCAACGAATGCGCGGCGGCTGCAGCCTCCTCCACGAGCGCGGCGTTCTGTTGCGTCACCTGATCCATTTCACCCACCGCGCGATTGACCTGCTCGATGCCCGCGCTCTGCTCGCGCGACGCGTTACTGATTTCCTCGAGAATCTCGTTCACGCGACGCACCGACTGCACGATCTCCGTCATCGTCGAACCGGCGTTCGTCACGAGCGACGCGCCTTCTTTCACCGTATCCGTCGACGTTTCGATCAGCGCCTTGATTTCCTTCGCGGCCGTGGCCGAGCGTTGCGCGAGGCTGCGCACTTCGGCGGCCACGACGGCGAAGCCGCGTCCCTGTTCGCCGGCGCGTGCTGCCTCGACGGCTGCGTTCAGCGCGAGGATGTTGGTCTGGAACGCGATGCCGTCGATCACGCCGATGATGTCGCCGATCTGCCGCGAGCTGCTGGTGATCTCGCCCATCGTGCGCACCACATCCTCGACGACCTTGCTGCCGCGCTTCGCGACATCCGCTGCCTGGCCGGCCAGTTCCGCGGCCTGCATCGCGTTGTCGGCGTTGTGCTTCACGTTGGCCGTCATCTCGTCCATGCTCGACGCGGTCTGCACGAGCGCGGCGGCCTGTTCTTCGGTGCGCTGCGAGAGGTCGGTGTTGCCGGCGGCGATTTCCGTTGCGCCGACGTTGATGTTGTCGGTACCGGTGCGCACGCGCGAAACCGTCTCGACGAGACCGTTCTGCATCGTATGCAGCGCGAACAGCAGGCTGCTGTGGTCTTTATGGCTGAGCACCGGCACGGTCGTCGCGAGATCGCCGTGCGCCATGCGCTGCGCGGCTTCGACGGCCACTTCCAGGTCGCCGCCGAGCGTGCGCCGCACGCTGCGCAGCACGAGCATCATCACGATTGTCGCGACACCGCCGAGCACGGCCGTGATCAGCATCCAGCGCAGCAGGTTCACGTAGAACGCGGACTGCACGTCGTCCATATACATGCCGGTCACGATGAACCAGTCCCACGGCGCGAAGCGAAACACGTAGCTTGTCTTCGCGACCGGTGCCTGGCTGCCGGGCTTCGACCACAGATAGTCGACGAAGCCGCCCTGGGCGGAACCGCCGGCCTTGACGATGTCGAGGAACAGATGGTTGCCCGCCGGGTCGGCGAACTGGCCGAGATTCTTGCCGACCAGTTCCGGCTTGATCGGATGCATCAGCATCACGGGCTGCGAATCGTTGATCGACAGATAACCGTCCGTGCCATAACGCATCGCGGCGACGGTGGCGAGCGCCTGCTTTTTGGCTTCGTCTTCGGTGATCGTGTGCTGCTGCGAAAGGGTGTAGTAATGATTGACGATGCTGTTGGCCTGCTGGACGAGAGACGTCAACTGGTCGCGGCGGTCGGTAATCATCGACTCGCGATTCTGGATCGCGCCGAACGCGCCGATCAGGATCAGACCGATCCAGAGTACGGCGATCATCGAGCCGAGCTTTTTATTGAGGGTCATCTTCTGCATGGTGTACGCGTTTTCCGTCGGTCGGAGCAGGCTGGATTGAGAGGCTGGCAAAGCGGACAAAGCGGGCAGAGAGGCGATGCCATGTTCGCGTTTACGGCACCGCGTGTGGTGCGGCGCAGGAAGGGGAAACCCGTAATAAGCAGACAAATATCGAAATTATCCGGCGAGGTGAAATGCAGTTTTGCGCACTACGCGACATTAAACTCTTCGAATACCTGCTGAAGCTGGATAATCGAAATCCGGTTTAATCATGCGCGGTTTTATTCGACTAATATCGCCAGAATATGCCACATGATGCACATAAAAATTACACAATTTTCACCGCAACTCCATCAATTGCCATAAGGCTCGCAGCCGGAAGACAGCGCCGTTTTATTTCGTTTATAGTCGCCACTTTCAGTTCGCGAGACATCGCGTTATATCGTCAGCAGGCGATTGATCGTGGCGAATAAAAAAGCGGATGGGACGCGGGCTTTTTTGCCCATTCTTTTAAACCCGATTTCCTTTCATGCCGGAAAACTCATGCGAGCCATTACTCTTGCCGCGGGGCTCGGCCTGCGCCTCCAGCGGCCGCTCGAACATGCAGCATGAAGAGGCGTTGCACGGTCTGCCGCCCGAAAGCCGTTGTTCAGGCGGTCACCCAGGCCATTCCCCTTCGATATCGCGGACGCCATCTGCGCGCTGTGGATCGAAACCGGTTTTCCCAACGATGTGGCGCGTGCCGGCAATGAAATCCAGCCGCGCCTTCAGAGGACTGTAGGAGTCACACGATGAATGCAAGAGATCCCCAATTCCTGACCGCTTCGCGCAGCGCACGCTTGCGCCAGATGCTGGTGGGCAACGAGCTCGAATTCCTGATGGAAGCCCACAACGGCCTGTCGGCCCGCATCGTGCGTGAAGCGGGCTTTCGCGGCATCTGGGCGTCGGGCCTCGCCATCTCGGCGCAATACGGCGTGCGTGACAACAACGAAGCGAGCTGGACCCAGGTGGTCGACACGCTCGAATTCATGGCCGATGCGAGCGATCTGCCGATCCTGCTCGACGGCGACACTGGCTACGGCAACTTCAACAACGTGCGCCGTCTCGTGCGCAAGCTGGAGCAGCGCGGCGTCGCGGGTGTCTGTATCGAGGACAAGCAGTTTCCGAAGACCAACAGCTTCATCAACGGCGAGCGCCAGCCGCTCGCGGAAATGGATGAGTTCTGCGGCAAGATCAAGGCCGGCAAGGATTCGCAGACCGACGACGATTTCTCGATCGTCGCGCGCGTCGAGGCGCTGATCGCGGGCTGGGGCATGGACGAAGCGCTGCGTCGCGCGGAGGCGTACCGTCAGGCCGGCGCCGACGCGATCCTGATTCACAGCAAGCTGTCGCGCCCCGACGAGATTCTCGAATTCGCGCGCGAATGGGCGGGCCGTGGTCCGCTCGTGATCGTGCCGACGAAGTACTACAGCACGCCGACCGAAGTGTTCCGCAAGGCGGGCATCAGCACGGTGATCTGGGCGAACCACCTGATCCGCTCGGCGACGACGGCGATGCAGGCGGTCGCGAAAGAGATCTACACGCACGAGACGCTCGTCGACGTCGAGGACCGCATCGCGCCGGTCAACGAAATCTTCCGTCTGCAGGACGCCGACGAATACTCGGAAGCCGAAAAGCGCTACCTGTCGGCCTCGCGCGCGTCGGGCGCGGCGGTGGTGCTGGCCGCGAGCCGCGGCGCGGGCCTCGAAGCGGTGACGACCGACCGTCCGAAGGTCATGCTGCCGGTCGCGGGCAAGCCGCTGTTGCGCTGGCTCGTCGACGCGTTCAAGAAGCAGGGCGTGAACGACATCACGGTGGTGGGCGGCTATCGCGCCGACGCCATCGACACGGCAGGCGTGAAGCTCGTCGTCAACGAACGTCATGCGCAAACGGGCGAACTGGCATCGCTCGCCTGCGCGATCGACGGCCTGCAAACCGATACGGTGATTTCGTACGGCGACCTGCTGTTTCGCAGCTACATCCTGCGAGATCTGGTCGAGAGCGAAGCGGACTTCAGCGTGGTGGTCGATTCGTCGCTGACGCAGACCGAAAACAGCAGCGTGCGCGACTTCGCATGGTGCTCGGCGGCCGACGATCGGGGTCTCTTCGGCAACAAGGTGTTGCTGAAGCGCGTATCCAGCGAACAGAAAGATGCGCAAAAACCCGATGGCCGCTGGGTGGGACTGCTGAACGTGCGCGGCGCAGGGCGTGAGCGTCTGAAGGCCGTCGTCGCGAAGCTGCGTGAACAAAAGGATTTCGACACGCTCGACATGCCGGCGCTTTTGAACGCGCTCGTCGAAGCGGGCGAACAGATCGAAGTGCAGTACGTGCACGGCCACTGGCGCGGTGTGAACGATCTCGATGACTTCCGTCGCGCAGGCGATTTCGCGCACGCGCAGACGCCGTTCGCCGTCGGCGGCACGAGCGGCGGGGAGGCGTGATGATCGAAGCCGCGCAATTTGTCGAGGCGGCGCGCGAACGCGGCTTCGACTGGTACGCGGGCGTGCCGTGTTCGTATCTGACGCCGTTCATCAACTACGTGGTGCAGGATCCGTCGCTGCATTACGTGTCGGCGGCCAATGAAGGCGACGCGGTTGCGCTGATCGCGGGCGTGACGCTGGGCGCGAAGAACGGCCGGCGCGGCGTCACGATGATGCAGAACTCCGGTCTTGGTAATGCGGTGAGTCCGCTCACGTCGCTGACGTGGACGTTCCGGCTGCCGCAACTGCTGATCGTGACGTGGCGCGGCCAGCCCGGCGTGCCCGATGAACCGCAGCACGCGCTGATGGGGCCGGTCACGCCGGCCATGCTCGACACGATGGACATTCCGTGGGAGACGTTCCCGACTGAAAGCGACGCCATCGGGCCGGCCCTCGACCGCGCGATCGCCCATATGGACGAAACGGGCCGCCCGTACGCGCTCGTGATGCAAAAGGGCAGCGTCGCGCCTTACGAGCTGAAGCAGAGTGCGGCACCTGCCGCGCGCGCGCCGCGTGCAGCGCGTTCCGTGCCGGCCGGCGTGCAGCGGGACGCGTTGCCGTCGCGCCATGACGCGTTGCAGCGCGTGATCGCGCACACACCGGTCGATTCGACTGTCGTGCTGGCATCGACCGGCTTCTGCGGCCGCGAACTCTACGCCATCGACGACCGCCCGAACCAGCTCTACATGGTCGGCTCGATGGGTTGCCTGACGCCGTTCGCACTGGGTCTCGCGCTCGCGCGTCCGGACCTGAAAGTGGTCGCGCTCGACGGCGACGGTGCCGCGCTGATGCGCATGGGCGTCTTCGCGACGCTCGGCGCGTATGGTCCGTCGAACCTCACGCACGTGCTGCTCGATAACGGCGCGCACGATTCGACCGGCGGTCAGGCGACCGTGTCGCCAGCTGTGTCGTTCGCGGGTGTCGCGGCGGCGTGCGGCTACGCGTCGGCCGTCGAAGGCGACGATCTCGCATTGATCGACGAGGTGCTCGGTTCCGCACCCGCGCAGGACGGCACGCGCTTCGTGCGCGTGTCGATCAGGCGCGGCACGCCCGACGGCCTGCCGCGTCCCACCATCACCCCGCCCGATGTGAAGACGCGCCTGATGCGCCACATCGGCACGGATCAAGGAGTGCATTGATGCTGCTGCTCAATCCCGGCCCTGTCACGCTGACCGAACGCGTGCGCCGGAGCCTGCTGCAAACCGACCTGTGCCATCGCGAGAGCGAATTCTTCGATCTGCAGGAAGAGGCGCGCACGCGTCTCGTGAAGCTGTACGACCTCGACCCGTCGCAATGGCAGGCCGTATTGATGACGGGCTCGGGCACGGCGGCCGTCGAAAGCATGATCGCGGCGCTCGTGCCGGAAAACGGCAAGCTGCTGATCATCGAAAACGGCGTGTACGGCGAGCGCATCACGCAGATCGCGAACCAGTACCGCATCGCGCATGAAGCGTTGAAGCACGACTGGATGGAGGCGCCGGATCTCGGGCGCGTCGCCGCGTGCCTCGACGGCGATCGCGGCTTCACGCACGTCGCCGTGATCCATCACGAAACGACGACGGGCCGCCTGAACGACCTCGCGGCGCTCGGCGCGCTCTGCCAGCAGCGCGGCATCCGTCTGCTGGTCGACGGCGTGAGCAGCTTCGCCGCCGAAGCGATCGACTTCGTCGACGGCGGCATCGACGCCGTCGCGGCCACCGCGAACAAATGCGTGCATGGCGTGCCGGGCGCTTCGTTCGTGATGGTGCGCCGCGCGGCGCTCGCGAACGCGGCAAGCCGCACGTTCTATCTCGACCTCGGGCGTCTCGCGAAACTTCAGGACCAGCGCAACACGCCGTTCACGCCTTCGGTGCATGCGTATTACGCACTCGTCGAGGCGCTGCGCGAACTCGAGGACGAAGGCGGCTGGACCGCGCGTCACGCGCGCTACGCGGCGCTCGCCGAACAGGCGCGCGCGGGGCTCGCCGCGCTCGGGATCGAAAGCGCGGTGCCGCCGGCGCAGTCGTCGGTGGTGTTGCGCGCGTACCGGCTGCCCGCGGGCGTCACGTACCCGCAACTGCACGATGCGCTGAAGGCGCGCGGTTTCGTGATCTACGCGGGGCAGGGCGGCCTGTCGGCGGAACTGTTCCGCATCTCGACGATGGGCAACATCCATCCGGCCGACATCGACCGTCTGTTGCAAGGTTTCGCTGAACTGGCCCGCTGACCGGTTCGTCGAGTCAGTCGTGGCATCCCGGGCTGGCTCAACCTGGACCTGGCCGGCTCAGCGTGGGTCCGTCACCGGATCCTTGCTGGGCGGGCCGTCGGGATGCTGCGGTTCGTCGTTGTGTCCTGGCGAAGGCGGCGCGAGCGGGTCGCCTTCAGGGTCGCGTGTCGGGTCCGCGAGCGGATCGGGAACCGGGTTGGTCTGCATCTGATACGTCATACCTTACCTCGTGTCAGGAAGGCGTCCAACGCTCGCGGTGGCCGTGCCGCCCGCCGATCGCAGGACATCCTGTCTAGCGTAGGCTAAACGCAGGCTGCCTGCAGGCGCTTCTCGTGCGGCGGCACTCATTTCCTCGCATGACGCGCCGGTCTGTGCGTCATGTTCAACTGCCAGTAACGTTCCGGCGCGAATACGTCGTCGCAGCCATGCGGGCCGAACGCCCGCAACTGGCTGGCGTACGCGTTGACCGCGTGGCGCTTGACGATGGCCTGGCGCGCCGGATCGATCGTATGCAGCGTGTCCGGATGCGCGGGCGTCGCGACGATGCCGCGTCGCGCGAGTTCTTCGAGCCGTGCTTCGACGACGCCCGGCTGGCGTCGGTGAATCGCTTCCTCATAAGCGAACCATGCAAGATGCGCGAGCCGCGGCAGCACTTCACAGCATGCGTCCGAGACGAGTTCGTGATCGCTGTGAAAAAGGCCGACCGGCATCAGCAGCGTATTGGCCGTCGAGCCGTAGATGATCTCTTCGAGCGCCGCCGCGAGCGTGCCGACCGACGGCGAATCGAGGTACTGGCCGTCGAGAAACGGCATGCGCACGGGAATCGCTTCGAGCGCGGCGAGCGCGTTGTTGTCCTCGATCGTGCGGGCGTGAATCGCTTCGCGGGCGCTGCCGAAGCCGGACCGGGTGTCCCATTCGGTACGCATCTCGTGCCCGGGCGCCGCGGCGAACACCGTACCGACGGCAGCATCGGGATGTGCCGCCAGGAGCGCGCCGCAACTGAATACGGCGTCGTCGAAATGCGGGGACACAATGAAAAGACGCGGACTGGTTTCGCTCATGGCCTCGTGCGTGATGCGCAGCCAGCGTCGAAGCGGGTTATGCGCGTGCTCGTCAGACGGCTCCGTTCAGCTTAGACCTGATCGGCGAAGCTTGTGTGACCGCGTGAGCGGCGACGGCGCGCGGATCAGGTACGCGCCGGGCCAGTCACACAAGCCTGGATCAGGCATCGATCAAGCCAGCCCCAGCAGATCGTCCGGCGTATCCACGTCGCGCAGAATGCCGGGATCGTCGACGTCCAGCCGCGTGACCTCGTGCCGCCTGAAGAGCTCGCGCGCGCCGGTATCGCCGTCGAGCGCGACGAGCGCATCGAAATGCCCGGCGCCGAATCCCGCGGGATGCCCGCGCTCGCCGTTGTAGAACGGCGCGACGAGCGTGGCGCCTTCATCGAGCTTGCGGGCCACGGCCTCGACGGTCGAGATCGCGATGCGCGGCATGTCGGCGAGCGACACGATCCAGCCCTCGGCATCGCGGCTCGCCTCGACGGCGGCCGCGAGGCTCGCGCCCATGCCGCGTTCGGCGTCGCGCGAGAACACCACTTCGCAGCCCGCGTCGTTCAGCACGCGCGCGAGCGCGTCGGACCCGGGCCGCACGACGGCGAGCACGCGCGGCACGATCATCAGCAGACGGTGCGCGGCCTCGTACGCGACCGGCCGGCCATCGGGCAGACGCGCGAGCAGCTTGTTGCGAATGCCCTCCGGGTCGAAGCGCGACCCATAACCTGCGGCCAGCAGCACGCCAGTGGCGGACGACGCGTAAGCCATGGGAGGCACCGGGGAGAGGAGATGGTCCGATTGTGCGGCGCAACCCGCCATCAGGCAAGCAGGGATGGCGGCGAATGCGTCCGGGACGACGCACGATTCCATGTACCCCAAAAAAAGCGCGGTCATACCTTTCGGACATGACCGCGTGTCAATGCGCTTCAGCGTCGTTTCATGCGCGCTCTGCGCTGCGCATGAAACGACACGTCACGCCTGCGTGGAACCCATGATTACCTTGTCGAGCGTAATGGGCAAATCGCGCACACGCACGCCTGTCGCGTGAAAAACCGCATTCGCGATCGCCGCCGGTACGCCCGTGATGCCGATTTCGCCAATTCCCTTCGTGCCGAGCGAGTTGATGTGCGGATCGACTTCGTCGATAAAGCTGATATCGATCGCATTGATGTCGGCGTTCACCGGCACGTGATATTCCGCGAGATTGGCGTTCACGAAGCGGCCGTGACGGGTGTCCAGATCGGTCTTTTCCTCGAGCGCGGCGCCGATGCCCCAGACGATGCCGCCCATCAGCTGGCTGTGCGCGGTCTTCGCGTTGAGCAGCCGCCCGACGCCATACACCGAGGTGATCCGCGCGACGCGAATCGTCCCGAGGTCGGCATCGACATGGACTTCCGCGAACACCGCGCCGAACGAGTGAAACGAGAACTTCTGCTTTTCGTCGCCGGGTTTGACGCTCGCCTGCGCCTCGATCGGCTGGCCGCCCGCGCGCGCGAGGATCGCGCCGGCCGGGTCGCGCCGCGCCGCGTCCTTCATGCTGATTACCCAGCCATTCTCGACGGTGACTTCGTCGGGCGTCGCGCCGTGCACGGGAGAAGCCGGATCGGCAAGCGCCATCGCGACGAGCTTGCCGCGCACCTGCGTCGCGGCATCGCGCACGGCGGGCGACACGCTCGCGACCGACTGCGAACCGCCCGATACCGGCGCCTGCGGCAGCGAGGAATCGCCGAGCGCGAAGCGGATGGTGCCGGGCGAAAAACCCATCGCGTCGGCGGCGACCTGGGTCATGACGGTGTAGGTGCCGGTGCCGATATCCTGCGTGCCCGAGGCGACCATCGCGGTGCCGTCCGGCAGGATGCGGGCGATCGCCGAGGCCGCGCTGCGATTCGCGGGATACGTGGCGGTCGCCATCCCGAGGCCGATCAGCGTGTTGCCGTCGCGCATCGAACGCGGCGTTGCCGTGCGGCGCGACCAGCCGAACTTCTCCGCGCCGAGGCGGTAGCACTCGCGCAGGCCCTTGCTCGACCACGGCTTGTTTTCCTGCGGATCGACTTCGGCGTAGTTCTTCAGACGCAGCGCGACCGGGTCCATCTTCAGCGCCCATGCGAGCTCGTCCATCGCGGATTCGAGCGCGAACGAACCGGTGGTCTCGCCCGGCGCGCGCATGAAGGTCGGCGTGCCGACGTTCAACGGCACGAGCCGGTGCGTGGTGGACTGGTTGGGCACGGCGTACAGCATGCGCGTGACCATCGCGCAGGTTTCCGTCCAGTCCTCGATAACCGACGTGTTCGCGTACGTGTCGTGACGCATGCCGGTGAGCGTGCCGTCGCTGCGCGCCGCGATGACGAAGTGCTGCTCGGTCATCGGCCGGCCGCCTACCGGGCCGAACATCTGCGGGCGCTCCAGCGCGAGCCGCACCGGCCTTCCGGTCTGCTTCGCCGCCATCGCGCACAGCGTCACGTGCGACCACGACGAACCCTTGCAGCCAAAGCCGCCGCCGATGAACGGCGAGATCACATGCACGTTGTCCGCGCCGATGCCGAACGTCTTCGAGACAGCCGTCTTCGCGCCCGAGACGCCTTGCGTCGAGTCGTACAGCGTGAGGTTCGGGCCGTCCCAGATCGCGAGCGTCGCGTGCGGCTCCATCGGGTTGTGATGCTCCATCGGCGTCGTGTAGACCGCGTCGATGCGCGTTGTGCCGCCGGCGAGGCCCGCGGCGATGTTGCCGCGCAGCGTGTCGGTTTGCCGGCCTTGCGGTTTATCGGGCGCGTGAGCGGTGGACTTCGCGCGTGCGAAGTCGAGCGTCGCCGGCGCGGACTGATAGGTGATGTGCAACTGACGGGCGGCGTCGGTGGCCTGTTCGAGCGTTTCCGCGACGACGACCGCGACCGGCTCGTTGCTGTAGTGAACCTGGTTGTCCTGCAGCAGCGACAGATGACGGCCCGCCGGCGGCGCGAGCGGCGGACGGCCGCCGTTGGGCAGCTTCATCGCGTTCTGGTACGTCATCACGAGGATCACGCCGGGCATCGACTGCACGCGCGCGCTATCGATCGACGTAATGCTGCCGCTCGCGACCGTGCTCGTGACGAGCACCGCGTGCGCGAGTCGCGCGGCGGGGAATTCGGCGGCGTAGCGTGCTTCGCCGGTGACTTTCAGCAGACCGTCGGTGCGGTCGAGCGGAAGACCGATCATGTTCATGCGACACCTCCCGGCTGCTGTGCGGCCAGCCTGAGCGCGCGAACGATGGACCGCTTCGCGAGTTCGATCTTGAATGCGTTGTCGCGTTGCGGCCTGGCGTCACGCAGCGCGGCCGCGGCGGCGGCCCGCAGGTTCGCATCGGTGAGCGGTTGTCCCGCGAGCATCTGCTCCGCCGCGCTCGCGCGCCACGGTTTGTGCGCGACGCCGCCAAGCGCGATGCGCGCGCTCCTCACCGTGTCGCCCTCCATCTGCAACGCCGCCGCGACGGAGACGAGCGCGAACGCGTAGCTCGCCCGGTCGCGCACCTTCAGGTAGTACGCGTGATCGCTGTATACCGGAGGCGGCAGGTCGACGGACGTAATGAGTTCGCCGGGCTGCAATGTCGTGTCGAGATCGGGCCGGTCGCCCGGCAGACGATGAAAATCGCCGAAGGCGATTGTCCGTTCACCGCGCGGACCGTTCACGTGCACCACGGCATCGAGCGCGGCGAGTGCCACGCTCATGTCCGACGGGTTCACCGCGATGCATTGCGGACTGGCGCCGAGAATCGCGTGCATGCGTGTGTGGCCGCCGATCGCGGCGCACCCGCTGCCCGGCTCACGCTTGTTGCATTGAGCGAACGCGGGATCGTAGAAGTAGTAGCAGCGGGTGCGCTGCATCAGATTGCCGCCGACGGTCGCCATATTGCGCAACTGCGCCGATGCACCCGCGACGAGCGCCTGCGTCAGCAGCGGATAGCGCGCTCGCACCGTCGCGTGATTCGCCGCGTCGCTGTTGCGCACGAGCGCGCCGATACGCAGGCCGCCGTTGGGCAATGGATCGACGGTATCGAGCCCGCGGATATGCGTGATGTCGACGAGCCGCACCGGCCGCGCGACGCCGCCTTTCATCAGGTCGAGCAGATTCGTGCCGCCGCCGATGAACGCCGTTCCCGGCTGTTGCGCGGACCGGATGGCGCCGGCGACGTCGCTGGCGCGTTCGTAGGAAATCGCTTCCATGATCGATCTCCTCAGGCCATGCCGTCGTTCACGGCGCGCACCGCCGCGACGATGTTCGGATACGCGCCACAGCGACAGATATTGCCGCTCATGCGCTCGCGGATCTCGTCGTCGGACAGTTGCGGCGGCCGCAGGCGCACGTTCGCGGTGACCGTGCTGGCGGCGCCGGCCCTGAACTCGTCGAGCAGGGCGGTCGCCGAGCACAGTTGCCCCGGCGTGCAGTAGCCGCACTGGAACGCGTCGTGTTTGACGAAGGCCAGCTGGATCGGGCTCAACGCGTTGTTGCGCGCAAGACCTTCGACGGTCGTGATCGCTTCGCCTTCATGCATCACGGCCAGCGTAAGACACGCGTTGATCCGCCGTCCTTCGACGAGCACCGTGCACGCGCCGCACTGACCGCGGTCGCAGCCTTTTTTCGTGCCCATGAGGCCGGCGTATTCGCGCAGCGCGTCGAGCAGCGTGACGCGTGGTTCGACACGCAGCGTGTACGCACGGCCATTGATGTTGAGCGTGACCGGGCGCGCGGGCACGGGCGTGCGGACGGCGGGCGGCGGCGCGGCCGGTTGCTGCTGCGCGCGCACATGTGGCGCGGCGCCAACGGTCGCGGCGGCCGCCGCCGATTGCAGGAAGCGCCGTCGCGACGTGTTCGGATGCGGTGTCGAGTCGGGGCGTGTGGATGAGTCGGTCGATTCCCTGGCGGAATCCGGACGGTCTGGATGGCTGGACATGACGTTCTGCTGGCTCCATGAAAGGTCGATGCAGACTCGCGACACAGCATTGTTTCGTGCATCGGGGGGCGTCGGTTGAGTGAGCAATTTCAGTGCCGCCGGCGATTGGCGCACATGACTCAGGCGCGTGCGTGCGGGGAAGGTGAACGTCGGGGAAAAATGACAACGCGGCGCTCAACGCTGCACGTTGCGCTTAACGAACGACGAAGTAAAGTGCGTCGCAAAACCCCGCCCCGTGTGGCTTTCTGGATGAAAGCGAGGTGTCACACGACGTTTGCGAAGCCTTTCGTTATGGTTGCATCAACATCGACTTTTTCGCTCCGGAATCAGGGGTTCTGGAGCGACGTTCAAGGCACCGGCAAGCGCACGCGAAGGGACCGGTTCGTCGTCGCGTTGTGCGTCCGTGAACCACCCGCGGAGCTGCTTCGCACAGTGAACGGGGTGGCCATGACCGACGCCGGGAAAGGGGTGGGAGGCGTGGAAATTGGATCCCAATACCGTCTCATGTTGTATGACGTCACATAATAAAAGTGACGATCGTGATGCTGAGGAAACGTTGTTTTTTTGCACTTCTGCGAGATAAATAGGGGTAAGTGCCTAATTGAATTTCCGGGATTCCTCATCGATAGTACGTTGTCGTACAACAAGACAGAATTTGAACAAGTGCTTTTCGCACTGACGAAGCCGTCAGTCAATCGCGAAAACCCCGCGCGACTCTGCTTCTCGCACGCGGGCAGCGCCGGCCTCGCGCAGCGTACCGATGTGGGCGCGAAGGTAGCGGCTTCCCGGATGGAAGGAGCGCAAGACGTGCGCGGCAACCGGCGCGCGTCCGCTGACGGGTCCCGCCGGGTGACAGGTAATACGAAGAGACCGGCAATAAGTGTGAAAGGTATGCGCGGGTGGAGGGTCAGCACGAACGAAGCGGCTACCGCCACCGGGATGGACGGCATGAATGAAGCCCAATAACGCGGATCGCGCAGAACGGGATGTTGTGCAGCTGCGGCGGAAAGGCAACAACAATATTTTTACAGAGGAGTCTAAATGAAAAGAGTAATTGCAACCTCGGCCCTGGGTTTGTTCGCGATTGGCGCACAGGCGCAAAGCAGCGTGACGCTGTACGGGATCGTCGATACCGGCATCGGCTATTTGAGCAGCTCGGCGCCGAAGGTCGGTGCGACGAGTGGCGGCCACTCCGTCGTCAAGATGATCAACGGCATATGGGCTGGCAGCCGCTTTGGCTTGAAGGGCAGCGAAGATCTGGGTGGCGGCACGGCAGCGATCTTCACGTTGGAAGAAGGTTTTAACAGCGCAACGGGCGCGCAGTCGACGAGCGGTCTCGCGTTCAACCGCCAGGCCTTCGTTGGCCTGAGCAATGCCATGTACGGTGCGTTCACGGCTGGGCGTCAGTACACGGCGTACTACACGCTCCTCTCGCCGTACAGCCCGACCACGTGGCTGACCGGTGCCTACGGCGCGCATCCGGGCGATCTGGACTCTCTCGATACGACGTACCGCGTGAACAACTCGCTGGTGTATCAGTCGCCGAGTTTCCGCGGCCTGAAGGTGGCCGGTTCGTATTCGGTGGGCGGCGTAGCGGGCAGCCTCGACGCAGGCTCGACGTGGAGCGCCGCTGTCCAGTACCTGAACGGTCCGTTCGGTATCGCGGCTGGCTTCCAGCGTATCAACAACGCGACCAATGGCGGCGGTGCGTGGTCTGCAAATTCCACGACGAACCCGCTTCCCGTGTCGTCGATCAACGCCGGCTACCAGGCGGCGCAGGCGCAACAGCGTGTCGCGGTGACGGGCGGTTACGCGTTCAGCAAGCAATGGGACGTTTCGTTCTCGTACTCGAACGTGCAATACATCCCGGGGACGCAGTCGGGGTTCACCTCTGAAGCGGTCTTCAACACGGCCGGCGCAGTGCTGCACTTCAAGCCGGTTCCGACGCTGGATCTGGCTGCCGGCTACAGCTACACGCGTGCCTCCGAAGCAAACGGCATCACGAGTGCGGCGAGCTACAACCAGTTCAACCTCTCGCAGTACTACAGCCTGTCGAAGCGCACGGGTCTGTACGCGCTTGAGGCTTACCAGCGTGCCAATGGTCAGACGCTGGCCGCAGGTGGTGGTGGCATCATCAACGCGACGGCCAGCATCGGTGACGGCCAGAACGGCACGCCGTCGTCGTCGCGCAGCCAGGTCGGTGTTGGCGTGGGCATCATCACCAAGTTCTAACTGGCTGACGTGCCGGCGGCGATCTCCGGATTGCCGTTACGCGATGAATGGCCCGTCCGCCGTATTCCGGCGGCGGGCATCTGAAGCGGCGTTTCAGCCTGCTTCAGCGATGGAGCGAAGGGGATTCCCTTCGCTCCATTCTTTTTTCTGCCTCCACGTTGGCGCACCAGGGCCACCGCGCATCGTCTGTCTGCAGCGCCTTGCACAGGTCGATGTTCTTCGTGAGCGCCGGTTTGCTCATGGTTATACGTCGTCGTATATCTAGGTTCGACCGATGTAAATTCACCACACTTACGATTTCTTAACGTCGCCGGGAAATAGTGGGAAAGCGGCGACGAAAGTTGCGGCAGTAGGCGGTTATGTTGTAGGATGACCGATATCTAGGGTCTTCATCCAGGGAAAGCGAAATGTCTATTACCGGCGAAATGCTGATTGGCCGCCAAACCGTGCGCGGCAATGAAAAACCTTTGCGTGCATTCAATCCCGCCACGGGCTCCGAGATCGCCGAGCCGGTCTTCGGCACGGGCACGGTTGCGGACGTCGCGCGTGCGTGCGAACTCGCGCAGCAGGCGTTCGATTCTTATCGTCAACTGCCGCTGGCGGTGCGCGCCGAATTTCTCGAACGCATCGCTGATGGCATTACCGAACTCGGCGACGCGCTGATCCAGCGCGCGCATGAAGAATCCGGTCTGCCGAAGGCGCGTCTCGAAGGCGAGCGTGGCCGTACGACCGGCCAGTTGAAGCTGTTCGCACAGGTGGTGCGGGCAGGCCAGTGGCTCGCCGCGACGCTTGATTCGCCGCTGCCGGAGCGCAAGCCGATGCCGCGCCCGGACCTGCGCATGCAGAAGATTCCGCTCGGCCCCGTCGCCGTGTTCGGCGCGAGCAATTTCCCGCTGGCGTTTTCAGTCGCCGGTGGCGATACCGCTGCCGCACTGGCAGCCGGCTGCCCGGTGGTGGTGAAGGCGCATCGCGCCCACCTCGGCACGTCGGAGATGGTCGGTCGCGTGATTCAACGCGTCGCGCAGGAAATGGATTTGCCCGAAGGCGTGTTCTCGATGATCGTCGGCGCCGGCAGTCTGGTCGGCGAAGCGCTCGTCGCGCATCCGGCAATCAAGGCCGTGGGCTTCACCGGTTCGCGTGCGGGCGGCACTTCGCTGATGCGTGTCGCCGCGGCCCGCGCTGAACCGATTCCGGTCTATGCGGAAATGAGCAGCATCAACCCGGTGTTCCTTCTGCCCGCCGCGCTGTCGGCGCGTGGCGAGAGCATCGCGCGCGGTTTCGTCGATTCGCTCGTGCTTGGCGCGGGCCAGTTCTGCACGAACCCGGGGCTCGCGATCGCCGTCGATAGCGACGCGCTCAAGGGCTTCGTGGCAACCGCTTCGCAGGCGCTGAACGCGAAGCCCGCGCAGACGATGCTGACGTCCGGCATCCATGCCGCTTACGAGCAGGGCGAAGGCAAGCTGGCGGCGCTCAAGGGCGTGGAAGCGGTGGCGCACGGCGCCGCAGCGACGGGCCCGACGCAGGCATGTGCCGCGCTGTTCGTGACCGATGCGCAGACGTTCCTCGCCACGCCGGAACTGGAGGACGAAGTCTTCGGTCCCGCCTCGACGATCGTGCGTTGCCGCGACGAGCAGGAAATGCTGGCGGTTGCCGAGCACTTTGCCGGCCAGCTCACGGCGACCGTGCAGATGGACAGCAGTGATCTGGCGGCAGCGAAAAAGCTGGTGCCGGTTCTCGAGCGCAAGGCAGGCCGGATCCTGATCAACGGCTTCCCGACGGGCGTCGAGGTTTCGCACGCGATGGTGCACGGTGGTCCGTTCCCGGCGACGTCGGACAGCCGCGTGACGTCGGTCGGCACGACGTCGATCGAGCGCTTCCTGCGCCCGGTGTGCTATCAGGACTTCCCGGTCGATCTGTTGCCGCAGGCGCTCGCCGATGGCAATCCGCTCGACCTGTGGCGTCGTCGCGACGGCGAAATCACGCGCAGCTAGGCGACTACGCAGTCTGGCTGGCGGTATGAAAAATGGCCGGGAATGAAGCAATTCATTCCCGGCCATCTGCTTTCCGGTTTCTGGATGTTCTGGATGTGTTGCGCCGGTCGCGTGAACCGGCTGTACGGATCAGCCGTTCAGCCGTTCGCTTCGGTCGTTTCGTTCGCGCGCCTCAGGCGTTCGCGGCTGTTCGACAGGTGCATGCGCATCGCGGCGCGTGCGCCTTCGGCGTCGTGACGCGAGATCGCTTCGAGGATGCTTTCGTGTTCGAGGTTCACGAGCGACAGGTAAGCGTCCGGCTCCGCATGCGCGATGCCGGCCGAGTCGAGCCGGTTGCGCGGAATGAGCGCGCTGCCCATCTGCGAGAGGATATCGACGAAGTAACGGTTGCCGGTCGCGCGCGCGACCGAAATATGAAACTGGAGATCCGCGTCGACACTGTCCTGACCGTTCAGGCGCGTTGCCTCGATTGCGTCGAGCGCGGCGCGCATGCGCGCGACGTCGTCGGATTTGGCGCGTTGCGCCGCGAGACCCGCACATTCCGTTTCGAGGCTGATACGCAGTTCGAGGATCGACAACACGTCGCGCAGCGTGGTGGCGGGCACCATGTCGATGCCGAGTTTCTCGCGCGGCGGTTCAAGCACGAAGCTGCCGATGCCGTGCCGCGTTTCGATGATCCGGCCGGCCTGCAGACGCGAAATGGCCTCGCGGATCACGGTGCGGCTCACGCCCAGGGCGACCATCAGTTGCGATTCCGTCGGCAGTTTGTCGCCCGGCTTGAGCGCGCTGGACGCGATCTGCTCCGTCACGTAATTGACCACGTACTCGGCGAGATTGCGGGCGCGTCGTGCCGGCGCCGCGGATGCCAGTGGTGTAGCCATCGTATGCGCCCTCGAATCAGATAGTTGCAGAGATATGCTGCAATTGATTATACCGTCGTCTGATGACTGGCCAGATAAACCGCAACTCACTTGCATGGGGCCGGAGTAAGCGCTGAAGCGCTAACTCCGACCGACACGCGAACTCTGGTCGACCGCAACGAGTTGCATGGGACCAGAGTAACGCGCATGGGGCCGGAGTAAGCGCTGAAGCGCCAACTCCGACCGACACGCGAACTCTGGTCGACAGGTGAGCTTTTCCAGGACCCGCGCACGGCGTCGGGATGACCGCCGCGCGCAGGAAGGTGCGCGCGCCCGTCAATGTGCGCCGATCCGGCGATGCGATTGCCGCGCGCCGGGAACGTCGGTGATTAGCGCGGGCGCAGTTCGACCCGTTTGATGTCCTTCACGATCACGAGATAGCTGAACACGGTGATCAACGCGTTGATGCCGACGAATACCAGCGCGCCGTTGAACGACCCTGTCCGCGCGACGAGATAGCCGATGACGATCGGCGTCACGATGCCGGCCGCGTTGCCGAACATGTTGAAGATCGAGCCCGACAGACCGAGTGCTTCCTTCGGCGACGTATCCGCGACGACCGCCCAGCCGAGCGCGCCAATCCCTTTTCCGAAGAACGCGAGCGACATCAGCGCGACGACGAGCCAGTCGGCCGCGACGTAATTGCAGCCGATGATGGAGACGGACAGCAGCATGCCGCCGACAATCGGGACCTTGCGCGCGAGCGTCAGCGAATGGCCGCGGCGAATCAGCGAGTCCGACAGGAAGCCGCCGAGCACGCCGCCGGAAAAACCGCAGATCGCGGGCAGCGAGGCGACGAGACCGGCATGCAGGATCGTCATGCCGCGCGCCTGGACGAGGTAAATCGGGAACCACGTCAGGAAGAAGTAGGTGAGCACGTTGATGCAGAACTGCGCCAGATAGACGCCGAGCAGCATCCGGTTGCCCAGCAGCTGGCGCACGAGCAGCCAGCCGTCGGTGCGCGCGACGTCTTCGGGCTGGGCTTTCCGGTGGCCGTTCACGACGCCGCCACCCTGCTCGATATAGTCGAGCTCCGCGCGCGAGACGCGTGGGTGGTCGGCGGGGTTTTTCATGACCTTCAGCCAGGTGAAGGCGAGGAGGAGCCCGACGACGCCCATCACCAGATAGACCGCGTGCCAGCCGAACGCGTGCGTGAGCCATGCCATCAGCGGCGTGAATACGACGGCGGCGAAATACTGCGCTGAATTGAAAATGGCCGATGCCGTGCCGCGCTCGGTGGTCGGAAACCAGCTGGCCACGACTTTCGCGTTGGCCGGAAACGCCGGCGATTCGGCGGCACCCATCGCGAAGCGCAGCACGAAGAGCGCCACGACCGCGGCAGCGCCGCTACCGAGCAGGCCGATCGAGCTTTGCAGCAGTGTGAAGAGCGACCAGAAGAAGATGCTCACGGCGTAGACCCGCCGTGCGCCAAACCGGTCGAGGAGCCACCCGGCGGGCAGTTGCGAGAGCACATACGCCCAGCTGAATGCGGAGAAGATGTAGCCCATCCTGATCGCATCGAAGCCGAACTCCGTGCGCATCGCCGAGCCGGTCACCGAGAGCGTCGCACGGTCCGCGTAGTTGAACGTCGTGATGACAAAGATCAGCAGCAGAATCGTATAGCGGACTTTCGTGCGCCTCTCGACGTGTGCGGGGTTCGCTGTGCGGCTCATTTCCATGATGATTTTCCTGACGGTTCAGGCGGGGGCGGGTGCTCCCCAGCTTCGATACGGCGGCAGCCGGCACTGACACGGCCTGCCTTTCGACGCGATCGGCCACGCAGTGCGCGTCAGCCGTGAATCTGGCAAAAACGCCCGGCAACGCATGCGTTGCCGGGCGCTCCTGCTGGCCGCGTGGCGCACGTAACCGTGGACCACGCGGCTGGGCGCTTACTGCGCGCCGAGCTTCTTGATGAGAACGTCGAGCTGGCTCATTTCGTCCTCGGTCAGATCGGTCAGCGGGGCGCGCACCGGCCCTGCGCCGTGGCCGACCAGCTTTGCGCCAGCCTTCACGATGCTGACTGCGTAACCGGCGCGGCGATTGCGGATCGCGAGGTACGGCAGGAAGAATTCGTCGATCAGCTTGCCGACCGTGGCGTGGTCGTTCGCGGTGATCGCGCGATAGAAATCCATCGCCGTCTTCGGGATGAAGTTGAACACGGCCGACGAATACACCGGCACGCCCAGTGCCTTGTAGGCCGCGGCATAGACTTCCGCCGTCGGCAGGCCGCCGAGGTACGAGAAGCGGTCGCCGAGGCGGCGGCGGATCGTCACCATGTTTTCGATCTCGCCCACGCCGTCCTTGAAGCCGATCAGGTTCGGGCAACGGTCGGCCAGACGCTCGAGCATGTCGGCGTTCAGCTTCGAGTTCGCGCGGTTGTAGATGATCACGCCGATATCCGGCACGGACTTGCACACTTCTTCAGCGTGTGCGGCGATGCCTTCCTGGCTCGCTTCCGTCAGATAGTGAGGCATCAGCAGAATGCCGTTCGCGCCCAGACGCTGTGCTTCCTGTGCGTAGGCGATCGCGACGCGCGTCGGGCCGCCAGCGCCGGCCAGAATCGGCACCTTGCCCTTGCAGACTTCCATGGCCGTGCGCACGACGTTCGAGTAGTCGTCATGGGTCAGCGAGAAGAATTCGCCCGTGCCGCCGGCGACGAACAGCGCCGATGCGCCATAGGGCGCGAGCCATTCGAGGCGCGCGGCGTAGGTGTCGGCGCGAAAATCGCCCTGTTCATTGAAGTCGGTAACGGGGAAGGACAGAAGGCCTTGCGAAACGATCTGCTTCAGTTCCTGCGGTGTCGTCATGATTAAGTATCCTGGGCTACGGGGTTCGGTACAGAGATTTCTTATACGTCATCGTACAACAAGAAATTGAGCACGACAACCGGGATTTGGCGGCATAATGGACGACATAGGGTTAATACGGACCGTCCGTGCATCATTTCATGTTGTAGGATGACGTATGAATTGGTTGGCGTAGCAGGCGCAGAGAGCGCCATAAGGATCGATGCAATGGAACTGACTCCGCTCTACATTCGCGTTCACCCCAATGACAATGTCGCGATCGTCGTCAACGACGGCGGCCTGGGTGAGGGCGCGGTGTTTCCCGATGGTCTGGCGCTGCGCGAGCGCGTGCCGCAGGGGCACAAGGTGGCGCTCGCCGATCTCGCGGAAGGCGATGAGGTCATTCGCTATAACGTGGTGATCGGCTATGCGCTCAAGGCATTGCCGAAGGGCAGCTGGATCAACGAACATGTGATCCGGATGCCGAGCCCGCCAGGGCTCGAGGACCTGCCGGTCGCGACCATCAAGGCGCCGGACATGCCGCCGCTCGAAGGCTACACGTTCGAGGGCTACCGCAACGCCGACGGCTCGGTCGGTTCGCGCAACATTCTCGCTATCACCACCACCGTGCAGTGCGTGGCCGACGTCGTCCAGCACGCCGTCACGCGCATCAAGGCCGAGCTGCTGCCGCGCTATCCGAACGTCGACGACGTCGTCGGGCTGGGTCACACGTATGGCTGCGGCGTCGCGATCGATGCGCCCGATGCGATGGTGCCGATCCGCACCGTGCGCAACATCAGCCTGAACCCGAACTTCGGCGGCGAAGTGATGATGGTGAGCCTCGGCTGCGAGAAGCTGCAGCCCGAACGCCTGATGCCGCCGGGCACGATTCCGATCGCGGCGGCGTCCAATACCGCGGAAGTCGCCGACATCGGCGACCTCACGGCCGATTCCAACGGCGACGTGGTCGTGCTTCAGGACGACGCGCACGTCGGCTTCCAGTCGATGATCGACTCGATCATGAAAACGGCCGAAGGCCATCTGAAGCGGCTGAACAATCGCCGTCGCGAGACCTGCCCGGCGTCCGACCTCGTGATCGGCGTGCAGTGCGGCGGCAGCGATGCGTTCTCGGGCCTGACGGCCAATCCCGCGGTGGGCTTCGCGACCGACCTGCTGGTGCGCGCCGGCGCGACGGTCATGTTCTCCGAAGTCACCGAAGTGCGCGACGGCGTCGACCAGCTGACCGCGCGCGCGGCCAACGCGGACGTGGCCGCGGCGATCATCCGCGAGATGCAGTGGTACGACGATTACCTGAAGCGCGGCGGCGCGGACCGCAGCGCGAACACCACACCGGGCAACAAGAAGGGCGGCCTGTCGAACATCGTCGAAAAGGCGATGGGTTCGATCATCAAGTCGGGCAACTCGGCAATCTCGGGCGTGTTGTCACCGGGCGAAAAGGTCCAGCAAAAAGGCCTGATTTACGCGGCGACGCCGGCAAGCGATTTTATCTGCGGCACGCTGCAGCTGGCGGCGGGCATCAACCTGCACGTGTTCACGACCGGCCGCGGCACGCCGTACAGTCTCGCGGAAGTGCCCGTCATCAAGGTGGCGACACGTTCGGATCTCGCGCGCCGCTGGCACGATCTGATGGACATCGATGCGGGCACGATCGCAACGGGCGACGCCACCATCGAAGACGTGGGCTGGGAGCTGTTCCGCCTGATGCTCGACGTGGCGAGCGGCCGCAAGGAAACCTGCGCGGAGAAACTCGGGCTTCATAACGCATTGACGCTGTTCAACCCGGCGCCGGTGACCTGAGCGCCGTGCCGTGCGCGGCTTGACGTAGCTTATGTGGCTCAACGTGGCCTTACCACCAACCAGAAAATAACCAGACCAGATGTCCATCAACCCATTCATGACCAGAAAAACAATCCTGAGCGCGATCGCAGGCACGCTGATCGGCCTTACCGCTTCAGGCGCGAGCCACGCGGCCACCTATGCGTATGTATCGAACGCCGACAGCCAGGATATTTCGGTGTTCAGCCTGAACCCGTCGACCGGGGCGCTCGCCGCGGTGCAGACAGTCGCCGTCGGCGGCACCGCGATGCCGATGGCGCTTTCACCGGATCATCACCATCTGTATGCCGGGTTGCGTTCGAAGCCGTATCGGGTCGTGAGCTTTGCGATCAATCCGCTCGATGGCCATCTGATCCAGCTGGGCACGGCACCGCTCGCTGAGAGCATGGCGTATCTGTCGACCGACGCGACCGGCCGCTATCTGTTTTCCGCGTCGTATGGCGGCAACCTGCTCGCGGTCAACCCGATCGGCGCCAATGGCGTGGCGGGCGATGTGCAGCAGACCATCCCCACCGGCCCGATGGCGCACGCGATCCGCAATGCGCCGGATAACCGCTATGTGTTCGCGTCGGTGCTCGGTTCGGATGCGTGGCTTCGTCTGAAGTTCGACGCGTCGAACGGCCATCTCACGCCGGATGCCGCGTCTGCGTATGCGCTGCCGGAAAAGTCGGGCCCACGCCACTTCGTGTTCTCGGCGGATCATCGCTTTACGTATCTGATCGACGAGCTCGACGGCAAGCTGCATACGCTCGCCTTCGACGCAACCCGCGACACCGTCAAGCCGATCCAGACCATCTCGATCCTGCCGGAAGACTTCAAGGGCGACAAACCGTGGGGCGCGGATCTTCATCTGACGCCGGACGGCCGCTTCCTGTACGCATCGGAACGCACGTCGAGCACGCTCGCGGTATATCGCGTCAATCAGGCCACCGGCAAGCTCACGCGGATCGGCACGTATCCGACCGAGAAGCAGCCGCGCGGATTCAATATCGATCCGTCGGGCAACTATCTGCTGGCAGTGGGACAGCTGTCGACGCAGATGCGCGCATACCGGATCGACCGTAAAACGGGTGCGTTGCGTGCAATCGGCGAGTACCCGGTGGGCAAGAATCCAAACTGGATCGAGATCGTGCAGTTCGACGGCTCGAACTGATCCCGGGAGGCGCATCACGCTGGTACATTCGCGCGCCTGAATGCGCGCGAATGCGTCGAAAGCGATCGTGAATGGCCCGTGCTTCTGACGCACGGGCCATTTTATTTGGCGTCCGAAATATATTCTGGTCAACGACGGCTACAAGGATTCCACCCGCACGCGTGCCGCGTTGACGCGCGCGTACTCTGCACTCAGGGAGCGCAACGATCTCGCGACGCGCGATTCGGCGCTGAAAAGCGCGGCGACCACCTTCAGGCGTGCCGCCGACGAAACAGAATCGTTTCGCAACGCGTCGCAATTCACCGGTCTCGATGAGGACCTGAAGCAGCATCTGGTCGAATCGTCGATGCATCTCGCGTCGATCCTGAAGCAGGCCGGTGACGCGCTGCGTTCGGGCGACACCAACGCCTACGTGCAGATCAACGATCACGACATCACGCTGGCGGGTCAGGCGTATACCGCCGACGTCGAAAAATTTCAGGCGCTGGCGGACTAGCTCTCGAACGATGCCGCCGCGCAGGTCGACACCGAATATGCGCGCGTCGTCACGATGGTCATCGTGGGCGTCTGCGCGTATGATTGGCACCCGCTCCGCGACTGTCGATTTTTCAGGCTTGACCATCCCCGAGATTCACGCGCAATGCTCGATGATCATCGACGCGATGCAGCGGCGCTTACCGCCTCCCGAATATTGCGTGATGGTCGGGCGCTTCGCATCGACGGAAGCGGTGAAGGCAATAGGCGTCGAAGGTTTCATGATGTGGCTGTCGCCTGCTGCGCCGATCAGCAATCACGCCGCGCTGTCGTCGCTGATCTGGCGGCGCTATGTGTCGAGGAAGTACCGCAACGGCTATTCCCTGCGCGCCATCGCAAAGGCGACAGGCTCAAGCAAGTCCGCGCTCGGACGTGTCGCGCAATGGCTCGATGGCGAGTCATCCGGCCTTGAATTGCGCGCGCTGCGCCGCCTTGAACAATCTTTCGTACCGCATGGTGTCTGCGAAGCCATGCGGATGCAGGCATGAAAGAGCGGCATTGTTACGTGCGTCGCTTTCGGATGGATGCAACTGCGAACCATGCAACTCCCAAGACGAGCGCGACGGTTAGCCACGATGCAATGGTGAGAGCAAAGATGCACAGCATTTCAATGTCATCTTCATCGCGTAGCGCCTCGATGCCGCTCGCGCGAACTGCGTCGCGTATCGCATTCCATAACCATTCTGGAATCCATCGCGACGTGTGAGAGATAAACGCGCCAAGGAACCAGCCGCCGATAAGCGATGCTGCGACATACGCAAGCACGCTTGCTATGCGCTGAAGCCGTCTCTTCATCGAACGTCCACCGTACCGTAGGCGCGCATGTCGCTGCCGGGAACCTGCAAAGTAGGCTTGCGGGAGCGAATGAACCGATTAAGCTGATCGAATTCAAGGTGACTGACCACGGTAATACAACCTTCGCTTAGACGTCGCGGTCCCTCCGGGTGCAAACGGAAATTGCCGCGACGGATGCCATTGACCATTGTCGTATCACCAGTCGTCGGATTCCATAGCGCAAACCATGTTGTCCGGTCGGTTGTCCCGTAGCCATACTCCGACCACAGATCACGCGCCCAACCGAGCATTCCGCCTGATTGCCGGTCAACGATATAGTACGTGCCTGGCGGGAGCGGTCCTACGTCTTGTGCGGCTATCGCTTTCGGGTTATCACGTCCCCACTTCTGACCGGAATAGGCGGTGACTGTACCGAAGCCAGAGCAGTGCAACGCAGACGTGGTTTTGCTGTTCAGTCCAAAGGTGCAGCGTATCGGCATCGCGATCCCTTAGATGTAGTTCCAACCATCTTTGAAAACCATGTTGCCGTCCGCATAGGTCCACGTGACTTCCTCGTACATCAGTTCGACAATTTCAAAGTGATTGCGGTGCGCGCTCGCCGTTTCCTTGATGTTCGGAACACGCGGTGACATGCCGACGACTTTGATGTTCTTCATCGACATCGTGAAGTACGCTTCCTCCCTGCCTGCTTCGTTGGTGCGATAGAACTTTAGTTCGCCAGCCTGAAGCGTCAGACCGCACACAACCGCGCGATATAGCAGAGCGGATGAGCGGTCAATTTCCTTTTCGATAGTTATCGGACGATGAGAACGTGTACCCATTAGCTTCCCGGTGTTTCCGTCCGTGGGTGTATGAATGCCATGCGTGAGGCTCAGAACTTCAATGCTCCCCTCGCGGCCTGCTACCGAGCTTGATCCTCGAATGTCTGCACCGCCTTCGTCTTTCAGCCATAAATGCAAAGGGACCGCCATCGAATCTCCGTTCAAAAAAGGTTCCGGCCATGCTGGGGAATCCTCCTTTTAGCACAATGGAAAACGGGAACAGTGAACCATTGTCAAAGGATTCGCGGTATCTTCGCGGCAGGATTTGCAACCGAATCAGGGCGGGCGGCCTCAACTCTGTTTCCTGCCGGCGGCGAGCAACGATGCGCTGAAACGGATGAGGCAAACGGTACGGAGTGGCAGATACATCGTCGGACTCCAGCCACGCTTGAAGACTTTGCGCAGCAATGCAATCCAGCGATACAAGGTGGTGGAACTACTATGGGGCGTTCTATCGAACGGCGATGTCTGCGATCTTCCAATATGTCGATCGGAAGCTCGAGCGCTGGGCCAGACGGAAGTACAAGACACTGTCGCGACACAAACGACGTAGCGCTGAATGGCTACGCAAGATGGCAGCTGTCTGCCCACGGTTGTTCGTTCACTGGCGGGTCGCTGAGGCAACGGTTGGCTGACGGGAGCCGTATGAGGCGAGAGTCTCACGTACGGTTCTGCGAGAGGCTTGAGGTGCAACCCCTCTGGCCTGCTTACCACCCACACAGTCCATGGCAACGCGGCACTTGTGAAAACACCAACCTCTCAGGGGGTGTCTGTTTTTCCCTCCATTTTTCCCACCACCAGGCGGCGGCAGGGATTGGAAGAAAATGGAACAAAATGCAATGCAAGTCTATGATTATATAGCGGTTTTCCGTTGATCCCTGGAGCAGCGTGAAATCGCTATAGAGTTCCAGACCAACATCCTTGCGCTCAATGCCGCGGTCGAAGCCGCGCGCGCCGGCGAGCAGGGACGCGGTTTCGCGGTCGTCGCAAGCGAAGTGCGCAGCCTCGCGCTGCGCAGCGCGGACGCGGCGAGGGAAATCAAGGCGCTGATCGGCGCGTCGGTGCAGGACGTCGAAACCGGCAACGCGCTCGTGACGCGTGCGGGAGAATCGATGCGCGAGATCGTCGGTGCCGTGCGCAACGTCGCGACCATCATGAGCGAGATCAAGTCGGCGACGATCGAGCAGGGCACGGGCATCGAACAGGTCGGGCAGGCCGTGAGCCAGATGGATCAGGTCACGCAGCAGAACGCCGCGCTCGTCGAAGAGGCGGCGGCTGCGGCGAGCGCACTGGAGGATCAGGCGCAGTCGATGACGGAAGCGGTCGCCGAATTTCGCCTGAGGGCGGTTGCGTGATCGTGGAGGATTGAAGTTGCGGCGAACTGTGACCGGGCGACAGGCCTGTCACAGCTCGCCGGCCATTCAGTCGATGCCGTGAAACACGGCGTCATCCGGGCCGAGATACGCGGGCGGACGCCACGCCGCATCGCGCATCGAATGTTGCACGAGCTTTTCGACGCCGAGCAGCACCGCGAAAATCGCCATCCGCACGGGAATGCCGTTGTCCGTCTGGCGGAAAATCGCGAGCCGCGAATCGTGATTCAGGTCGACGCTCAGATCGTTCGCGCCAGGGCGGCTGTCGCGCGGCAGCGGGTGCATGATCAGCGTGTCGCTGCCGCACACGGCATCCACGAGCGCCTCGTTGATCTGGAAGTCCGGCGTGTAGCCTTCGAACGATTCGTCCTTGAAACGCTCTTTCTGGATACGCGTCGCGTAGACCACATCCGCGCCGCGCAGGCCAGCCGTCAGGTCGTGCGTCTGTTCGATCACGTGCCCGTTGCGCGAGATCTGTTCGAGGATATACGACGGCATTTCGAGCATCGGCGGCGAGACCAGCGTGAACTTGATGCCGCGATAGAGCGCAAGCAGCTTCACGAGCGAGTGCACCGTACGGCCGTATTTCAGGTCGCCGACGAGTGCGATATGCGCGCCATCGACGATCTTGCCTAGCCGCGAGAACTCGCGCTGGATCGTGTACAGATCGAGCAGTGCCTGGCTTGGGTGCTCGCCGGGGCCGTCGCCGCCGTTGATCACCGGAATGTTCGTCGCGCGCGCGAATTCGGCCACCGAACCCTGGTCGGGGTGGCGGATCACCAGCGCGTCGACGTAGCCGCTCATCACGCGGCTCGTGTCGTAGATCGATTCGCCCTTGGCCATCGACGAAAACGTGAAGCCGGTCGTATCGCACACCGAGCCGCCGAGGCGGCAGAACGCGGCGCCGAAGCTCACGCGGGTGCGCGTGCTGGCCTCGAAGAACAGATTGCCGAGCACCGCGCCTTCGAGGACGCGCGAGATTTTCCGGCGGCGCGCGATCGGCTGCATGATGTCGGCCACGCGAAAGAGCGCTTCGACGGAATCGCGCGAGAACTGGTCGACGGACAGCAGCTGCGGCCGCCCCTCAAAGAGCATCTGGCTCGCCAGCGATTGTGAGTCTACGCTTTGCGTATAGCTTTCAGTCGGCGCGCCGTTGACCACGATTTCCGACACGAAGCGCTCGACGATCTCCGGCATCGCGCGCGATTCCTGCGAATCGTCGGGCAGGAGCCACGTATCGAGTGCCCGGCGCGATACGCCGATGCGGTTCGCGAAGCTCTCGCGGGTCATGTTCATGCGACGCATCGCGTCGCGCAGGAAGGCTTGCTGTGGAACGCTCATGCGGATCACCCGTCGGTGGTGAGAAAAGCTGGTTATATACGCGGTGCGTATATTAGTTCGACGGCAGGAGAAGTCAAGCTATTTTGCGATGACGACTCACGAAGGCGCCCGCCTTTGCGAGATAGCGCGGTTGCCGGTTACACTGGCGCTCATGCAAATCCGTCCCATCCGCCGCCTGCGTCCTGCCGCCGTCGCTCCTGCGAGCGTCGTCGTGCGCGCCTGCGCGATGGTTTCGGCACTGGCTCAAGCGATCGCGCAAGCCAAAGCAAAAAAACAGCTGCTCATCTGACCGGAGCCTGCTGTTCCGTCAGATGTGTGACGGAACAGCGAGCCCAGGTCCAGCCTCGACGTCCCTTTCCCGCACTGCCTGACGGAATCGATACGGTCACGTTTCGAGGATTAGTCATGTCGATTTTTTCGGGTATCTGGATTCCGCTCATCACGCCGTTCGCCGGTGGCGCGGTCGATCACGACGCGTTGCGCGCGCTCGTCGGTGGTTATGTGAAGGCGGGTGTGTCGGGGTTCGTCGCGCTGGGCACAACCGGCGAACCCGCCGCGCTCGACGACGCCGAGCAGGCCGCCGTGCTCGCAACCGTGCTTGCGGCGGCGGGCGACGTGCCGGTGATCGCGGGCGTGTCCGGCAATCATGCGGCGACGCTGCGCGAGCGCGTCGCGCGGCTCAACGACGAGCCGGTCGCCGGCATGCTGATCTGCGCGCCGTACTACATCCGGCCTTCGCAGACGGGGCTGGTCGATCACTTTGCGTCGCTCGCGGACATCAGCCGCAAGCCGGTCGTGATCTACGACATTCCGGCGCGCACCGGCGTGCGCATCGAGACAGAGACGCTGCTGACGCTGGCCGCGCATCCACGCATCGAAGCCGTGAAGGATTGCGCGGGCTTGCAGGACACCACGCTCACGCTGATTCTCGACGGCCGTTTGCGGGTATTGGCCGGCGACGATGCGAATCTCTTCACGACGCTATGCATGGGCGGCGCGGGCGCGATCGCCGCGTCGGCGCATGTACGTACTGAGCGTTTTGTCGCGCTCTATCGTGCGCTGGCGGCGGGGCGGCTCGACGAAGGGCGCGCGATCTGGCATTCGCTTGCGCCGCTCGTGCGCGCGATGTTCGACGAACCGAACCCGGGGCCGGTGAAGTCCGCGCTGGCGGCGCAGGGCGTCATCGGCGGCGGACTGCGCGCGCCGATGACGCGTGCATCCGCCGCGCTGCAGCAGCGGTTGCGGGAACTGGTCGCCATGTGAGCGCGCGCACTTACATCATTCCGCCCGAGTTCGCGCTTCCCGCGTTGCCGGTTCCGCCGCCCGCCGTTGTGCCCGGCGAGGTGGCGGGCAGCGGCTGCGCGGCGCCGGCTGCCGTGACGAAGGACAGCGTGGCGCTCTGCGCTCCGCCGTCGTCGATCGCGCCGGCTGCCTGCAGCGCGTCGAGATCGTGGTCGAGGCCCTCGTTGTCCGGAACGAACGGGGTGGTCAGAAAGTCAGGCACGGACAGTGTCAGTGCAAAGCGCTGCTGGAGACTGCTGACGACGGCGGTCTGCGCATCCAGCACGTCGGTCTGGTTGCCGAGCACCTGCTGGAACCGCGCGTTGCCCGCGAAGCCGGTGAGCAGCCCCATCTCGTTCGTGCCGAGCTGGCCGCCGAGGTATCCGAGCAGCAGATCCGTCTCGGGCGTGACGTTGAACGTGCCGCCCGCGAACGCGACGGAATGGAACGGGGTGCCGCCGGCCGTGGCCGTGATGAGGCAGGGCGGCACCGCGCTCAGCGTGAGACTGAACTGACCGTTGGCGTCGGCGCTCGCGCTCGCCGATCCGCGCACGCAACTCGCGCTGATTGTGGCGCCCGCCAGCGGCTTGCCGCTCGCGGCCGTGCCCGACACCGTCATGTTTACGGGTGTCGCAGCGGCCGTGCCGGCGCTGACGCCCCCGTCTCCACCCCCGCCGCACGCCGTCAGTGTCGCAAGCAGGGCTGCGCACGATGAAGCCAGCGCGGGGCGTGAAAAGCGCGTGATCTGAATGTTCATGACAACCTGCCACCGGTCGATGAGACGAACGCATCCGCGCGCTGCGGTAGCGGCTACGCCGCCTGCGCGTGGTGGACTATCCGACGTAAACGGCAGGGACGGTGCGCGTATTCCGCATGCGTGCGATTTCTACGTTTCGCTGGTGAGCGGCGTAGCGGGGCTGCTGTTTGCATTGCTGCTCATCGGTCGCCTGGTCGAGAAGCCGTTGCATCGGTTCTGGATGCAACGGCCAGAACGCGAACGCAACGAAATCACAGCCACCGACGACTGATACGCGACGCCTCACGCCGCGTATTCATCGATGCCATTCGACACAAGCCGACACAAGCCGACACAAGCCGCACGCGTTATTCGAATGCCTTGTCGTTCGGATTCGCGTAGAGCTTCTGGAGCGAATCGCTCATCGGGAAATCGAAATTGATGTTCTTCGGCGGCACGGGTTTCATGAACCATTTGTCGTACATCGCCGTGAAATCCGGTTCTTTCATGACTTCGGCCAGCGTGTCATCCACCAGTTTCCTGAACTCGGGGTCGTCCTTGCGCAGCATGAATCCATATGCTTCCGATGACTGCGGCGTGCCGGTGATCACCCAGTCGGAGGGCTTCGCGGTCAGCGTGCGCGTGCCCGCGAGCAGCACATCATCCATCATGTAGGCCACCGCGCGGCCGGTCTCGAGTGTGAGCCGACCCTCGCCATAGTCCTTGGCGCTGATGATCTGCATGTTCATCTTCTTCTCTTCATTCATCTTGCGCAGGATGCGCTCCGACGTCGTGCCCTGATTCGTCACGACGGTCTTGCCGGCGAGATCGGGGAAGTCCTTGATGCCGCTGTCCTTGCGCGTCAAAAGACGCGTGGTGGCCACGAAAAACGTGTAGGAGAACGCGACCTGATTCTGGCGCGACGTCAGGTTCGTCGTCACGCCGCACTCCAGATCGACTGTGCCGTTCTGCACGAGCGGAATGCGGTTTTGCGACGTCACCGGCACGAAGCGCACCTTCAGGTCCGGATGCCTTGTCTTCGCCTTGACGGCCGAAATCACGCGGTTGCACAGATCCTGCGAAAAACCGACCACCTGGTTGTTCGTGTCGACATACGAAAACGGCACCGACGTTTCGCGGTGCCCGATCACGATCAGGCCACTGCTCTGGATTTTCGCGAGCGTGGAAGGTGTGTCCTGCGCGAAAGCGCCCGGCGTAGCGGCGAGACCAGCAACGAAACAGGCGGTGAGAGCGGGCAGTATCGAAGTTTTCATGGCAATTGACGGTCGGTTCTGGATTGAACTGGATGTGCACGGGGCTGAGGGCCAGGTGCCGCGTTTCTCTACATATGTTGCCATGAAAAAATAAAACGCAACATATGTTAAATACCAGGTTGCGTCGATCGAGTCCGGGCTGACGCGTGAGCGGGCCCGCCCGCGCGGGGGAAAAGGAAATCGATTCAGTGAGGGAAACCGCCGCCATGTCGTAAACTGTCGACCAGTCGGGTAGACGAGGCGGCGCCGGGGAGACAGGCCGTCACATCAACGGACATGCCTGTCAAATTCAGACCCGTATTCAGGTTCAGACTTACGTTCAGATCGAGGCGATGTTGAATCCGGTGAGTATTCTTGGCGTGACAGTGTTGTCGGGCGTCATGGCGATGGCCGTGCTCGGTTCGCTGCTGCGTGCCGCGATTCCCGGTGTGGGATGCTGGGTGGTCGCAAACGCGCTTTCCATCGTGGCGCTGATCTGTTTCGCGTCGCAGGGCCATGTACATGCGCTGCTGTCGATTCTTGCGGCGAACGTGCTGCTGGCGGCAACCGCGTTGACTGGACTCGAAGGGTTCCGGCGGTTCCTTGGCCGTACCGGGTTACCGGTAGCGGGTCTCGTGGGTCTTGTGGCGGTGGGCGCGGGCATTGCGTACTGGACGTGGGTGACACCGAACTTCAACGCGCGCGTGGCGCTCGTCTCGGCGTTTCATGCCGGGATCAACGCGACGATCGCCGTCATCGTGCTGCGCAAGCGGCCGCCCGAGCGCGCGAAATACAGCTATTACTTCGTCGCGGTGACGGCTTCGCTGTTCTCTGCCGGGCACGCCGTGCGCGGCATGACCTATGGACTGGGGCTGTTGTCGCAGGCGAGGCTGCTGGAGTCGTCGGCGATCAATATCGCTTTTCTCGCGCTCGGCATTCTTGCGCTGCCGACGTTGTCGATCGGCATGGTGATGCTGGCTCACGACCGCATGGCGGACCGTCTGCGAAAGCTGGCCAGCATCGACGATCTCACGGGCGCCTTCGCGCGCCGCGAATTTCTCGCGAGAGCGGACGCGTTGCTCAGGAGCGCGGCGCGCACGGGTACACCTGTTACGTTCGCGGCTATCGATATCGATCATTTCAAGTCGATCAACGACCGGTGCGGCCACGCAGCGGGTGACAAGGTGCTGATGCACTTCGTGTCGATCGTGATGGAGGTCGTTCGAACCGGCGATGTGTTCGGCCGGCTCGGCGGCGAGGAATTCGGCGTGGTGTGTCCAGCGACGAGTGCAGGAGAAGCAGTGGTCCTGCTGAACCGGTTGCGCGACCGGCTGGCCGCGTCGGGGTATCAATCGGGCTCGGGCGCGGTGCTGCACTATACGTTCAGCGTGGGCGTCGACCAGTATCGCGCGGGCGAGCCGCTATCCGCACTGATGGCGCGCGCCGACGCCGCGCTGTATCTCGCGAAGGCGTCGGGACGCAACCGCGTCGTCGAGGCGCTTCAGGCGGGAGTCGGATGAGCGTGCATCGAGTGCAGGTCAGGCACGGTTTGAGCAGACGCTACGCGCCAAGCAGCACGCCCGTGCGCAGCGCGCGTGTCCCTGTCACACGTCCGAGCGGCGCGCCCGCGGTCGCGAAGCGGATCGCGCGCCGCATATAGAAAACGCCGTCCGTATTGCTGCTGATCGTGGTCGTTTCATCGGTTAGCGGATCGACGATGTCGAAGAGCGCATCGCCTGCACGAATGGTGTCGCCGATCTTCGCGCGATGCACGACGATGCCGCTTACCGGCGCATAAAACTGTTCGCTGCCGGCGAGCGGCGTGGCAGGCGAGCGCAGCGGCGGCAACGCCTTCGGCTCACCGCGAATCGCGCCGCGCGAAACGAGGTAATCGACGATCGCGTCGGCATCCTGTTGCGCGATGGCGTAAGACACATCGCGTTGCCCCCGGCATTCCACCGTGACCGCAAGCGTGCCGTTCGGCACCGGCCTGTCCGCCGGCATCTGTTGCTGCAGATTCCACCAGATGAGGCTGTGCGCCTCGTCGAAGGCCTGGGCGCCGGAGTTCGTCGCGAGCAGCGATGCTTCGGCGCCGAGATAACGGGCAAACGGTTCGATCGACGGCCACGCGGCTTCGGTGGTGTACACGTGCATCACGGCTTCGAGCGAACAATGCAGATCGATGACGAGATCCGCATCGAACGAATGTTTGAAGAGCGCGAGCTGCAACGATTCGAATTCCGTCAGCGGCTTTTGCCGCGCCAGTTCTTCGCGCAGCAGATCACGGATGATGTCGCGATTGCGGATCGCGTCGGCGCCCAGCAGATCTTTCGCGCGTTCAGCGAGCGTCGGGAACTGCAGGAAATGCCGGTTGAAGTTCCTGCCGCTCGCGAGATCGAAACGGCCGATGAACTGCCCCATCACGTACTGCCCGAGCCCAACCGGATTCGCGACGGGCACCAGCACGATTTCGGCGCTCAGCGCGCCGCGCGCTTCAAGTTCGAGCAGGCGGCGTTTCAGCAGGACCGCCGTGAGCATCGCGGGCGTTTCGTCCGCGTGCAGTGAAGACTGGATGTAGATCTTCCGGTCGCTGGCCGGTGAACCGGATCGCGCCGAAGCTGACGCGGACGCCGGTGCAAAGTGAAAACTCACCAGCTCGCGTTGCGTGCCGACGGCGGGTGAAAGAAGGGACGTGGTCTGTTTTTGCATGCGTGTTCCGGTCAGGAGAGGAGGGCGCTCATTCGCCGTACGGGTCGAAGTCGAAATAGCGGTGGGCGATCTGCGTGTACGTGCCGCCCTTGCGCATCGATGCGATCGCGCCATCCACGGCTGCTTTCAGCGCCGTATCCTCCTTGCGCATGCCGATGCCCACGCCATGATCGCCCATCGAGAGCGGCTCGCCGACAAACGCGAAGCCCTTGCCGGCAGGCGTGCGCAGAAATCCGAAATCGGCTTCGACGGTGCCGAGCAGCGCGGCGTCGAGCCTGCCGTTGACCAGATCCTGAAACACTTCATCCTGGCTCTTGTAGGCGGTCACGCGCACGCCTTGGGTGGCCCAGTGCGCAAGCGCGTAAGTCTCGAACTGCGTGCCCGACTGCACGCCGATCTGCTTGCCCGCAAGGCTCGCGGGCGTGCCGTTGAACGGCGCACCCTGACGCGCGATGAGACGCGACCTGAACTGGAACAGCTTCGACGAAAACGCGATCTGCTGCGAGCGCTTTTCGGTAATCGCCATCGACGAAAGGATCGCGTCGATCTTGCGCGCCTGCAATGCGGGAATCATGCCCGAGAACTCCAGTTCAACCCACTGGCAGTGCGCGTGGATACGCCGGCAGATTTCGTTGCCGAGATCGACGTCGAAGCCCTTGACGCTTCCGTCGGGCGCTTTGGCGTCCATCGGCGGATAGCTCGGGTCGATGCCGAGGCGAATCGAATCGTTATCGCGTGCATGCGCGCTGCCGACGAGCGTCAGCGCGGCGACGAGGATCGCGAGGGATGTCTTCTTCATGGCGGCCTTGTTCACGATGCGCCGCGGTACGTCACGGTACGCGCGGTGTTGTGTGATGTGGTGTGGGTTCCCGGGGAGATGTGAGCGCATCCTAAGACGCGCCGATGAATCATGAAAGACCACTCCGGGCTATCATGATCACTTTATGTGATCACGGACTGGCAAGCCATGGCGCTGACACTTTCGCAGTTACGTGTGTTTTCGGCGGTGGCGCGGCATGGCAGCATCCGTGCGGCGTCGCGCGCGCTGGGCATTGCGCAAAGCGGGGTGACACATCAGGTGCAGAACCTCGAACTGATGCTCGGCGCGACGCTCTTCACGCGGACCAATCGCGGCATCGCGCTGACGGCGCTCGGTCAGCGTCTGTTGCAGCGTGCCGCGACGATTCTCGGCGAATGCGAGCGGGCCGAGCAGGAGATGCAGCAGCTGAGCGGCGATTACAGCGGCGACGTGTCGTTCGGCATGTCCACCGAACCGCTGATCGATGCGCTCGCGCCCGTGCTCGCCGAATACCACGCGCGTTTCGACAAGGTCGCGTTGCGTCTGCGGACCGGTACTTCGCGGATGATGATTTCACGCATTCGCGACGGCACGCTCGACTTCGCCGTCGCGCTGGTGACGAAACAGAGCGACACGGCCGATCTTTCCGTGACGACGCTGTATCCGTCCGATCCGGTGATCGTCTGCCGGCGCGGTCATCCGAAAGCGTCGGCGACCTCGCTGACGGAACTCGCCGGCTGCACATGGGTGGCGACGCCCTCGCCCGGGCAAGCAGGCGATGCGCCTTCGAACCGGCTCGCGGATCTGTTCATCGAACGCGGCCTTGCGCCGCCGAAGGTCATCGCCACTGTCGAAGGTCTGTTCGAGGCGCTGCATCTCGTCACGCAGACCGACTGCCTTTCGCTGGAGCCGTCGATCCTGACGCAACGCGGGCTGTTCGCGCACGCGCTGGTCACCATTCCGGTGCGCGAGCGCGCGATGCCGCAGGACGTTTGCCTGCTGCAGCGCGCGTCGATGCCGTTGACGCCGGCGGCGCAGCAACTCGCGACGATGCTCGTTTCCTGGACGCGCACGCTGCATGCACCGCGCGATTCCAGCACTTCAGAGGGTTTGTCGCTGGCTTGAAGCTTGCCGCGCGGCGTCACGACTACGCCACGCACTTCACGCGCGTGCCGTGGATGCGTGTGCGCCGGACTTTGAATTGAACGTACCGTGTTCGCCCGCGACGACCACGCAGTCACGGCCTTTTGCTTTTGCAGCGTAAAGGCAGTGGTCGGTCTCCATCATCCATGCCGTGAAGTCCGCCATGCCGGGCCGGTAGCACGTGAGGCCCGCGCTTGCCGTGCAACGCAGCGCGCGATCGGGGTTGCCGGTGCGCAAACGCAGGTCGAGCAGCAGCAGTTCGACCATCGGGTGTGCATCGACCAGCTTCAGTCCCGGCAGGATCACCGCGAATTCTTCACCGCCATAACGCCCGACGATATCGCCGGGCCGCAACGTCATCTGCAGGAAGTGAGCGAAGCTGCGCAGCGCGGCATCGCCGGCGGCGTGACCCTCGGTGTCGTTGACGCGCTTGAAGTGATCGAGATCGAGCAGCACCAGACAGCACGGCGCGCCTTCCGCGCGACAGCGTTCGAACTCGATGGCGAGCAGGTCTTCCCAATGGCGCCGATTCCACAGGCCCGTGAGCCCGTCGGTGCGGCTCAGGCGCTCCGATTCGCGCGCGTGCAGGGCGAGTTTCTGCGCCATACGGTAGGTCGCCCAGCCAAGCGCAAGCGGATACAGCACGAGAAACGGCATGCATGCGATGAGGGTCGGCATCTGCGATTGCGGCTCGAACGTGAGGCCGAGCGTCAGCGCGCCGATCGCAAAACCGAGAAGATGCGCAACGAGGCCGCGCAAAAAGAGCCGCATGCCGCCGGCAGCGATGTTGTCCATGCTGAGCATCGCGAGAATCAGCACGCAGGGCAGCAGATTGAAGTGCATCGCGACGACCCACAGGCCGCCGAACACCGAATCGACCATCAGATTGCAGCGTTCGCCGCGATACGGCACCTGCCAGGCGAGTGCCGCGCGATACGCGAGATGGGGCCAGAAAAAACCGTGAAAGACCAGCAGCGCCCACAGCCAGAGGCTCGCATGCAGTTGATGGAAAACCGACGCGACGCAGAAAAAGCCGAAGCCAAGGCCGATCACGCGAAGGCGATAGACGCGCCCGGCGAAACGTTTTCCTTTGCCTGCATATCGATTGGTGCTCAACACTGTCCCCGATGTCGGCGGTAGGCTGGGTGTCGCCTGAATGTCGCTGTGGCGAACCTCGATGATTGTATCTGATGCAAGTTTTGCCGGGCGACGATGTTGTGATGTCCGGAACGGCTTTGTTTTACGCCCCTGGCGGGCGCGGGTGTGCCGAAACGCCCGTATCCGGCGGACAGGCGCGCTGCATGCCGCCACGCTACACCGCGCGATGACGCTACCGACGCATCATAGGTTCGCGAGAACCTCGACGGTCATGTCGACGAGCGCGCGAAGCCGTGCCACACGGCGCAGGTCGCGGTGATAGCCGAACCACACATCGCGCCCGGGTGGCGCCTCGCCAGGATCGATGCGCGCGAGTCCCGGCGTCGTATCGCCGAGCGGGCACGGCAGCACGGCAAAGCCGCCGCCTTCCGCGCACATGCGCGCCTGCGCGCCGCGGTTGTTGCTGCCGAACGCGACAGTCGCATTCGGCAGCAGGCGTTTGATCCACACCACGTCCGGTAGCGCGTCGAACGCGCTGTCCATGCTGATGAGCGTCTGGCCTGCGCCATCGCCGGCACTGGGCGGCACGAGATCGCTGCGTCCGTATAACGCGTAATCCATGTGCATCAGCTTGCGCTGGATGACGTCGGGTTCCTCGAACGGCGTGATGCGAAACGCGAGATCGGCTTCGCGTCGCGCAAGGTTGTATGGACGCGCGTCCGTCACGAGTTCCAGCGACACGCCCGTGTGACGGGCCAGAAACCGCGCGAACACGGGCGTCAGCACGTGAACCCCGAACCAGTCCGACGACGCGACCCGCAGCGAGCCCGTCAGGCGGGCGTCGTTGCCAGCCAGCGCGCGGGTGAAGCCGAGCGCTTCTTCTTCCATTCGCTCCGCGTAGGCGAGCACGGCCGCGCCCTCGTCGGTCAGCACGAAACCGTCGCGGGTGCGCTGAAACAGCGTCTGCCCGAGCACCGTTTCCAGCGCGCGCAGCCGCCGGCCCATGGTCGGCTGCGTCTGGCCCGTCTGCTTCGCCGCGGCACCGAGCGTGCCGGTACGCGCGATCGCGAGGAAGATACGTACGTCACTCCATTCCGGATAGCGTTCAGTCATTTATGTATGGAAGACGTGCAAAATCGTTGATTTACATGCCGTTACGCATGAACCAGTATGGAGACATCTTCTTCGCCCTTCAACAGGAAAGAAATCATGTTCATGCAGGCGCTGGTACTCAATCGCTACAACGGTCCGCTCGAAATGACGGCGCTTTCCTGGCCCGAACCCGCGCGCGGCCAGGTGCTCGTGCGCATCGCGGCGAGCGGCCTGAACCCGCTCGACACGAAGATCCGCGCCGGCAGCGCCGCGCACGCAAACCATCCGTTGCCGCTGGTGCTGGGCATCGACCTGGCCGGCACCGTGGAGGCAGTGGGCGAAGGCGTCAGCGCGTTCAAGCCGGGCGACGAGGTGTACGGCATGACGGGCGGCGTCGGCGGTATTCAGGGATCGCTCGCGCAATACGCGGCAGTCGACGCGGACCTGCTGGCGCTCAAGCCGGCCACGCTGGACATGCGCGAAGCCGCGGCGTTGCCGCTCGTGTTCATCACGGCGTATTCGGGCATCGTCGACCGTGCCCGTGTTCAGGCAGGCCAGACGGTACTGGTGCAGGGTGGCGCGGGCGGTGTCGGGCACGTTTGCGTGCAGCTCGCGGCTGCGCTGGGCGCGAAGGTATATGCCACCGCGAGTTCGCGCGACCTCGATCTGGTCGCGCGCCTGGGCGCCACGCCGATCGATTATCGCGAGCAGACGGTCGAGCAATACGTTGCGTCGCTCACGCAGGGCGCCGGCTTCGATGTCGTGGCCGATACCGTCGGCGGTGCGACGCTCGATGCGTCGTTCGCGGCGGTGAAGCATTTTGGGCACGTGGTGAGCGCGCTTGGCTGGGGCTCGCATGCACTCGCGCCGCTGTCCTTTCGTGAAGCGAGCTATTCGGGCGTGTTCACGTTGTATCCGCTGCTAAGCGGCCTTCATCGCGCGCATCACGGCGAGATGCTGCGCGAAGCCACGCGGCTCGTGGAAGCGGGCAAGCTCACGCCGCGTCTCGATCCGCGACGCTTCGACATGGCTTCGGCGGAACACGCGTACGAAGCCATCACGAGCGGCACGGCACGCGGCAAGATCGTGGTGGATATAGCGTGATGTCCGCGGCGCAGCGCGCTGACATCACGCGATGCGTGAAGCTGTGCACGGACCGATGCTCGACGTGTGCCTGCATTCGTCGACGTTTATCTCAAAATTGGATAGTGCTTATCCCTGATATCGCGTTGCGCGATATGAGCCGTGTTCGTCACACTGGGTGCAAATCAATGCCGCATTCAGGAGACACACATGCGCACTCAGGTTGGCATCATCGGTGCCGGGCCGGCAGGCCTTCTTCTTTCCCATCTTCTTCATCTTCGCGGCATCGAGTCGGTTGTGCTCGAAACACGCAGCCGCGAGCAGATCGAATCGACGATCCGCGCTGGCGTGCTCGAACAGGGCACCATGGACCTGCTCATCGAAGCGGGTGTGGGTGCGCGCATGCAGGCTGAAGGCGCGCTGCATCATGGCTTCGAACTCGCGTTCGAAGGCAAACGGCGCCGCATCGATCTCACTGGGCTGACCGGGCATTCGATCACCGTCTATGCGCAGCACGAAGTCATCAAGGACCTTGTCGCGGCGCGCGTGGCGGCGGGTGGCGAGCTGCGCTTCAATGTGTCCGATACGTCGCTGCACGATCTCGACACCGCGACGCCGTCGATCCGCTATCGCCACGAAGGCGAGGCATGCGAGCTGCGCTGCGATTTCGTGATTGGCTGCGACGGTTCGCAGGGCGTATCGCGTGCGGCGATTCCGCAGGCCTCGCGCAAGGACTACGAACGCGTGTATCCGTTCGGCTGGTTCGGCATTCTATGCGAGGGCAAACCTTCTTCGGACGAGTTGATCTACGCGCGCCACGATCGCGGTTTCGCGCTGGTGAGCACGCGCTCGGCCAACGTGCAGCGGATGTACTTTCAGTGTGATCCGAACGATTCGGTCGACAACTGGTCGGATGACCGCATCTGGGCCGAACTGCACGCACGGGTCGATTCGGAAGACGGCAGGAAAGTGGTGGACGGCAGGATCTTCCAGAAGAACATCGTGGGCATGCGCAGCTTCGTATCGACAACGATGCAGCACGGCCGTCTTTTCCTTGCGGGCGACGCCGCGCACATCGTGCCGCCGACTGGCGCGAAGGGCATGAACCTCGCCGTCGCCGACGTGCGGGTGCTGACGAACGCGCTGCGCGCGTACTACGAGGAGGATCGCGGCGACCTGCTCGCGAGCTACAGCGAGACGGCGTTAAAGCGTATCTGGCGCGCGGAACATTTCTCGTACTGGATGACGCGCATGATGCATCGTCTCGACGATGCTTCGCCGTTCGAGCAGCGTCTGCAGGTGGCGGAACTCGAATACGTGACCACGTCGCGCGTCGCGGCGACCGCGATGGCGGAGAACTATACAGGCGTCGCGCCGGTGTAAATGCAGCGGCACGTCGCAACGCCTTTCGAAATCGTATGCATGAGCGACGTGAGTCAGATTTCTGTAAGCACGACATTATTTTTAACGCGCCGGAATAATTCGCGGCACCGCGACGTTTGCCAACCAGATGTATCGGGTTGAATCCTCCCGGTACTGTTCTCGTGCGCAGACACCGCCGGGATGTATGGGCACTGCCGGCCGCGATACCCGCCGTCGACAGGCAACATACGATCCTGGCGAGCGCGCGCCTTCGTGTTTTCCGGAGACACCCATGTCCATCCGCATGAAACTCGGCGTCACGCTTGTGACGCTATCTTTTGCCGGTACCGCATTTGCACAGGCGCCGGCTAAACCCTCACGTATTCGTGGTGAAATCGTCTCACTCAACGGCGACGTGATGAAAGTTCATCGTCGCAGCGGTGATATGGTTTCCATTGAAGTCAAACCCGACATGAGCGTATCCGCCGTGAAACCGATGCAGCTCTCCGACATCAAACCGGGCTCGTACGTGGGCACTGCCGCCACGACCGGAACGGATGGAAAGCTGACCGCCACGGAGGTTCTCGTGTTTCCCGAGTCGGCGCGTGGCACAGGCGAAGGGCACTACGCGTGGGATCTGAGCCCGAACAGCTCGATGACGAATGCAAACGTCGATACGGTTGTCGAAGGCACCAGCGGGCGCGATCTGAAGCTGTCGTACAAAGGCGGCACGAATGTCGTGACCGTGCCGCCCAACGTACCCGTCGTCACGCTCACGTCAGCGGCTCGCGTCGATCTGATGCCGGGCAGGAAAGTCTTCGTCGTGGCGACGCCTGCTGCGCAGGGCACGTTTGTGGCTCAACGTGTGGTGGTCGAAAAGAACGGCGTCGCGCCGCCGATGTAATCAACTCGTGATCGCATGGCCGGCCGGGCTGAACAGGTGGCCCGGCCGGCCATGCATTCCAGAGCCTTTTTCCGCACGCTTTCAATCCCTCCGCATCGTCGTATTCAGGCTTCGTTCCCGTGCCCGCATCCGTCGCATTGATCACCGCGCACCTCTGTGGGCGCGCCGGTGGTCGTTCCTTTGTCGCTGCCGGGTCTTTGCTATTGTCTTGAAAGAGGAAACCGAAACCAGGCAAATGGTTTCTGGCGACAGCAGGCCATTTTCTGGCCTCCGCGCTGGCTGACAGTCTGGCGGCGGCGCGCGGGATATACGCGGTTTCCCGATGCTCACCCTAACCTTGATACGCATGATTCACAGGACGCACATCGCGATGACAACCCGGGCGCCACGTGTGAAGCATCGCGTTGAAACCGCACAGGCGGCGGCAGGCCAGCCGCCGCTCGCGCTGCCTCATGTCGATTTCGATGCGGGGCCGTCTGGACGCATCCTGGCCGCCGCGCGCGAAATCCTGCTGCGTGACGGCTATAGCGGGCTCACGATGGACGGTCTTACGGCTGCGCCCGGTATGAGCAAGAAAACGCTGTACGTCCATTTCTCGTCGAGTACTGGCTTGCCGTCGCGAGAGGCCTGCACGATCCGGCCATGCTGGCACGTACGCAGTTGACGCCGCAGAAAGCATTCAACAAGGCGCTCGACCTGTTTTTCCTGGGAACGTTGACCACTTCGGGGCGTGCGCGAGTCAAGGGGCGGGCCGGCTAACGGCACGCCCCGACACGCCCCGATGCACCGCACGAACGCGCATCGCCTGCCGCCCGTCTGTTCACGTGAGCCCTTATTTCAGGGCATATTCCAGTTTCGGATACCAGTCGATGCCGCGCCCGCCAGGCGTCATGTCCAGCACGGTCCATAACGGCATGGCGTCCGGTGCGCCGCGCGGGTCCTGGCCCGGGTCCGCCGTAAGCGGTCCCATTTCGTCGCCCCAGAAGTGGCGCACGGTGTCGCCGGAACGGACAAACACGTTGAACGTCGCGTTGTCGTCGCCTTCCGGGTTCTCGTCGGCGTAATCGCGGTTGAAGCTGTTGCCGCCCGACGAATACAGGCGCAGATGCCGCCAGCCCCGTTCTTTCCTGAATGCGCCCAGACGCTCGACCGGCGATCTGGCGATCACCGCGAACGCCACGCGCTGCAGGATGTCGGCCATCTCGCCGTCCAGCGCGGTGAGCATCGAGGTGCACATGGGACATGGCCGTGCCCGCTTCGGGCCGAACATCCAGTTGTAGGTGACGAGTGTGTCGTGCTCGCCGAACATTTGCCGCAACGTCGTGGCCCCATGCTCGCCTTCAAAGCGGTAATTCTCCGGCACCTCGCCGCCGGGCGGCAGCGCGCGGCGCTGCGCGGCAACCCGTTCGATATGGCGTCGCAACTCGATTTCTTCCGCCAGCAGTGCGTTGCGTGCGCTCCGGTATAGCGCGTTTTCACCGGGAAACCGGCGCGTTGACTGTGCCAGCTCCACGGCTGGTCTCAACGCCTGTGCAGAAGCCTCTACTGAAGTCATGAACGACCCCCTCGTCGGTTAAAGGAAACGGGGGTGCGAGACTGCGAAGTATTCCGCCTGTCTGCGACCCCTGTCTTCTCTCACGACGAGCGGGACTTCAGGAAATCGACAACCGGTTTGCGGATTCCGTAATACGGATTAATCGGCGATCCGTTTGTCCGCGAGGGCGCGCTGGCAGTCGGCAAGCACATTGCGGACCAGCCGGGACTGGAAATCGAGGTCGTCGGTATTGAGGATTTCCTCGACGGCGTCGCGTGCCCATTCGGTGTCGACAAACGATGCGTGCTGACGGGCAATATCGACCGCCAGCGCCGACAATCTGGCGATGCAGAGCCAGTCGGCGGTGCGCATATGCCGGTCGAGCCACTTGTGCGCCGCCTGGACCTGGAACGACGGTTCAGGCCACGCCTCGTTGAGATACCACGCGCCGAGATTCCCGCAGGTGAGCCAGCAGAGCAACTCGACGCGATCGCGTGGGCTTAACTGGTGACGTACATCACTCATGGCGACGCTCGCGAATCTGGATAAATGCGGTTCGCGGGTGCGCGAACCCTTGGTAAAACAATAACACGGCGCAATTGGGTTATGGATACGCTTTTCCATCATATCGTCGGCGGAAACCCGCTTCCTGAATGTGTGCTTGCCGACGTTAGTGCGCGCGTTTTAGCCCGGGCCGCCGCTCTCCAGGGGCATTCCCGATGCTATTGCCGCTGCAGGGTCAAGCGTGCCTCAAGACCGCCGCCCGCACGGTTTTGAAGCGACAGGCTCGCGTTCATGGCGAGTGCCAGCTGACGCGCGATGGCAAGCCCCAGACCGGTTCCGCCGGAATCGCGATTGCGCGAAGCTTCGACGCGATAAAAGGGCTGAAATACCGCTTCGATTTCATCGTCCGGTATGCCCGGCCCGCGATCCAGAACCGAGATCGTGACTTCGTCTGGCTGCGACGCGTCGATCACGATATCGCTTGCGCCGGAATATTTCAGCGCGTTGTCGACCAGGTTGCCAAGGATGCGGTGCAGTGCCTGCGGTCGGGCGAGCAGCGATGTGCCGATCCTGCCTTGCAACGTCACCGCCTGACCGGCATCCAGATAGTCGGACGCCAGACTTTCCAGCAGGGCGTCGGGATCGATGCGGCGCGGTGCTTCAGCGGCGCCATGCAATGTCCGCGCGTAGGTGACGCCTTCGCGAACGAGCGCTTCCATCTCTTTCAGGTCCTGCTGGAATTTCACCTGTTGTTCAGTGTCGTCCATCAGATCGGCACGCAGACGCATGCGGGTAATCGGCGTTTGCAGATCGTGCGAAATAGCGGCCAGTATCTGGATACGCTCGGTCATATAGGTCGAAATGCGATCCTGCATCGCGTTAAAGGCTTTAGCAGCGTGCGCGACTTCGGCAGGGCCGGTTTCCGCGAGGCGGGTCGTTTTCATATCGGGCCCAAGCGTGTCCGCCGCCTCCGCCAGTTCCTTGAGCGGAGCCGTCGCGATGCGCACGGCGAACCAGGCGCATACGCCGAGAACGATCCACTGGCCCAGCATCATCAACGGCAGCCAGGGCGAAAGCGGTATGGCGGGTTGCGGCCGGACGTCGATGGTCAACGGCGAACCGTCGCTCAAACGCAGATGCACCTGCAGATGTTCCTGACGGTCGGGCACGGCATTGACGGTCAATGCATAGTGTCGATCCAGACCTCGCGTGAACGCCGCCGCGGCGGCCGTGGACAGCCGCGATTCAGGCGGTGATCCGGTGACACCGGGCCCGAGGATAAAACTATAGGAGCGGCGCGCGAGCCGGGGTAACCATTGTGCCCGTTCGCCGGCAGGCAGGTGATCCAGAAAGGCGACGGAAATGGAGACTTCGCGATCGACGTATCCCGTCATCATCGTGGAAAATGCGTCGTCCCGTTCGTGAAGCGTTAGCGAAAAAGACAGTGTCTGCGCGAGCAGCAGGCCCAGAAAAAGGATCAGGGTCAGCCGTGCAAAGAGGGTGCGCGGCCATCGGATCCAGCGTGCGGACATCATTCAGCCGCCCCCTGGGATGTCACGGCAACCGACAGCACGTAGCCTTCACTGCGCAGTGTCTTGATGTAGCGCGGTTCACGCGCGCCATCGCCCAGGCGTTGACGCAGCCGGCTGACGAGCAGATCGATGGACCGGTCGAATGGATCGGGGCGGCGCCCCTGGGTGAGGTTGAGCAGCTGATCGCGCGTGAGCACCCTTTGCGGATGATCGAGGAACACGCGCAGCAGGCGGTATTCACCGCCGCTTAGCGCCACCATCGTGCCGCTCGCATCGAGCAGATGGCGCGCGGTGGTATCCAGCCGCCATTCTCCGAAGTGCAGGAACTGCGCCGGCTCGCTGCCCTGCATATTGGACGGCAACATACGCGCGCGCCGCAATACTGCCCGCACGCGTGCGAGAAGCTCACGTGCGGCGAACGGCTTGACGAGGTAATCGTCCGCGCCCATCTCAAGCCCTACGATGCGATCGGCTTCCTCGCCTAGCGCGGTCAGCATCAGGATGGGCACCGAACGCCACGGTCCGGCGCGCAGTTCACGACATATCACAAGACCGTCTTCGCCCGGCAACATCAGATCGAGCACGATCAGATCAGGCGTTTCTTCCTCTAGCAGCGCACGCATCTGCCGGCCACTGGGTGCAAGCGACGCGCGCAGGCCGTTCTTCGTGAGGTAGGTGCCGAGCAGTTCGCGAATCTCGCGGTCGTCGTCGACAATCAGGATATGGTCGGGCTTTTCCATCGTCTGCATCAGAAGGTCCGGCGTTTTTCAGGTGCCCGGCTAGTGTGGATCAATGAGCAGCTAAAGGGCGTGCTTATTTCGAACCCGATGCCGCCGGTCAGAAATACGAGCATTGCGATGATCCGTTTCATGCGGCCTCCACGACGGAGAGGCTCGCTCCATCGCCGACGGACGATTCGAGCGCATACACATCGACACCCTCGAGGCAGCCGAGATTCACTCTCCACAGCGCAGGGTTCGTACGGGTCTGGTGAAACGTGTAGATGCCACAGTGTTTGCAGAAGTAATGCTTCGCCACTTTCGTGTTGAATTGATAGAGCGTTAGCGCTTCCTTGCCGCTGACGATTTCGAGTGCATCCGCGGCGAAAGAGGGCGACATCAGCGCGCCCTTGCGACGACACAGGCTGCAGTTGCAACGCATGGCTGGTGCCACCGGCGTACGCATTTCGAATTGCACTGTGCCGCAATGGCACGATCCCTTCAGCTTTTCAAATGACATGAGACGCTCCTCGACGGTTGGAGCCTGCTTTATAGCCCGAAAAAGGGCGACGTTTGTATCGCAATGTATCCGCGGTTGCAGGCGATACACAACATTGCAAATCCCGCGTTTCGAGACACAGGTGGGATACATCCGCACGTTTTAATGCATCAACGCCGGATCGAACCCGCACCGCTTACGAGATGTTTGATACCGGATGTTCCTTCTCAGTCATCCAGTTTCAGGAGAGCACCATGAAGACCTTGATCATCGCAGTCACCCTCGCTGTTTCCGCTACGACAGGTATTGCTTACGCTGCCGGTGCCACCGCTACCGGCGTCGAAAATGCGGCCGCCACGCATCTGGATCAGACCGCACCAGGCGCCAGCGCACAACCGCGCACGCGTGCCCAGGTCAGAGCCGAACTCGTGCAGGCAGAGAAGAGCGGTCAACTCGCGAACCTGAACCGCATGTTTTATCAAGGCGGAAACTGACCGGCTGCCGGTTTCCACGAATTTCCAATACGTTGCAACGCTGTACCAAAGTTGAATACAGAACCGAACTGAAAAAAGGATTTCATCATGACCCGAATCGAAAAAGTGCTGTACACCGGCAAGACGCATACTTCTGGCGGCCGGGACGGCCAGTCCCGCAGTTCCGACGGCCGCCTCGATATCAAGCTGACGTCGCCTGGCAAGGCAGGGGACGGCACGAATCCGGAGCAGCTCTTCGCGGCTGGCTGGTCGGCCTGCTTTATCGGCGCGATGGGGCACGCGGCCCGCCGGATGAACGTCACGCTGCCGGCGGATCTGGCTGTCGACGCTGAAGTGGATCTGGGCACGGCCGGCGATGGCTACTTCCTGCAGGCGCGCCTGAATGTGAGCCTGCCCGGCCTCACGCGTGAAGTGGCGCAGGCGCTGACGCAAGCCGCGCATCAGACGTGCCCGTATTCGAAAGCCACGCGCGGCAACATCGACGTCGTGATCAACGTGGTCTGAACGCAAAAGTCATGACATCGGCAGCGGCGGGCGCAGGCTTTATACGTGCCCGACCCTGCCTGAAAATAGCGGGAGTGTAGTTCGCAGCACGACTGCATCGCACGTTGAATTCATCCGGTTGTTTAACTAGTCTGTGAAATATATAAATCACGGAGACTGTCATGGATGATCCGTTTCGCCGTCCTTCGCTGGGTGCCGCGCTGTTCTACAAAGACCCTTTAGCCGCGCTCGACTGGCTGGAGAAAGCTTTTGGCTTTGAGCGCACGATGGTCATAACAGATAGCGAAGGGCGTCTCGGCCACTCCGAAATGCACTTTGGCGACAGCTATCTGATGATCGGCAGCGAATGGGCTGATCACACTTCAAGCCCTGCATCGGTTGGCGGCAAGAACACGCAATGCGTGCATGTGCATCTCGAATCCGGCCTCGACGCGCATTGCGAACATGCACGTTCAGCCGGCGCGGTGATCGTGCGCGAACCGGAGGACCAGTTTTACGGCGACCGCGTGTATGCCGCGCGCGATCCGGAAGGGCACGTATGGAGCTTTGGGCAGACCGTACGCAAGGTCACGCGCGAAGAAGCGGAGCAGGCGAGCGGGCTGAAGATCGAAGGCTGGGTGTGACGTATGGGCATGCCCGCTGTGGCGGCGAATCGTCTATACGCGTTGTCGCTTACCGTTCGCAAGCCGCCACAGCGCACCCACTAGCAGCGATCCTGTACCAAGGCCCACGCCAAGCAGGACGATCGAACTCATATGATCGCGCACGAGCGGCACATTTCCAAACACGTAACCGGCAGCGACGAGCGAGACGATCCAGATAGCCGCGCCTGGCACGACGAACGCGACGAACCGCGCGAACGTCATGCGTGCGACGCCACCGACGAACGGCGCGAACGTGCGTACCACTGCGATATACGGCGACAGCAGAAACGTGATCCCGCCGCGCGCTTCATAGAACGCGTGCGCCTTGCGCAGTGCGTTCCGGTCGATCCAGCGAATGTTCGCGGTATAGACCTTCTCGCCGATCGCGCGGCCCGTTGCGTAGTTGACGATGCTGCCGGCGACCGCCGCCGCAAACAGCACCGGCATCACAATCCATACGTTCAGGGCGTGCGTTGCCGCGAACGCGCCACAGATAAAGATCAACGGATCGCCTGGCAGAAAGAAGAGCGGCAAAAAACCGATCTCGACGAAGATAATCGCAAACAGCATCGAGTACACAGCGGTGCCGTACTGCTCGATCAAACCGCCCAGGTGCTGGTCGAAGTGCAACGCGAGCTGTAACAGGTGCATCAGGTCCATATCGTGTCGGGCAGAATTCAGGTTTCAGCAGTGTAGTCCTGCGTGCGGTGCGCGTACGGTTTTTCGGATCCGTCACGATGATCAGGAGGCAGGTCATACGAGGGACGACAAAAAAGCGCGGGATACGCGTCCGTGTCATGCCGGCCGCGCATCCCGCGCCTGTTACTGCGAACCTGCGTTGAAACTTGCCGGTTATCCGTTCACGGCTTCGAGTGCCGGATAGTCGGTGTAGCCGGCTTCGCCCTCAGCGTAGAAGGTTTCCGGAACCGGTGTGTTCAGCGGTGCATCGAGCGCAAAACGGCGCGGCAGATCCGGATTCGCGATGAAGAGCTGTCCCCATGCCACCGCATCGGCTTCGCCTGCGTCGATCACCTGCTGCGCGCTTTCCTTCGTGAACCGTTCGTTCGCGATGTACGGGCCGCCGAATGCCTGTTTCAGTTGCGGTCCGAGACGGTCGTCGCCCAGTGCTTCGCGCGCGGCGATAAACGCGATCTTGCGCTTGCCGAGTTCGCGTGCCACGTAGCCGAACGTGCCCGCAGGGTCGGAGTCGCCCATCGAGTGTGAATCGCGCCGCGGCGCCAGGTGAACGCCGACGCGGTTCGCGCCCCACACAGCGATACATGCGTCCGTCACTTCGAGCAGCAGCCGTGCGCGGTTTTCGATCGAGCCACCGTAGGCATCCGTGCGATGGTTCGTGCTGTCCTGCAGGAACTGGTCGAGCAGATAGCCGTTTGCGCCGTGTATTTCGACGCCGTCAAAACCGGCGGCTTTCGCGTTCTCCGCACCCTTGCGATACGCTTCGACGATGCCCGGAATTTCCGCGAGATCGAGCGCGCGCGGTGTCACGTATTCGCGCTTCGGACGCACGAGGCTCACGTGGCCCTTCGCGGCGATCGCGCTCGGCGCAACGGGAAGGTCGCCGTTCAGGAACACGGGGTCGGATACACGCCCAACGTGCCACAGTTGCAGGAAGATCTTGCCGCCAGCCTGATGGACCGCTTCGGTGACGAGCTTCCAGCCCTCGACCTGCTCCTGCGACCAGATGCCCGGTGTCGCGGCGTAACCGAGACCTTGCGGCGTGACAGACGTCGCTTCGCTCAGGATCAGGCCAGCCGACGCGCGCTCGGCGTAGTACTTTGCCATCAGTGCGTTTGGAACGCGGACGTCACCTGCGCGGGAACGCGTCAGCGGTGCCATGAAAATGCGGTTGCGTAACGTGATATCGCCAATCTGGACCGGATCGAAAAGAGTCGGCATAAGTGTTCACCTTTCCTGGCGGGCAAGGGCCCGCCGCTATGAAACAGCGTGAATAAAAGAAACGAGGCGATGCGAATGCGTTGCGTCAGAGGTCTGCGTTCATGTGTTCGATAAACGCCTGAATGACTGCTTCATTGCGTTTGAAGAACACCCATTGACCCACGCGCTTCGACGTGACGAGCCCCGCGCGCTGCAACGCGGCGAGGTGCACGGACACAGTCGACTGCGACAGGCCGCAGTGGCCTTCGAACTTGCCGGCGCAGACGCCATGATCGAGCGGAATCTCCTGATCTGAAAAATGCTCGGACGGGTTCTTTAGCCAGCCGAGAATCTCGCGGCGCACGGGATTGGCGAGCGCCTTGTGGATTGCATCGACATCGATCGGTTGCGGAGCAGTGTGGGCTTTCATGAACGTTTATTCCGACGCGGCATGCGAACATGCCGGCAATTGCATCGCTACGGGACGAATCATATATCGTGATTATGCGATATTCGAAAAGGCCTTGCTGTCTATGGGGGTGATAATTGCTGGCGCATAAAAAGATTCGCACTTTGCCAAAGCAAGTGGAAACAGATGAGCGGCGAAGTCATTGCTCGCATTCAGGTGTGCGTGGGCTCGCTCGATAGACCCAGTGTCGCGCTGTCATGTCTCGAACAGACCGGGGCGCCTTCGCGAGTGGCCGCGCAGGAAATTCGAATCGCGGACCTTGCATTGCTTCGAGGACGAACTGGAGGCGTAGCGCTGTCAGCATGCAATCGACGCAGGCGTGCCAACCATCCCGCCCGGAGCGAGGTTCGCGGTTTGACTGACAAAACCTGCCACTCGACGAGCCGCTTCGCCATCTTTCGACCCATCGGGGCGGGTTGGTAAAAAACGGCAGGTTCTGTCAATCAAAGGGCAGCTTTTGCCATTGGATGACGCGAACGGGACCGCTAGGATGTGGGCATCTGGTGCGTAGCGTGTGGAAGCAGTCCTCCACGCGGCGCATTTTCCGCTCAAACATACAGGAAGGAGACGCGCGATGAGTTATAACGCCCCCCTCAAGGACATGCTTTTCGTGATGAAGGAGCTGGCCGGTCTGGACAGCATCGCCACATTGCCGGGTTTCGAGGATGCCGGTCTGGAGACCGCGCAGGCGGTGCTCGAGGAATCGGCGAAGCTGTGCGGCGAGGTGCTCGCGCCGCTGAACGTCGAAGGCGACCGCAACCCGAGCACGTGGAAAGACGGCCATGTCACCGCGACGCCCGGGTTCAGGGAAGCTTTCCGGCAGTTTTCAGAAGGCGGCTGGCAGGGCGTGCAGCATCCGCCCGAATATGAGGGCCAGGGTCTGCCGAAGCTGATCGCGACGCCGTGCATGGAGATGCTCAACGCGTCGAACCTGTCGTTCGCGCTGTGTCCGCTCTTGACCGACGGGGCGATCGAGGCGCTCCTCACCGCCGGCACCGAAGCGCAGAAGCAGACCTACGTTCCGAAGCTCATCTCGGGCGAATGGACCGGCACGATGAACCTGACCGAGCCGCAGGCGGGCTCGGACCTCGCGCTCGTGCGCACGCGCGCCGAGCCGCAGGGCGACGGCTCGTTCAGGGTGTTCGGCACGAAGATCTTCATCACGTGGGGCGAGCACGACATGGCGAAGAACATCGCGCATCTCGTGCTCGCACGTACGCCTGACGCGCCCGAAGGTGTAAAGGGCATTTCGCTGTTCATCGTGCCGAAGTTCCTCGTCAATGAAGACGGCTCGCTGGGTGAGCGTAACGACGTGCACTGCGTGTCGATCGAGCACAAGCTGGGCATCAAGGCGAGCCCGACGGCGGTGCTGCAGTTCGGCGACCACGGCGGCGCGACCGGGCACCTGATCGGCGAAGAGAATCGCGGCCTCGAGTACATGTTCATCATGATGAACGCGGCGCGCTTCGCGGTCGGCATGCAGGGCGTCGGGGTGTCGGAGC